>CALJGU010000256.1 GCA_938075565.1 uncultured Opitutales bacterium | reverse complement strand
GCAGAAAATTCGCATAAAGTTTTTTCAGCTCTTTCAAAACGCCGGCCTCAGGGTCGGCGTTTTTTTGTTTTCCAGAGCTATAGTAAAGTAGCTAGTGGTCGGATTCGGGGGGAGCGTCAATCATACTGGACATGAATGTCTCCGTACTAGACTGTTAAATTAAGTTTACCAACCATCCCTATGAACAAGCCCATCTCCAGAAGACGGTTTATCAGCACTACAACAACCGCCGCCATCGGTGCCGGAATTCTGAATACAACTCACACTGCATCTGCCATGCACCATAAATTGCCCAAAGCAAATTTCAAATATTGCCTCAACATGAGTACCATTCGAGGACAAGAGCTCGGAATGGTAAAAGAAGTCAAAGCAGCAGCTAAGGCCGGTTACTCGGCAATCGAACCGTGGATCCGAACCATTCGAGGTTATGTAGACCAAGGAGGTTCACTCAAAGACTTGAAGAAGCGGATCGACGATCTCGGACTCACAGCGGAGAGCGCGATTGGATTTGCTCCTTGGATCGTGGATGATCCAGAAGAGCGTGCCAAGGGGCTTGAGGAAGCCAAGAGTGACATGGACCTACTGGCTCAAATCGGCGGTAAGCGCTTGGCTGCTCCTCCTAAGGGTGCAACCAAAGAAGCCGGCCTCGACTTACTCGCTGCCGCTGAGCGCTACCGGGCTCTTCTAGAAGTGGGTGACGAAATGGGTGTGGTACCGCAAGTCGAAGTATGGGGCTTTTCCAAAAACCTGCAACGACTAGGCCAAGCTGTCTTTGTTGCGATTGAGAGCGGTCATCCGAAAGCCTGCGTGCTTCCCGACATCTACCACATCTACAAAAGTGGCTCCGACTTCACTGGTTTAAAGATGCTCAGTAAGTCCTCTGTTCACGCCTTCCATATAAACGATTATCCATCCGACCCACCCTGGGAAAAAATCGGTGACAAGGATCGCGTTTACCCAGGCGATGGCATTGCGCCCATGAAACAGATTATGGAAACCTTGGTAACGATAAATCCAGACATGGTGTTCTCGCTCGAGTTGTTTAACCCCACCTATTGGGAGCAGGATGCATTAAAAGTAGCGAAGACTGGACTTCGCAAAATGAAAGCCGTGGTTGAGAAGGCACTCGGATAACTTGGAAGGTCCGTTCCTCTTAGAAAAGTGGCACAGGCATCTTGCCATAGCCTTATACACAATTTCGTCTTGGTTCACCTATCTAGGTTTATGATTTTGTTCTTCATGATTATGTATTTTTCTAAACAAAATAATGAGTACAAAATCATATTTCTTTTGAAATCCTTGAAGGATTACTAGGGCTGACATTATCCCAAGAAAATGCGTTTTTTTCAAAGGGCGTGAATAAAAATTATCCATGTAGGAGGGAAGCTTGCTCCTACATCCTTACATCCGTTTTTAGAATCTAAATAGTTGTGTATAAGGCACAGGCATCTTGCCTGTGTACGCTCAAGATAACAACACAGGCAAGATGCCTGTGCTACTCTAATTCAAGCGAATTTTGTTCTTATCCATTGCCCCATTCCAACTCTAATCTTAGAAGTGCTTCATGATTCGTATTCTCCTTCTGTTTTTGATTCTTCTACCTATTTCAATAAATGCCCAAGATCTCGTCTTCGCTGAAGACTCCGAATGGGAGGTCATTTCTGATGGTCATCAATTTGCCGAAGGCATGGCTTGGGATAAGGAAGGTCACTTCTACTTCACAGATGTACCCCGTAACTTACTCTACAAAGTCGACAAAGACACAGGTGAAAAAACGTTGATCGATGGCGCAACCGGTCGAGCAAACGGCATCGCCTTCGGACCTGACGGGCGACTCTACGGCTGCTCCAGTGGTGACAAAGCGATCAATGCCTGGGATCCAAAGACCTGGGAAAAGACCGCCATCAACACAGGCACGCAGAGCAACGATATAGCCATCCTGAATGACGGAACTATTTTCTATACCGACCCGAACAGTAAACTTGTTTGGCGTTTAGCCGCAGGATCTTTTGAGCGCAACTTGGCTGCCACCCTCCCCTGGAAGCCCAATGGCATAGCTTTATCCCTCGATCAGAAAACGCTCCTGGTTGCTGAGTTTGACTCAGATACCGTCCATGGCTTCTCAATCGGAGAAAATTCACGTCTCACTGGCACGAGCTTTCCGGCCTATAAATTAGGAATGACATCCGAAAGCCTGACTCGGCTTGACGGAATGGTGGTGCTTGCCGACGGGCGCCTGCTAAGCGGAACGGCTCTAGGAACTCAAATCGTACCTCCTGTTCATGCGTCTGCTGCTTCTGGGCCAATTATCATTATCCCATCGCCCGATGGCCGTCCGCGCTGCAATTACGCTAGAATCAGCCCCGACAATCAGTGGATGTATACCGCCTACCGCGACGACCTGCTAAGGCGACGCCTGGTAGAGGGCTTTGGGCAACCCTGAGCTCTTGACCCCGCCTCCTATTTGTGAGCTAATATAATGTCTCTCCGTGACATTGAGACCTCGAATAGCTTTTGACAGCTGGAGGCATGACATACTCGATCAAATACAACCAACCCTCGCTTGGCACTCCTATGCCCTGGCTGCTGGCTGTTGCGGTTTGTACTTTCTTCGCGTTATTCTCCTCTGACTCACAAGCCGAATACTCCAAACAGGAAAAATCCTACTGGGCTTTCCAACCCATTTCTAATCCACAAGTACCTGAAACGAAAGAACGAGGATGGGCACACAACGAAATCGATGCCTTTATTCTTAGCTCGTTGGAAGCAAACCAACTGACTCCGACCCAGGAGGCAGATCGAAGCACCCTGATTCGTAGAGCCACACTTGACCTCCATGGACTGCCTCCCACTCCTGAGGCCATCGCTCGTTTTGTAAACGATACATCGCCGGATGCCTATGAGAAGCTGATCGATCGTCTTTTGGAATCACCTCGATACGGCGAACGCTACGCGCGACACTGGCTCGACCTTGTTCGCTATGCAGACTCGGATGGATTCAAAGCAGATGTACTGCGGCCCAATGCCTGGCGCTACCGTGACTATGTGATCGATTCGCTAAATCATGACAAACCCTACTCTAGATTCGTAAAGGAACAAATCGCCGGAGATGAATTGTATCCAAATAACGACGACGCAAAAGTTGCCACTGGCTATCTCCGCCTTTGGCCTTATGAGAATAACCAACCGGACATGGGTCGCCACTGGGAGGCATCCCTGGACGACATCACAGACGTGTCCGGTGACGTGTTCCTGGGAATGAGCATGAAATGCGCTCGCTGCCACGATCACAAATTTGATCCCATTTCCCAAAAGGACTATTTCCGCTTCCGTGCATTCTTTTCTGCTATTTCTCCGTGGGAGGAAGTTTATCTGGGCGGTGATGCAGCTGAGCAGGACTACCAGAAGCAATTTGCCCGATGGTATGCCATGACAGCTCCCATTCAGGAAGAGATGGATTCGATCAAAGCAGACCCATGGGAAGCAAGAAGGCAGGTAGGATACAACAAACTGCCACCTTACATCCAGGAAATGATGGAGAAGGAAAACCGCACTCCCTATGAAGAGCAACTGGCCCGCTTTGCTGAAAAAATGATGAACTATTTTGCCACCCGTGATTACGAAAAATCCATTTCGAACGAACACGTTCAACGCTGGCACGAACTGAAAAAGCAGCTAGCGCAGTTTGACGAATTCAAGCCGACAGAACGTGAAGCAGTCTCAGCAGTAAGAGACGTTGGAAGAACCCCGCCACATACTCTGCTCAATACTGAGAATGGTGAAGAAGACATTGCACCTGGTTATCTGTCTATCCTCGATCCAGGAGACGCTAAAATCACAGCCCTTGACGAACAGATCCATTCTACGGGCCGCCGGTCGACACTCGCGAACTGGCTAACAGACAATGGGAACCCGTTAAGCAACCGGGTCATGGTGAACCGTCTATGGCAGTGGCATTTTGGAAGTGGGTTAGTCAATTCGAGCAATGACTTTGGTGTCTTGGGCGACAAGCCCAGCCATCCCGAATTACTAGATTGGCTAACTCAGAAATTCATCAACGAAAACTGGAGCCTCAAGTCCATGCATCGACTCATCATGACCTCAGCCGCCTACCGACAAGGATCCATTCGAACGGAGGCTGATATGGCAGAAGAGAACGATCCTGAGAATCGGCTACTCTGGAAGATGCCTGTACGCCGAATGGACGCTGAGCAATTACGTGATGCCATGCTTCATGTAACCGGAGAGATGGATCTTACTATGGGAGGCCGCGCAGTTGAGGAGGAAGCTTCAACCCGAAGGTCGATCTACGTGGTGAACAAACGGAACAAGCACAGCACCATGATGAACAACTTCGACACACCAGACTTACATAACAGCTGCCACTTACGCGACGTAACCACAACTCCAATACAGGCCTTGGCCTTGATCAATGGAACATGGACACTCAAACGGGCAGAACGGTTTGCCGAGCATTTGGGAAACATAGAAGTTCAAAACAAAAAAGAGCGCATCTCGATTGCGTTCCAAAAGGCACTGGGCAGGGCACCAAAGGAAGATGAGCTCAAAGAAGCGCAGGCATTCCTCGAACTGACCAAAGACAATCCACAGGAAGAGCGAGAAGCATGGGTCGACCTCTGCCACGTACTGATCAACACCAACGAATTCATATACATCAACTAACGCAGCAGCTTATATGAACTTCTACCGCGATCAACATAACCAACTGGTTCCCCACATGGAATCAACGGTGTCGCGTAGGGATTTTCTAATGCGTGCAGGAGGTGGAATCGCAGGACTGGGACTCGCCGGTGTTCTTGGATTGGATAAAGCCTTTGGCAAAGCAACCGATCCACTTCTCGTAAAACCAGGACATCATCGAGCAACAGCAAAGCGCGTCATCTTTCTATTCATGGAGGGGGGTCCCAGTCATATTGATTTATTCGACCCCAAGCCACTCTTGAACGAGCTGCATGGTCAGACCCTGCCAAAGAGTTTTAAGGAACCTATCACCGCCATGGGCGAGCAAGGATCCCCCCTGCTCGGTTCCCCCAGAGAATGGAAACAACATGGCCAGAGTGGAACCTGGGTATCCGATTGGTTTCCCCATATCGCCAATCATGTGGATGATATGGCAGTTATTCGCTCCTGCTGGGCCGATGGCCTCAATCATGTAGGATCGGTTTGCCAGATGAACACCGGCTCGATCTTGGGCGGTCGCCCTTCCCTTGGTGCATGGGCAGTCTATGGACTGGGTACGCTAAACAATGATTTGCCTTCCTTCGTCGTTCTTAAGGACACCAAAAAGACCCCTTTAGGAGGTGTCCGAAATTGGGGAACGGGCTTTATGCCTGCTACCTACCAGGGAACCTTGTTTGAAAATGGACCCGTTCCGATTCATAACCTCAATCCGCCTAAGCATATTTCCAACGCGCGGCAGCGTAAGAAACTCGATCTTCTAAATCAGCTGAACCAGAAACACGCGGAGTTGAATCAATTCGATGACGAACTGGAAGCCCGCATCAATTCCTACGAAATGGCCTACCGCATGCAGGCCGAAGCTCCAGACGCGGTTGATCTCTCGACGGAGTCAGAGGCAACGAAGGCGCTCTATGGAATGGATCAGAAAGAGACTGAGGGTTTCGGAAGGCAATGCCTGATGGCTCGCCGACTTGCAGAACGAGGTGTGCGCTTTGTTCAAATTTATAGTGGTGCGGGAAGTGCCTGGGACACCCACGCCAATCACGAGGAACGAAGTACGAACCTGTGCCGCTCGGTTGACCTTCCGATTGCGGGACTACTCACCGATTTGAAACGGCGTGGGCTACTCGAAGATACGCTCGTCGTTTGGGGCGGAGAATTTGGTCGTACTCCGATGGGCGAAAAAGGGAATGGACGAGACCACAATCCTTATGGATTTACCATGTGGATGGCAGGTGGAGGCGTTCACGGTGGACAAACAATCGGAACCACGGACGACCTAGGGCTGTATGCAACCAGTGAGCAAGCTCACGTGCATGACTTGCATGCCTCGATTCTACATGCAGTCGGCCTCGATCACATGCAGCTTGAATTTAAGTCGGGCGGACGATTGGAAAGACCGACCATCAACTCTGGGAATGTGGTAGAGAAACTGTTTACCGGTTGAGGGAACAGTTGCCTCGACTTTACTGAGTCCCGATAAGATCGTTTCACAGCGAATCACAGAGAATGATTACTGTGACATACACCTCTTCCACTTTTCCCCATCAATAACCGCATGGTCTCAACATCCAGATTCATCTACGGTCCCATGAGCAAACTGAACACCTTCAGGGGTCAGTTTAGAAATGGGCTTAGGCTCCTGCTTCTCATCGGAGCTCTCTTCGACATAAAAAAGACCAGCCGTTCCCGGCTGGTCTTTGAAATTTTAGATGCGACGAATGCTATGCTTCCAACGCTGCATTTAAGTAGGCTGCTGGCTGGAAGTTTTCAATCACTACATGAGTCTCACCGTTTCGATGGACCCGCACTTCTGGCACGTTGACCATAGGTGTTTTATGCGGAGC
Organism: uncultured Opitutales bacterium; assembly: GCA_938075565.1. Classification (GTDB taxonomy): domain Bacteria; phylum Verrucomicrobiota; class Verrucomicrobiia; order Opitutales; family UBA2995; genus UBA2995. Next base: position 9,215 of record CALJGU010000256.1, on the reverse strand, counting down.
AAACAGAATGTCGTCGTGCGTGGCATTTTGCGCTTCAGCAAACAGGTCGGGAGTCAGGTGACCTCCGAGGTGGTCACTCCGTCCGGTAGCCACATGAACCGTTCCGAGAATCTTCTCATCCTGGATGTCACGGCCAGAAACGGGCAGTGTTTGCGTTCCAAATCCTAATTCACCGATCTCTCCTGTTACGGGATCACTGGTCATCTTGGCATTGTGTGCATCAATCGTTGATTGCTCACCAGAAAGCAGTTCAGCGGACTGAATTCTACCGCCGGAAACATTCATGATGCCAATGGACCCGTCATCATACAGCATGGGGAACTGACCTTCCGCACCGGCTGGTACGAAGTAAACTTCACCCGCAGGCAAGTTAGCGATGTCCGGCTCTTTACCTAGACAAAGCCCGTGACTCTTTTGAGCATCTTGTTGGTCAAGAATCAGTTTCAATGTGTAGGTAGTGTCACCCACAGCAAAATCGATCTCGGCCCAATCCGCATTGGTCATGCTTAGACGAAGCTTCTCAGCCTGCACAGAGACTTCGTTATAATTTACGGCCAATCCAGAGCGAAGAATGATATCATTCATTCCATGCATGGTGGCACCGCGGAAACCGATCTGTTTCGCAGAAGCAGTTAGAGGAGCCGTGGCCGACTCGGAAGAAATACACAGAATCAAATCGTAGGGTTTGTAGACATCCTCTTCTAAACTGAGGTGATTACCTTCGATATCGTAACAATCTTCAGGCAGGTCTAGGTTTGATCCACCTGTGCGTTTGTAGGCATACATCTCTCCGCCGGTCAGTCCTAGTTCGTCAAGGATACCCTCTTTAAATCCAAGGTAGAATTTTTCATACGCGTGGCGCTGGATCGTAAGATCCGGATTCTCTAGAAACTTAAAGTCCTGGACGCCACGAGGGTCATCAAGATCGATCAGAATGCAGACTTTTTCACCGGCATCCGGATCGAAAACCGTCTTTAATAATCGCGCCAGATTGAATGGCGGGAATGGTTTTAGCTCTTCCTCGGTGGTGGGTACTTCTAACATGGTGTGTTCTATTTTTTGAGTTTTCGGTTGAGGCCGAAAAGAGATTCTAGTGGGGACTCAACGAGTCTTCTATTAGGTAAGGGTTTTAACATAGCCGAAAAACAGCTATTTGAAACGTTTAATCAGTGGAAAATCCTGTAATGTTCGTCCACAGTTGTTCACTAACATAAATCATATGTCGCTGCCTTCCACCTTTCCTTACAAAAAACTTCTTGTTTTAACACTGTGGCTGGCGACCTGGACCTTGGTGAATAGTGACTTCTTGTTGATCCCCTTGTGGCCGAGTATTTTAGGGCTATTATCAGTGCTGCTTTTGCGAAAAGTCATTGCAGGGCTGCTTATCGGTGGATCCGCCGGAGCCATTCTTCTCAATGATGGAAATCCAGTAAAGGCATTTGTGGCTATCTTCACAGATCACTTGATCCCAGCCCTCCAGAGCGGATGGAATATCAGCGTCCTTATTTTCACTCTGCTACTGGGAGGCTTCGTCGCCTTGATCGAAAAAGGCGGTGGCATACAAGCGCTTCTCAATCGCTGGGTTCGAGCATCAGGGTCGATTAAGAAACGGATACAATGGTCAGGATTCGCTTTAGGAATCGTGTGCTTTTTCGATGGACTCGCCAATAGTCTACTGGTTGGGAAAACCCTCTCTCCATTGGCCCGCAAGGCAGGAGTATCGAAAGAAAAGCTTTCCTACATCGTCGACTCGACCAGTGCTTCGGTCGCTTGCATCGCCGTCATCTCGACGTGGATTGCCTATCAGCTATCGATGATACGCGAAGGGTATAAACAGTTTGGGATCGAAGAAGTAAATGCGTTTGCCCTGTTCTTCCAATCCATACCTTTAAACTTCTATTGCTGGTTCACTTTGGCTCTTCTCGCTGCAGTCATCGCCAACAACTGGAACATTGGCCCTATGCGGAAAGCTGAGATCCGGAGAGTAGACAATAATTCCATATTGGACCCGAATCCTGAAACTTACGACCAATCTACCGATGGCGCCTGGCGAGCGATTTTGCCTTTATTGGTGCTAATTTCAGGACTGATGATTGGGCTCTATGTCGACGGCGCTGAAGGAGGATTACTTCCCTTCTCATTTGGAAAGTTAGCTGCGGCATTTGGCGCCGCCGATGCAGCCAAGATCCTTGTCACGGTGAGCGCATTTGCCTGCCTGGTCGCATTTCTAAGTAACCTGAGTCAGTTCAAGGAAGAAAGCGCATCCGACATATTTATGGGAGGTGTATTGAACCTGTTCACCCCCTGCCTGATACTCATCAGCGTATGGATACTGAGCAGCACTCTGTCTCAGCTGGAAGCTGCACCGGTTCTCACAGGTTTATTAAAAGGCAATCTTCCACCCATGTTTTTCCCAGCCGCGGTTTTTGTAACCGGAACCCTGATCTCGTTCACAACTGGGACTTCGTGGGGAACCATGGGTGTACTCATGCCACTCGCTATACCCGTGGCCTTAGCCATGGGTGGAGTGGAAGCCGGCGACTCGCTAGTTCCCATCACCATAGCTGCAGTTTTCAGTGGGGCCGTGTTTGGTGATCATTGCTCTCCATTGAGCGACACCACGATCGTATCCTCCATCGCCTGCGACCTCGATCCTCTCGAACACGTCCAAACTCAAATCCCCTATGCTCTCCTGGCCGCTGGGCTTGCCGTGCTCGTGGGATTTATACCAGCGGGACTTGGGTTCCCTGGATGGATCAGCCTTCTCCTGGGAGCAGCGATCTTGATCAGCCTTCCACGCATTTTTAAAAACCCGCCAACGACACAAACTTGAGTATGTCTTCCTTATCTCTTCCAGCGATCGCCCAACGAAACATAAGGCTCTTCATTGCCTTCCGAGCACTTTTCAACGCTCGTTTCTACTATCCGATCTTCGCCATCATCTATTTAGATTTTGGATTAAGCCTGGAGCAATTTGCCCTTCTAAACGTCATTTGGGCGGTAACCATTATTCTAGCTGAAGTACCGTCAGGTGCGTTGTCCGATCTGTTTGGCAGAAAAAAGCTTTTAGTTTTTACCACCAGCCTGATGGTGGCAGAAATGGCCGTCTGGGCATTTGCACCACGCGCAGACGCAACGGTTCTTTTTTGGATCTTGGCGATCAACCGAATATTGAGTGGCTTGGGAGAGGCATCGGCGAGTGGGTCCGATGAAGCCCTCGTGTTTGACTCACTCGACCAAGCGGGTCTCAAAGACAAGTGGTCAGAAGTCCTGGCAAAGATGGCACGGATCCAGTCGTTCGCTTTCATGTTTGCGATGGTCATGGGAGGAGTCATCTACGATCCAAATATCGTCGGTAAGGTAGCCAGCGGCCTCGGACTGGATGTCGAGGTAACCAAAGAGACCGTATTACGGTGGCCTGTTTACTTGACCCTGATTTCCTCCATCATTGTTTTCCTTGTGTCGCTAAGATTTATCGAACCAGGAAAAAAGAAGGAAGCGCACGAGTCTCCGGCATTAGGTGAAGCTTTCAAACAAACCTGGGACGCCGGGAGATGGATCGTCCACACTCCCTTTGCGCTCATAGTCATCGTGGCAGGCGCCTATGCCGACAGCGTCATTCGGATGTTCGTAACCTTGAGTAGCCAATACTATGAACTCATTGAATTTACGCCGGTTTACTTTGGATTCATTGGTGCTGGTATTTCTGCTTTGGGAATCTTGACCGCCTCCTTGAGCAAGTGGCTCGTGGATCATCACTCCCCTACTTTTAACTTCTTTGCTGTTTGCACCATCGCGATGACTGGCTTCATCGGTTCAAACTTTCTGGTTCCCTACATCGGTCTCATTTTTGCGATACTCATGTTTGTCGCATTCTCGATTACCATGTTTTGCCTGTCCTACTACTTGAACCATATCAGCAAGAAAGGCATGCGGGCAACCGTACTGAGCTTCAAAGGGATGGCGGGCAACCTAGGCTATGCATTCATAGGCTGGCTCTATGCCATCCTCGGAAGTCATCTAAAGAAAGGCGACCCTGAGCTCGCAACCGATGTTGATGCCCTCTACGCCTCAACCTTGATCTACTTCCCCTGGTATTTTATTACAGGGATTGTATTGGTCGTCTTAATAGCCCTCTGGCGCTGCCCGCATCCGACCAAGGCGTTCCGCGAGATGGATAATGATCCGTCCGAAGCATGAAAGCCTTGATTTGACATAGGTCATAGGGAGTCGGCTTAATAGAGGCCACTCACTACCCATATGTCAGAAAGACCCAACGTACTTCTCATTTCTACGGATCACTGGCCGGCCTCCTTGTTTGGCTGCGCAGGTCACCCCGCGATTCAAACGCCTACCCTGGACCAACTGGCTGCCAACGGTACCCGATTCACCAATACTTATGCCGAATGTCCGGTGTGTATACCTGCGCGCAGAACGTTGATGACCGGCACTCCACCTAAGACTCATGGAGATCGGGTTTTCTCGACGGAAATGCCGATGCCTGACCTACCAACCATGGCGGGTACCTTTAGCGATGCTGGATACCAAACCTATGCCGTGGGAAAGCTTCACGTATATCCACAACGCAATCGGATTGGATTTGATGACGTGATTCTCGATGAAGAGGGACGTCAGATGTATGGCGTAGTTGATGACTACGAGTTGTTCCTTGGCGATCAGGGTTATGCCGGTCGGTTCTTCGAACATGGCATGAGCAACAATGAGTACAGCCATCGAACATGGGGCTTTCCTGAAGAAACTCACGCTACCAACTGGGCGGCCAACCAAATGTGCCGAGTCATCAAACGCAAAGATCCAGGACGGCCAGCCTTCTGGTACCTTTCTTTCCGTCACCCCCATCCTCCGCTTCTGCCCATGCAGCACTACATGGATCTGTATCGCGATATGGGAGTGGACATCGACATGCCATACAAAGGCAGTTGGGAAGACAGCGAAGATCCCTGCTTCAGCAATCAGATTGATTTCGATCGAGGAAACAAATTTACCAAGGAGCAGATACGCGGAGCACGGCTAGCCTTTTATGCGCTCTGCACGCAAATAGATCATCAGCTTCGAGTAATCATTGGAACCCTTCGAGAAGAAGGTCATCTCGACAATACCATCATTTGTTTTACCTCCGACCATGGAGACATGCTGGGCAATCATGGGATGTGGGCCAAACGCGTCTTCTTTGAAAACTCAGCGAACATCCCGATGCTACTCATGGGAGTAAAAGATGATGATCGAGTCGGCCATCACCGTGTTGATGATCGACTGGTGGGATGGCAGGATGTCATGCCCACGTTGCTCGACTTGGCAGGTGTAGGCATTCCCGATACCGTTGAAGGCATTTCTATGGTAGGCGACAAGAAGCGGGATTGGTTCTATGGAGAAATCGACGAGCTTCCACGAGCCTCCCGCATGATTCGCGATGACCGCTACAAACTCATTTACTATGCGACTGGCAACAAGAGCTTCCTGTTTGACCTGGAAACGGACCCACTTGAAAAGACAAACTTAGCCGAATCCCAAGAGCATGCAGACACACTAAAGAGACTTCATGACATTCTGATTACTCAGCTCTATGGCGGAGATGAGGATTGGGTGGAAGATGGCAAACTAGTGGGAAAACCGAATAAGCCTTTTTCTCCAGGCCCCAATCGAAGTCTAACCAGCCAACGAGGAGCGCATTGGCCTCCCCCACCGCCTTCCGATATGCCACAGATCGAATGGTATACTGCCGATGGCGATCCGGCTAACTAAAGAACGTACACTTATGGATCTATCTTTTGCTGAAAACGGCTATTACATTGAAAAGGCGCTCTTTTCCAAAACGGAATGCCAAGAGATCCTGAAGGGCATTCGATCTGAAGAACATCAACCTCCCCCGTATGGGACAAAGGCGCTGCAATCACGAACTCCGCTTGGGCCACATTAGCCAAGCATGAACGCTTAACCGATCGTGTCGCCGAGCTTATTGGAGAAGGTATTATATTGTGGGGTGCAGTGAGTCTTCTTCGATTACCCCAACAAATTCACCAGTGGCACGATGACATTGAGTCTTCAACTTCTGGTGAAGGATTCATTTCCATCTGGATGGGCCTGGAAGATACCAATAAGGACACCTCTCTTAAAGTCGTACCCGGTTCCCATAAGTTCAACCGACTGCTTTTTCAGATTGCGAAAGAAAAAGGAGTGCCTTGGACATCCATTGAAGACGAAATCGTCATTGAATGGTCGAATGAACTTCAGGGAGACAGTCGCATCGAGTATCTGGATACAACCGATGGTGACGCATTGATCTTCGACGGTCGCCTTTGGCATGGATCTAGAAATACCAGTACCAATAAGCGTCGACTTGCAGTTCTACTCCAATACGCCAGAGCCGATAAAGCCGTCCGGATCCCCAAATTTGGTCACAAACGATGGCCAATGGAATACCACATTGAACCCAAACCACCCTGCCTCCTCGTAAGAGGAAGCAGTCAGGAGCAACCCAATACAATCATGGCAGGCCCACCCAAAACTCCGATCCACACACCCTTTGCAATTTCCACCTTGATCGAGACTTTGGACTATCAGGACAATGAGCTCGGGGATGAAGATCTAAAAATATTTCAGTTGGTTCGAGGCCCCACAAGCGAGCTTAGTCTGATGGAGTGCCATTACTCCATTTTGGCTCCCAGGAAATGGGCTCACCCTCCCCACATTCATGACGAAGAGGAGATACAAATGATGGTCGTCGGAGAAGCAGACCTCATTGCCGAAGACGAAAAAGGCTCAAACAAGATGGTTCGCTTTCCCGCAAAACCCGGAGACTACATTTATCACCCGGCTAATTGGAGGCACACCTTCGAAAACAATTCGGACAAACCAGCAGTGACGGTTGTTTTCAAGTGGATTTCCGACGAGAGTTTTTCGGATAAAACGCTTCCAAGCACTTTTGTAAACGCTGATCAAACCATGCAGGAAGCACGGGAACCAGCGGATGCCATGGTAATCGATTCATTCATACGAGGCAAAACGGGTTACTTGCGAACCATCGAATCTCACATGGCCACGCTGCAACCGGGCCAGCCTTACGATCCTCACCAAGACGCTTACGATGTCGCGATCATCCATTTTGAGGGCACAGTCGAAACGATTGGTGAAACCGTAAGCGAACCTTCTGTCATCTACTACTCAGCTGGTATCAAACACGGCATGAAGAATATAGGCGACACCGTCGCCAAACATATTGCTATCGAATTCCATGGTAAGCATGGAGAGATCTACGAATCACTACGAGATCGCCGCCGAAGACGATTCAAGGAATCCTTTACGAATCCTGGCATTCTCATTGATCACCTAAAATGGCGTATCAATCAGCTTCGTAAAAAAGGAGGCTACGTAACTCCAGATGGTGAAGATTAGCTCATTACTGAACTAATGTCAGCTCCACCGAGAGCACATCGATCAAACGTTTTCCAGGCTTCTTCAATGAACCGAGTCGAAGGGTTCCCGTACCTTGTGAGAGTTTTAATGTACCTAACTTGAGCGGCTTAAAATCTTTTACGAAGTAATGAGACTCAGCCATACGCTCGAGTGATTTATCCCAGAGGGGTGGATCAAATGCCTCAGTGACTTCGGCATGGACGGAATTCCCTCCATCCAGTTTCAACTCGACGACAGCCCCTTCATCCCCTGCGGCGCAGGTATAAAGTACGGTGACTTCATAATCGCCGGTCTTACCGATCTCCACTGGCCAGGTAATGGAGTCATCGACATGCGTCCAATGCGTGAAGAATGAGTTGTTGGGCGATCGAACACTCCGTTGAATCGTTCCGTGCTCCTGTCCGTCTCTGGCGGGCAAGGTTGTTGATGGACCAAAACCAACGGTGAAGGGCCGGTCGGCGCAGCGTTTAAATTCAACCTGCATTGCTTCGCCAAACTGCTCGGCCTGCTCTTTAAGGCTGGCCGCAGTATGAGGATACTTGAATGACACGTCGTGCTGCTGACTACGATCAACTGCGACTTCAAACAGCCGACCATTTGCATCCATTCTAAAAAGTGGACTGCGCACACTCACCTGATTACTTCTAATGGAAAACAAAGGTCTCGGCGGCCAGTGTGAAGCTCCATCGAATAACAAAGGCTTAAAGCTCTGACCATCGAGAGGCTTGTTGATGTTTAACGTGATCCCTGCAAGATCAGCCAAGGTAGGGAGCAAATCGATCGCTCCAGTTACCTGCGTCCGTTTCTCAGCAGCGGGAATCGTTCCGGGCCATCGGATTAGAAAAGGAGAACGCAGACCGCCTTCATCATTCGATCCCTTGCGCCCTTTCATTCCACCATTCCACCGATAGGAGTTGGGACCGTTATCGGAGAAGTAGATCACGATGGTGTCTTCTTCTAAACGAAGCTGTTCCAACGTCTTCAAAACCCGCCCGACATTCCAATCGATGTTTTCACACATGGCGAGAGCGGCTCGGGTCATCATGACATCTTCTCTTTCCGGTTCCCAAAAACGCATGGCCGGATCCTTCCCCTCGAACTTGCTGTAATACTCATCCGAAATGTACATCGGCGAGTGCGGAGTGTTGTAAGGGATGTAGCAAAAGAAGGGCTTCTCCTGGTTCCTCTCAATAAAATCAATTGCGTGGTCGGTGAAGTCATCAACCACATACCCCTTCCCCTTTACCATCTTCCCATTATGATCCAAAGGAGGACTGAAGTAGTGCCCCCAATGTCCCGAGGTAAACCCATAGAATTCATCAAATCCACGGTCGTTGGGATGATAAGGTGTTTGAGTTCCATTATGCCATTTCCCGAATGCACCGGTGACATAACCATTGGCTTTAAAGACATTTGCGATGGTGGTTTCGTCCGCATTGAGTCGCCCTTGTCCACGACTAACACCACTGACTCCTGTTCGTGGATAGTAACGACCTGTAAGGAATTCAGCGCGCGTGGGAGCACACACAGAGCATACATAGAAATTGTCCATCGTGGTCCCCTGTTCGGCCAAAGAGTCGATATTCGGAGTCGATAGATTTGTATTTCCGTTGCTACTCAGATCACCCCACCCTTGGTCATCGGTCAGAAAGATAACCACATTCGGCTGACGAGCCTGAATGAGCACATGAAAAGCACAAAGCATGGCTAGTATTGGCAATAAACGAGAAGAGGTCTTCATAGGGTGATGAAATAAACGATCAGGCATTATTAGATGCAGG
>CALJGU010000255.1 GCA_938075565.1 uncultured Opitutales bacterium | reverse complement strand
AACCTCCCCTACGCTATTTCAACCCCTTGGCTGGATGCTGTTTTATCAGGTCCCCTTCCAGAACGGATGGTCCTGATGCTACAGAAAGAAGCGGCCGATAGATTTGTTGCCAATTCAGGGTCAGGAAACTTTGGCCCCATTTCACTGTTCCTGAAGAGTGCCTACGAGGTGCATGAGATCCACAAGGTCGGTGCCCAATGCTTTTATCCACTTCCAGATGTGGGATCGGCTCTCCTAAGCCTAAGGCGCTTGGAGAATCCCCTGGTATTTAAGAAGGAAACTAAAGAAGGGATCCGCCAAATCTTTCGTCAGCGCAGAAAGCAAATCAGCTCCATCGTCGCCAAAGCACAACTCCCTGAATCCTTTCAGACGTGGCTGAAGGCAATGATCGAAAGCGGGCTCGCTCCCGATACAAGACCCGAAGCGATTACCGAAACTCAGTGGAAAGCGTTGGCTGCTTACTAAGCAGACGGTTTTCCGATACCATAGGTTTTAAAACCAATCTTTTCCAGAGCAGCACGATCCAGGATATTTCGACCGTCGAAGATACAGGCCGGTTTCTCCATCGAATCATAAACGCGTTGGTAATCCAGATCCTTGAACATATCCCACTCGGTCAAGATAGCTACGGCATGCGCTCCTTCACAAGCGGCATAGGCGTCCTCAGCAATTTCAACATTGCGGTTGGGATTTCCATTCTCATCGGCTTCAGATTCACCAAGATCGAGGAAAATATTTTCCCGAGTCACTTGTGGATCGTAGATAGAAACAGTGGCATTCTCTGCGATCAGATCCTGACAAACGTAAATCGATGAAGACTCGCGCGTGTCGTTGGTATCTTTCTTAAACGCGAAACCGAGGACGGCGATCTTCTTGCCGTTTACGGTGTTGAAAAGTGAGTGCACGATTTTACCTGAAAAACGCTTTTTCTGATAATCGTTCATCTCAACGACCTTACACCAGTAATCGGCGACTTCCTTCAGACCAAAGTGTTCGCAAAGATAAACCAGGTTCAGAATGTCTTTCTGGAAACAAGATCCGCCGAAACCAACAGAAGCTTTTAAAAACTTAGGACCGATACGGCTGTCCGTTCCAATCGCTCTGGCAACCTCATCCACATCGGCACCTGTTTCTTCACAGAGCGCACTCATGGCGTTGATAGAAGAGATACGTTGAGCAAGAAATGCATTCGCGGTAAGCTTGGAGAGTTCAGAAGACCAAAGGTTGGTCGCCAAAATTCTTTCTCTAGGAATCCAGTTTGCATAGACACTGGTAAGCGTCTCAATCGCTTCCAGACCTTCGGGAGTTTGATCGCCACCAATTAAAACGCGGTCGGCGTTGTGCAAATCTTCAATGGCTGTTCCTTCAGCAAGGAACTCAGGATTGGAAAGCACTTGGAACTGAGCACTGTCACTTTCATTCAAAATCTGTTTCAACGCGTCCGCTGTCCGCACCGGAATCGTAGATTTCTCAACAACGATCTTAGGTCCTACGGCCATCTTGGCGATATCGCGGGCACATTTTTCAATGTAAACCAGGTCGGCTGCACGTCCGGCGCCAACACCATATTTCTTGGTAGGCGTTCCAACGGCCACGACAATGATGTCGGCCTCGGCGATAGCCGTTTTCCGATCGGTGGAAAAGAATAAGTTCTTTCCGCGCTGCTGTTCGACCACATCGGCCAAACCGGGCTCAAACACGGGAAGGTTTCCATTATTCCATGCATCAATTTTGGATGCATCAACATCCACAACTGTGACGGTTATGTGAGGGCATTTTTCTGCAATTACAGCCATGGTCGGTCCACCTACATAGCCAGCACCGATACAACAGATTTTCATAACAAGGATAAGATAAGATTTGTGTAGAAACTAATTAAATTGACGGATCACTTTAGCCAAGCGCTTTCCGGCTTTCACCAAATCGTCGGCTTCAAGTACTCCATATGATAAACGCGTGTAGTTTTTCGGGACTCCTGGAGCAAAACATAAATTGCCGGGAACGTAGAGGACGCCTTCTTTTACAGCGTTTTCAAAAAAAGCGCCATCCATAGAGGTATCGAGCCCTTCTGGGCCTTTCAGCCAGAGGTACAAGCCACCATCAGGTTTTTGCCAACTCCAACCCATTTTCTGAAGCTCTTCTTCAACCAGCGTACGGTGAAGCACTTCCATTTTTAACTGGTAGCGTTTACGGCCTCGCTTGAGCTGAGCATCGTAATCACCTTGCTCAATCGCATGCTCTATAATCGCCTGTGAGTAGTTGGAGGAACCAAAATCGTGGTGCCCTTTTACGCTGGCCATCTTACTGAGAAGTTCAGGGTGATCACAGATGGCGAAACCCGCCTTCAATCCCGTTGCAAACGATTTGGTGAAGGTACCAAAAAACAAACGCGGGAACGCATCAAACGCATCAATGGCAAAGACCGAGGTCGATGGAAAAGGCTCCTCAAAATAGAGTTCCTGGTAGGCTCCATCCTCCAAGATCGGAATCATCAGTCCTGCATCCCTGAGAATATGGGCAACTTCAGCCTTCTTTTCATTGGTCAGGCAGCGCGTGGATGGATTGGAAAACCACGACTCGAGGTAAATTCCTTTCACGCGCTTATCCATTCCCTTGGCCTTCATATCTTCCAGCAAGGAAATGAGCCCTTTTGAATCCAGCTCATCGTCTTCATTTATTGGAATACCGACTGCTTCGATCCCAAGCCCCTTGAGCAGTTCAAGAAAGACAAAGTAACTGGGACTCTCCACCAACAGTATGTCTCCCGGATCACAGAGTACTTGCATCGCGAGATAGAGGGCTTGCTGAGAGCCGTTCGTAAGCATCACATGATCCGGATGATAATCGGGACTCTGGTGCTGGTCGAATTGACTTAAGCGCTTGGAGACAAACTTCCGCAAACCAGGTCGCCCCAGGGTAGTTCCATATTGCAGATACTGGGGAGGTTTTCCACTCGTGGCCAAGGCCACTGAAATATCTCGAACCGCTTTTACAGGCAATGCTTCGGTATCGGTAAATCCAGCAGCCAGGGAAAGGAGATGTTTATTCTCTAATGCCACCTTCATTACCTCTGAGATAACCGGCGGCTCGGCCCATTGACCGATACGTGAAAAAGGAATGCTTGGGGAGCTCATGAATTAAAGCTGCACCATGGCCCCAGAATAGTGGGCCATCAAGTATTAAGCTTAGCTAAGAAGCGGGCCCTTAGGCCATGGCTCCTGCAGGATCATTAGAAGGTCCGATCTCGGGCTTCTTCTCTTCCTTGGGCTCTTCCTTTCCGTCCTCCTCTTCTTGATCCTTCTTCTTGCGAATCAGATCATTACTCTCGATGGGCGAAATAATTTTACCTTCAGCCATAATTTCCTTCACGTGCTTGCCTTCGATTGTTTCGAACTCAAGCAACGCTTCCGCTATAAGTTTCAACACCTCACGATGATCTTCAATGATGCCCTTTGCTCTATCGTATTGGTCGTTAACGATGGAACGAATAGCTTCATCAATTCGCTTAGCCGTTTCTTCGCTGTAGTTCTGAGAACGGGTAATTTCTTTAGCGAGGAACATGTGCTCGGAGTTTTCACCCAAAGCAACCGGGCCAAGATCACTCATTCCCCAGTCACAAACCATGTGACGTGCAATTTTCGTGGCCTGTTTGATATCACCTGCTGCTCCATTGCTGAAGTCTCCGGTTTCGATCTCTTCGCCAAGACGTCCCCCCATAGCCATACAGATATGGTTGAGAAGCTCTTTCTTAGACTGCCCAAGAATATCCTTCTTAGGTAAATACATAGTCATACCAAGAGCACGACCGCGCGGAATAATGGTTACCTTGTGAAGACCCATCTTATCGTCTCCAAGAACGGCTTGAACCAAAGCGTGTCCAGCTTCGTGGAAGGCAGTCATACGACGATCCTCATCGTCCATGAGCTTACGACGCTCCCGACCGAATGAAATCTTGTCGCGCGCCTCGTCCATATCGTGGCGATCTACTTCCTTCTTATCGTAGCGAGCTGCAATGAGCGCACCTTCGTTCAGGAGGTTTGCTAGATCTGCACCAGAGAACCCTGGAGTTCCACGTGCGATGTCAAGCAGCTCAACATCGGCACCCAATTTGATTTTCTTGGCGTGCACCTTCAAAATTTCTTCACGGCCGTTGAGGTCAGGCAAATCGATCATAACCTGGCGATCGAAACGTCCTGGGCGTAACAGAGCGTTATCGAGGACATCAGGTCGGTTGGTAGCAGCGATGATAACAACACCTTCGTGTCCATCGAAACCATCCATCTCAACCAAGAGTGAATTCAAAGTTTGTTCACGCTCATCGTTTCCTCCGCCGAGTCCGGCTCCACGTTGGCGTCCGACCGCGTCGATCTCATCAACAAAAACAATACAAGGTGCGTGCTTGCGTGCCTGCTCAAACATGTCACGTACCCGACTGGCACCTACACCGACAAACATTTCCACGAAATCAGAACCGCTGATAGTGAAGAATGGCACTTCCGCTTCTCCAGCTACTGCGCGGGCGATTAACGTTTTACCTGTCCCTGGAGGGCCCACCATAAGTATGCCTTTGGGAATCTGACCACCAATGCGCTGAAACTTTTTAGGGTCCTTCAGGAAATCGACAACTTCGCCTACTTCTTCTTTGGCTTCATCACAACCAGCCACATGCGAGAAATCGATTTTATCGCGTTCTCGGGTAAGCAGACGTGCTTTGCTTTTTCCAAAGCTCATAGCTCCGCGACCCGCCATTCTCAATTGGCGAACAAATAGGAAATATAGGACCCCGATAATAATGAGGAATGGAACCATTCCCAACAGTAGCTCGGTCATCAGACTGCTACTTTTTTCTTCGGCAAATTTACCAGACTCTTGGAGCCTTTGGTGAACACTGTCCGTCAACCGTCCGTTGGCCTTAAAACGAACCGTGGTGTTTTCGGCAGCGTCAGACGACATGTAGGTGGTCGGTGCATCTGGATCAACGGGCATGCTTTCACCGGGTTTAACCAGTAATACACCTGTAACGATAGACCACTCGGGTCCTCCAGAAGGGTCTGACTTGATTTTGCCAGACACGACGTTGTCACGATCCAATTCGGTAAATACTTCGTGTAATCCTAATTCGATGACACCTTTGTTGGTGCGAGGACCAAGAAGAAATAAGCTAGCAATAGCCATGACCACGATCAACCAGATCATGGCCACCTTCGGCTGAAACCGGTCGGGTGGACTATTTTTAAGTGGGCGACGGCCCTCTGGATCGTTTTCGGGAGGCATGTTAAGAGTTTTCTAAGTGGATTTCTTGGAACAATCTTAGTGTCCTTAAGTATAAGTCAATTGCAGTATTTCTTTAGTTTTTTTAGTAATGCGACAGATATGGTTCACGGGAAGGCCAGGACACCAAACAATTAAAGAGTCATTTGTAAGGACCACGGGTAAGTGGATTCGTTCCTCCTTGGGGATTTTACGATCTACAAACATATCCTGTAATTTCCGGTTTCCTGGGGCATTGAGGGACTTATAACGATCCCCAGGCTGCCAAGGGCGGACCACCAATGTGCTGTTATTAATAGATTCACTATCTATTAGAACAGAGCACTTTTCAGAATATTTCCCGCTTTTCAAATCGGAGAGCACAGAAGCTGAAGAATCATGCCAAGAACAAGCGAGTGTTCGACCCTCAGGAAGAGCCACCGTTTGTCCCGGGCTCAAATTCAATTCCTCCCAAGGCGGAACGAGAAGCGCTGATTCTTCTTCATAGGCGATCTCTCCCTTGTTCAACCGGATAAAACCGCTACCGGCACTCCACTGTTTACTTTCACCGGCCATCACCGTTTGTGCCATATTCCCAATCATCGAGCGCTGGAACATACCACCCAGACCGAGATGGTTCAGCCACTTGAGCAACCACCTGCGCACCAGTGGCCGAGGCGGTGGAGTCTTGGGAAGTTGTGCGGGATTGTCTGTGGCGGCGGGGAAGGTAGCTTCACGAAGGAAATGCTCGATCATGTTGTCTGCATCTTCCAGGTATTCGCGGACATTTGAGGCCGCCTCGGACAAGTCAAATTGGGTCGCTTCCTGCCAGGCAGGAATGATTTCGTTTCGCAAACGATTCCGATCAAACTTGGATTCCAGGTTGGACGTGTCTTCCATCCAGGTAATCTGACATTCGACCAAGCCTTCCAATAACTCGTTCTTAGGTAAATCGAGCAACGGGCGAACCATCACTTTTCCACTCGCAAATTCAGAAAGGGGTCGTGGAGCTGCCAGTCCTGCCAGATCGCTTGAACGAGCGATCCTCAACAGCATGGTTTCCAAGATATCTTCCTGCTGGTGGCCAGTCAAAATGATCGCTCTGCCGTGGGCTGTTACAAAGGAATCGAAGAAACCCTGGCGCGCTTCACGGGCATCGACTTCAGACACAGTCTTTGTCAAATCACGGTCGGTCCAAGTGGCCACTTGAAAATCCAAATCCAGATCTTTGGCCAAGGAGTCTACGAATGACGCATCTTCTTCAGATGAGATTCCGCGCAATCGATGGTTGAAGTGCAGGATCGTCAGTCGTTCCCGCAATTGCGGAAAGTGATGATAGACTAATAGAGCCGCGGCAACCGAATCTGCGCCCCCGGAACAAGCCACACCGATTTGGCAGGTGGATTGTTCTAAAATATCGACCGCCTTGGCATGTAGCTTCGACTTGGGAAATAATGCACCCAATGCCTCTGCTTTGGCAGCCCCATTCATACGTTGCCTTATCCTAAATATTCCTGCCCAAAGTAAGGCACTAATACTTCAGGGATTTTAACACGTCCGTCTTCCTGCAAATTATTTTCCAAAATCGCGGCCAATACGCGTGGCACGGCAAGTCCAGATCCATTCAGGGTGTGCACATGGACGGGCTTTTCACCTTTGGCGCGGTAACGGATATTTGCACGACGCGCTTGAAACGCTTCAAAGTTGCTACAGCTGGATACTTCCAACCATCGTTCCTGGCCCGCGGCCCAGACTTCGAGATCATACTTCTTAGTTTGAGTAAACCCGAGGTCACCGCTACACATGAGCAATACGCGGTAAGGGAGCTGCAGTTTTTGCAAAAGTGTCTCGGCATGAGATTTCAAGCTTTCGAGCTCATTGTAGGATTCGTCAGGATGGACCCACTTGACCAATTCAACTTTGTCAAACTGGTGAGTCCGGTTGAGACCTCGAACATCCTTGCCATAACTGCCCGCTTCTCGGCGAAAGCAAGGTGTGTAGCAGGCTCGAAAAACAGGAAGGTCATCCGCCTCTAAGATTTCATCCCGGTAAAAGTTCGTTACTGGAACTTCCGATGTGGGGATCATATAAAATCCTTCTTGAGGAATGACATACATTTGTCCCTCCTTATCGGGAAGCTGACCCGTCGCCCTCGCACTCGCCTCATTCACGACTAGCGGAGCCATCAATTCTTCGTAGCCCGCATCCCTGGCCTCATCGAGGTAGAAATTAATCAAGCTACGAATCAATCGCGCCATGCCCCCTTTAAAAAATGGCCACCCGGCTCCTGTCACTTTTACGCCACGTGGAAAATCCGAGAGTTCATTAAAGATGTCGGCATCGTAGTGCGCTTTTGCGTGAGGCGAAGCACTCGCCGCATCGCCCCAAGTTAAGTCGACCACATTTCCAGATGGATCAGGTGCAACTGGAACGGTGTCATGCGCGATATTGGGAACGGTTAGGATCATCTCTTCCCAAGTTTCCTCCAAATCCTTCAATGCCGTATCTCCCTGCTTCACTTCAGCAGCAACGCCCCGCATCTCTTCAATCTTCGCAATAAACTCAGGCGATCCCTTCTGCAGGGCCGCCATTTCAGAGTTCACACTCTTCTGCTGAGCGCGCAGTTGCTCGACTGAAGCAATCAGCTTCCGTCGTTTTATATCCATTTCTAGAATGGCGTCGAGGTCGCAGTCATTGCCCTTGTCAGCGATAGCCTTGCGGACGCGGTCCGGTTCTTCTCGCAGGATCTTAATATCAATCATGGATCATCCAGGTTAAAAAGTGCGCTACCCTAGCCGTGAGCCGTCTGAGATTCCAAGTATAAAGTAGCTGTCAAAGTGGGCAGAGACAACAATGGGCAATTTACTAGGCAAATTAGGACTTAGAGCATCTCCATCCTAGGGCTTGCCAATCCTTTGATGAAATTCAAAGCTGCACCCCGTCCTACCAAAACCAACTTTATTCAGTGCTCATACTCATCAAATCTGCCGGTTGGATTCTAGCCACCCTTCCCAGGCAATTTGCACAGCTGCTTTCGATCGTCCTCGGTGATCTAATTTATTTTTCCCCGACACGACGCCGAAGGACAATTCTATCGAATTTCCACCACACCTTTCCCGACAAGACTACGGCGTGGAGACGAGCTCAGGCTCGCACCAGTTGTCGAAGAACGGTGGAAATGATCCTGTTTAAGTTAGCGCTCCCCTTTTTCTCGGACGTGCGGCTGGATCGCACCTTGATCGCGACTGAAGAGGCGACCGAGCTTCTGGCCCAATATACGAACCCGGCAAAACCTCTGATCGGGGTGACCATCCATGGTAGTTTAATGGAAGCGGGTTCGCTCGTTCCGAGAACCATCGATGTAGACAACCCGGAAGTCGGAGTCCTTTACCAAGCACACAAGAATAAGAAGCTGGATGCTTACAGGAAGGAGCATCGCGCCAAACACGGAGTTACGTTGATCGATGCAGCCGATGGCATCCACCAGGCGAGAACACTCATCAAAAACACCGGTTGGATGATTCTAGTCATCGACCAAAGCGTAGATACATCGAGCTACTTGAGTTTTTTCTTAAACCGCACTGCGACCACCACGGGCTTCCATCAGCTACTCGCTCAGAATTACGAGGCGGATGTCTTGGCTTTCTATGGAGAGAGAACCGGCTTCTGGGAAGGAAACCTGCACGTCGAAAAGGTTGCGGAAGGCAAAAAGGACGAACCGGTAGTGCTGAAGACCAACCAGTGGTTGGAGAACAAATTGCTAAACGATGAGCATTTCAGGCAGGACTGGATGTGGCTCCAAGAAAAATGGGATGGGCAATCAGACCTCTCGCAAAACCTGTCTATCGACCAGAACCGAAATCTGATCGAAGAAAGTCGGACATTTTATAACTGGGACCAACTTCCCAAAAACAATCGGATCTGGTTTCGCATGCCCAATCACCTGGGTGATCTGATGAAGTGGATTCCTTTTATCAGAACGATTCGTTGTTCCAGACCCGATGCCGAAATCTCACTCCTTGTGAAACGCCAATTTGCTCCCTTGGTCGAAGCACTCCAAGTGTGTGATAAAATTATTGAACTCCCTAAAAGAAACAGCCGCTACGTAGCTAATTTTTTCCGACTCAGGAATCAATTTCCGGATACCTATTATCAACTAACCACTTCCTTGGCGGCAGACATTGAAGCCCGGCTCGTGAATGCCCCGCGCAGGTATGGCATCCTGTGGCCTGGAGCAAAACGTCCACTTCTCACTGACACCTTTAAGATGGATTCAGGATGGGACGAACGGAAGAATCATCAAACCGCACTTTGGGAAGATTTTCTGCGGC
>CALJGU010000254.1 GCA_938075565.1 uncultured Opitutales bacterium | reverse complement strand
CCACAATCTTAGTGCTGGCTGGAGGGTCAATTAGAGATCCCAGCGGATGGTCCATCGCGTCGCCGTGCATCAAGTGCAGTCGCTCTGGGAATTTCGGGGCAATGGATTCATCCATGAATCGGTGCAACCCAAAGTCTTTTTCAATGGCGAAAACCTGGGAACCTGCTTCGAGCAGCAATTGCGTGAGCGCTCCAAGTCCGGGTCCAATCTCCACAATAGTATCCCCTTCACTGACCTCAGCTAGCTCGAGAGATTTACGGGCGATATTGGCATCGACGAGAAAGTTCTGCCCCAGTCGTTTGCGCGGTGCCAGTCCCTGCGTTTGCAGGATCTCTTTGACAACGGTGAGAGTCGGGTAGGTCGACATGCGGCCGCAGTGTTATAGCTCGTGGATTTGTCGGATGAAGGCTCCGGGGTCGGCATGCTCCATCAGGGCTTGTCCGATTAGCACGGCTTGAGCTCCGGCTGCCTTTACGCGGGCAACATCTTCGATTGTGAAAATACCTGATTCAGCGATGCTTGCACACGCTTCTGGGATCTGCGGTATGAGGGTTTCCGAAAGTCCGAGGTCGGTAGTGAAGGTGGCAAGGTTGCGGTTATTGACGCCAATGATCTTCGCTTGGGCTCCAACGGCACGCTCAAGATCATCTTCATTATGAATTTCAAAAATGGAATCGAGACCCGCCAGATTGGCACTCTGGTAGAGGGTGGAGATCTCTTCATCGTTCAGAGCCCTGACAATGATGAGAATGGCGCTGGCCCCAGCATGGGCTGCTTCAACAACTTGAATGGGGTGAACGAAGAAATCTTTTCGAAGACAAGGCACTCCCGCTTGTTTCTCTCTTATATATTCAGTTGCATCTTCAAGGTCATGAATGGTGCCTGAGAAAAATTCAGTGTCAGTGAGCACGGAAATCGCGTCGGTGCTAGCTTCCACGTAATTCGTGGCTTGAGTCAGTGCAGAAGCTCCTGCGGCTATGTTTCCTGCAGAGGGTGACTTTCGTTTGATCTCCGAGATGACAGACACCTTTTCATGACCTTGCAGGGCGGTGAACAGAGAGGGGCGGTTGGCATCTATCAAAGCGTTCAGTTCGCTCTCAGGTACATCCCTTACGCGGTCGGCAATTTCCTGCCGCTTGAAGGCCATGATCTCAGTCAGTTTGTCCATTTTCCGGATTCCGTTCTTTATTTGTAATGCAATCTGTTATAACCAAGAACCGAATAATCCAACCTATCCAACCAAAAAAATACAATTGTGAGCTCTATCGACGCTTTGCGTGAAACGGTAGCCGCCTTGCGCGCCCCAGATGGCTGCCCTTGGGATATTGAGCAGACCCACCAATCGTTGGCTGTTTGCCTGATTGACGAATGTTGTGAGCTGCTTGAAACGCTCGACTCACTCGACATGGAGCACATGCGTGAGGAATTGGGCGACGTCCTCTTGCAGGTGATCATGCACGCTCAGATTGCCAGTGAGAACGAAGTGTTCGATTTCGATGCCGTCTGCGATGAGGTAAATGAGAAGTTGATCCGGCGTCATCCGCACGTGTTTGGCCCGAAGGATTTAGATCTGAAGGACTCAGCCGCGGTTCTTAAAAAGTGGGACGAGATCAAAGCCACGGAGAAGAAAAACGGGAAACAGTCTGAAGGAAAAATCTTCAAACACCTGCCGCCACAATTGCCGTCACTGCTTCGAGCCCGTGATGTTTATAAACAGATTCAAAAGAAAGAACTCGATCCAGGCACCCTGGCCGACACGGAGTCGATTGACGAGTCAGCCAAAGATTTAAGTGAAGCCTCTGCAGGGAAGCAGTTGTTTGAGTTGGCAGCTGCATGCCGGGTTGCAGGCATCGATCCCGAGTCAGCCTTGCGACGGTACGCTAACCAGATTGTCGATACCATTGAATTCGAGTGATTCAAAAAAGCGAGATGTGATGAAGAACAAGGCACAGTCTACAAGCAAGCGCGGGAGCGTAGACAACTAAGTGAGCAAGTTGGTTGTGGGCTGGACGCAATTCATCGCGCATGTCGCTTTTAGCCTTCAATTGTGCGTGTATGATGGTTCACTTTTTAGGAGATTTTGATAAACAGAATAATGTCCAGTATCTCATTGTATTTTAATGTTATACTTTTGCACTATTGAAGGCGGTTGAAACATTTGGTGAATAAAGAGACTGAAACACGAATTCATACGGTTCAGACGGCTGAAGGGCCGGTCATGATTCCGTATTTGATTCGTCGCTCGAAGAGATCGCGTAGGATCTACATCAGTTTGGATAAACAAAATCAGGCGCTGCTCACCATTCCCATGAGAGCAACGATCAAGGCCGCTCTGGAGTTTTTGGATCAGTGTGGAGATTGGTTGCTTGAGCAAATGGCTAAGACCCCCAAGCCCAAGTCGATTTTGGAGTATCTCCGTGACAAGCCAGTGCTAACTCTGGATGGCAAGAAATGTAGTGTTGTATTTGCGTTTACTAACCAGTGTCCGTTTTGTGAATACAACCACGAGCTTGGAGAAGTCACCTTGCGCTATGATCCCTGTGCGATCAATGAAGCTCGCATTCGTGAGGCGCTCAAGAAACTGGCAAAGAAACAATTGAGCGATCGGCTTTTCTTTTTGTGCGAACAAAAATCGATCGAACCTCCGAGTCGCGTAACGGTTAGAGATCAGTCAAGCCGGTGGGGCTCCTGTTCGTCGTCGCGAAGTATTTCGCTCAATTGGCGTTTGATTCTGCTTTCAGTAGGCATGCAGGACTACGTGATCCTGCATGAGTTGGCTCACCTTAAAGAAATGAATCACTCCAAAAAGTTCTGGGGGCTTCTTAATACTTACGACTCGCGGAGCAAACATCATGACCGGCGTTTGAATGAGGTAGGGCGCTCGATCATCTCCTTGGGGCAAACCGCATGAGTGAAGAAACTGAAGCCGTGGTCCTTCCGCACTTGGATGCCTTTTTGTCGCACCTTGAAAAGGAGCGGCGCCTATCAGTCTATACAGTAAGAAACTATAGCCAGGCCATTCGTGACTTCTCTCAATGGATGAAACGGAATACTCGTTGGGATGGAGTGTGGGAAAACTTATCACCCACCATGTTGAAGCGTTTTCTCATTGAGCGTCAGGGAACGCATTCCAGGCGGACCATTCATAATCATTTTTCTGCCCTCAAAACCTACTCGCGCTATCTTCAAACCCGAAAGGCGATTCAAAAGAATCCCTTTACGGGTATCGCTTTGCCCAAGCTGGATAAACCCTTACCCAAGTTTCTCACCGAGAAACAAATGAGTGAGCTTTTATCTGGCCCTATGAGATTACTCGACAATGAAAGTTTAAAGCTGTGGCTGGCTTGGAGAGATCGTCTGGTGCTTGAACTACTTTATGGAGCCGGCCTTCGTGTCAGTGAATTAGCTGGACTGAACTATGGAGATATCGATTTCCGCCGAGGCGTTGCCAGGATTCGAGGTAAGGGAAACAAAGAGCGTCTTTGTCCCTTGGGCAAAATTGCCATGCTGGTGCTCAATAAGTTTCGTCAGGAGTTCTCAGAGCACTGTGCTTATGAAGACCCCGTGGTTCTGGGGAATCGAAAGCAGCGTATCCGTGTCAGGCAGGTGCAATTGATGATTAAGAAATACCTGGCTCTGGCCGATCTACCATTAGATCTCACGCCCCACAAAATTCGCCATTCCTTTGCCACACATTTACTCAACCACGGCGCAGACTTGCGGCTGGTTCAGGACTTATTGGGACACGCCAGTCTATCCACTACTCAGGTCTACACTCATGTGACTCTAGGCCGGCTCAAAGAAGCCCACAGCAAAGCGCATCCCCGGGCTTGAGCTAGGGTTTCGGAATATCTTTACGGTAGCTTTCATTGACCGACGAACCGGTAGCAAGCTACCTTGCTAAATTAAAATGTGCATTATTGATGTAGGAGAGGAGCTTGCTCCCGATTCCATTGTGTCAGAGTCTAGACAAATGGAAGAGCACAAGAGTCGCGGTTACCAGGCTTTACGAAAAGGTCGGTTCTCGCAAGAAGGGGCAAGCTACTTCCTCACCGTATGCACTACGAATAGACAAAAGATACTGACAGAGCCCGGAGTTCCCACGGACGTTTTTAATGCTTTGATGAAATGTAAGGAGATTTTCGACTTAGTTGCTTCAGTGGTTATGTCAGATCACATTCATATTATTATCAAACTCCACGGTAGTTCATTAACAAAGGCAATCCAGGTTCTAAAAAGTCGATCTGTTATTGCGATTAATCACGCCTTGAATCGGAAAGGACCTGTTTGGCAGCCCACATCCTTTGATCACAAATTTCGCAATGATGAGGATCTGTTCCCAATCTTAATGTATATGTGGAAGAATCCAAGTCCCGCTGGGCTGGATTTTCGTTGTAGAAATGAGGATTTGTTATGGTTCAAAAGCAATGTGACCAAGGATGTAGAGTATCCGTCTTGGTTGAAGGAGCATCCGATGGGGTGAAGACGTTGGATCGGCAGCAAGCTGCCTTCCTACAATTCTAATTCCAGTTTATCTCCTATCGTCACACTTCCGCCTTCAATGACGCGGCAGTAGATACCACGAAGATTCAGGTCATGGTAGTCGGGGACGTTGATCCACTTGAGGACATCATTGCCAAACTCACCGGCGAACTTGGCGCACGCATCGTTGTAGACATCGGTGACTTCCAAGGTGACTGCTCCTACTTTGAAGCGTCCGCCAACAGGGAATTCATCAGCCCCTAATTCGCGGTCTACCATGATGTTGTCGCCAGGGTGGTAGGGATTGTTTTTCTCTTTTTGTAGAAGTTCGATGATACGACTATTGCATACCGCGATTTGAACCCGGGGATCCGAGTCTCCGTTGGGTAGGTGTTTCCAGGTTCTCCAAGCCCAGCGATCACCGATGACTCCTTTATCAACATCTATGTCGATCTTGTCCGGGTGCTCTCGGATGTCATCATCTTTGCGTATGCAAAGAGAAGTAACTTGCGCTGAGTAGGGAGTCGTCGCAATGGACGCGTGAAGTTGTTCTAGGCGTGGATCGCTATTCATGGCTAATAGTGAGCGTGATCGAAAACCCAGTCTCGGTCAGAGAGGCTGAACTTGTGATAGTCTCTTTTAGGTAATGTATTCAGAAATTGGATGCCGTACTGTTTCGTAAAGATCCGAGAGTCCAGGATGGTGATAATGCCCTTGTCGTCTTTCTTCCGAATGAGTCGGCCCATGCCTTGTCTGAATTTGATTAATGCATCGGGTAGGGTCAGCTCGATGAACGGGCTTTTGCCCTGCTCTTTAATCCAGTCACTCTTGGCTTCGGCTACCGGGTGTGAAGGATTCTCGAAAGGCAGTCGAGTGATGATGACTTGTGACAGTGAGGGACCGGGCACATCGACTCCGGCCCAGAAGCTTTCTGTGCCGAGTAGAACTCCATTGCCGGCCTTGGCAAATTCTCGTGTGAGCTCAGATCGTGAATAATCACGGCCTTGCTGAAACATCGGTCGCCCCAGGTTCTCCAACTCGGGTTCTATGCGGCGGGCAATTTGATTCAGATCGTAGTAGTTGGTAAAGAGAACCAAGGTGCCACCCTCCATCTGCTCCACGCTGAAGAGGATCATGTTCTCCATGTAGTCGAGATCCTGCCTTCCGTCCTTAGCGTTGGGTGCTGGAGCGTCTTGGGAGATGAATATCTGGACGTTGCGCTGATAGTCGAAGGGTGAGGTGACTTGAAAGGCCAGTTCCTTCTCGGCACCGACTTGTTTCTGGAAATTCTCCATAGACTCACCCGTAGCCAAGGTAGCACTGGTGAGCAGAATCCCGGTCTCTTGCATGAACAGGCTTTGCTTCAAATATTCGGAGACATCGATGGGGGCACTTCTCAGGTAGATGATTTTGCCTCCGCGTCCACCTCGTTCGACCCAGTAAACCTGATCCTCGAATGACTGTGAGATGAACTGCTTGATGCCATTGTGGAGATCCGACAATCGGTCACGGTGATCTTCCACCACCAATTTCTCAGGTCCGTCATCCAAGTGAATGGCAATTTCTTTGATCCGGACAATGAGTCCTCGCAGTTGAGGTAGCAAAGATGGATCAAGCCAGTCGGGTTTGTAAATGCGGGCGATCTGCCTCTTTTCCAGGAACATGTTTCCGACCTGTCGGAAAAAGTGGTCGGCCTCATTGCGCACGCGAATGACCAGGTCGCAATCACCTTTGGTACCGTGTCTTTTAAGGAGGCCTTTTCTGCGTTTGGGATTGTAGAGAAATGAAAGCAGGCGATTCACGCCGTAGGAGCTAAGCCCCATGCCATAGTGTTCAGTGGCAACCGCCGGAACGGTGTGCGCTTCGTCCAGAACGACAAAGTCTTCAGGGTAAAGTATACCGCGGCCCTTGGGTTCTGGTTTGCCTGAACCGAGGAGAGAAAAGAGCAGGCTATGATTTACAATGAGCAGGTGCGCGTCCCTTATACGAGCGCGTGCTTTTTGGTAATGACAGGTTTTCGGATCACAGTGTTTTTTGCTGCAGGCGGATGAGTCTGCATTCACCCATTCCCAGACGTCAAAGGAGGGTGGGGGCATCAGCTCCTGGCGAATGCCCACTTGAGTTTCCATCGACCATTTTACGATGCGTTCCAGCTCCGTCTGTTCGTCGGAAGGAATGAGCTCCGTCTTCTGTGCAATGGCTTGGTCTAGGCGAGTACTGCAAAGGTAGTTTCCTTTGCCGACCAGAAAAGCGACTTTGAATTCAGCATAAACAGCGAGTTCGGGCACCTTCTTGAAGAGCGTGCGACAGATCTTCAGATCGTTGTCTTTGATTTGTTCCTGTAAAGAAATGGTGTGGGTAGCAACGATCCCCTGGCGCTTTTGGTGAACCGCTAACAAGATGGCAGGGATCAGGTAAGCGAGGCTTTTGCCGACTCCGGTTCCGGCTTCAAATAGTAAGGGTTGGTCGTTGTTGAAAGCGCCCACGACTTCTCGTGCCATTGTCTCTTGTTGGGGACGGTATTCCATGCCCAATTCCGTTTGCAGCCAACCCTCCTCGCCGAAGGTCTTTTGAACCAAATCAAATAGCAGTTCCGGGGCGGACTCTGCTTCGATTTCGTTTTGAAAACCAATCATTCTGGAGATCAAGGCTTCCGTTCAGGCAGTGTCGATGCAAAACAATTCATGCCCTATGATTAGAATCATTCTAAATTGGGTTGATTGTTTTAAGAGTCCCTTCACCATTTCTTCAAATGGCTGAAAAAGGAGGCAAACGTGAATCATCCTGGATGGAAGATCTAAGGACCTTTTTGCGCGACCAGGAGGACGTGCAGGCCATCCGTATCAGCCCTGAATCCCACACCGTATCCGTGGCGACGTTTGGAAAGGGAGAATTGGATGAGGTCGAGTCAGCTTTGCGTGAACTCCTCAATGGAGTGGAACGCCAAATGAAAGCCCGGTCGGGAATCGAATCCAGTTTTCCAGCGGAAGGGCTTTGGCTGAGGACTGAATCGGATCAGACCGTGTTGGAGAAAACTCAGTGTCCTGCCGTGCGTTCTCTCTGGACTTGGAAAGAGTATGATTGGCCATCCGAAGATGAGGGTGATGAAACAGAAGAAGAGTGGAAGTTACTAGCGGTGTTAGCTGGGGCCTGCGGGGTGTTCCTCATCGCAGCCTTTGGGCTTGGGTTTGTGGAAACGACTCCTTCCTGGCTTATCTATCTATTGTATGGCCTGGCCATAGTTGCCGGCGGGTGGGATGCCGCTGTGGACACCTTCGAGAATCTCAAACGGGGCCAAGTCGACATTCACTTTCTTATGCTGGCGGTCGCCTTGGGTGCGTTGAGTATAGGTTCCTGGGCCGAGGGTGCGCTTTTACTGTTCCTGTTTTCATTGTCGGGTGCGCTGGAAGATTTTGCTGAGCACCGCACGCACAGAGAAATTGATTCTTTAACCAAGTCTGCTCCGAAAACGGCGACGGTTTTAGACGAGGATGGTGAGCCCTCCATCAAGTCCGTTGAGTCGGTAGAGCCCGGAATGACCATTGCCGTGAAACCGGATGAACTGTTTCCCGTGGATGGAGAAGTGGTATCGGGAAAGACGGCCTCAGACGAGTCCAACCTGACCGGTGAAGCGACTCCCGTTGAGAAGTTGAAGGGCGACATCGTCTATAGCGGCACGCTGAATCTTTGGGGGGCAGTTCAAGTGCGAGTCCTGAGAAAGGCGACTGAAAGTTCCCTGCAGAAGATTGTCCGCCTCATCCAAGACGCACAGCACCTAAAAGCCCCGAGCCAGCGATTTACCGACAAGTTTGGTACGGGCTACACTTACCTTATCCTAGGCATCACCTTGGCCTTCTTTTTGTTCTCCTGGTTGGTGTTGGATTTTCCTCCCTTTAAAAACGCAGAAGGTTCCTTGTCCGCCTTTTACAGAGCGATGACTTTCTTGGTGGTTGCTAGTCCATGTGCCTTAGTGCTTTCCATTCCTTCAGCTATTTTGGCAGCCATCGCCTGGGGGGCTCGAAAAGGGATTCTATTTCGGGGTGGGGCGGCGATTGAGAAATTGGCCGAGGTCGATGTCGTGGCCATGGATAAAACCGGCACGCTAACCCAAGGCGAATTAGCAGTTCGAGATTTAGAGAGTTTTCCGGCAGGTAAAGAGGAGGAGGTTCTGCAACGAGCGTATAGCTTGGAAATGCAGTCCAACCATCCCATTGCCCGCGCCATTGTGAGTCATGGTAAAAAGAAGGGGCTTAAGGCGATACCCGTTGAAGAGTTTCAGTCGGTCAGTGGGCGAGGGCTTCGCGGTCAGGTGGAAGACGAATCCATATTTCTAGGTCGACGAGAGTTGATGGCAGATGGACCGCTCGCAGAGTGGATCGAAAACGTGGAAGAACCACCGCCATCGGTGACTGAAGTGTGGGTATTTCAGAAAGACTTGATCGGAAGGATTCTGCTCGAAGACAAGATTCGCGAGCATTCGGGTGATACTTTGAAACAGCTTAAGGCTCTGGGGCTCAAGACGCTTATGTTGACCGGAGATCGTCGCAGCGCAGCCGAGGCGGTTGGGCAGGAAATCGGAGTCCAGGAAGTCAGAAGCGGTTTGATGCCCGAAGACAAAGTCCAAATTATCACCGAGCTGACGGAAGCCGGAAACAAGGTGGCCATGGTTGGTGATGGAGTAAATGACGCTCCCAGTCTGGCAGCTGCTTATGTAGCGGTCTCTATGGGCGCACGGGGGAGTGATGCCGCGCTGGAGCAAAGTGAAGTCGTTCTCATGAACGATAAGATCGAGAAATTCCTCACCGCCTTTCAGCTGAGCTGTAAAGCCAAGCGCATTATTAAGCAGAATCTGGTCATTTCCCTGGGAACGGTTGTTCTTATGGCTGCTGCCGCTTTATTTGGCCTGATTCCATTAACAATTGGAGTGCTTGCCCATGAGGGTAGCACGGTCGTTGTCTGCCTGAATAGCCTGCGGTTGCTGGTCTCAAGAGAGCAGTAAAAAGGGCCTGAAAAACCTGGACTATGAGGTTGATAATAGCCAGAAAGGGCTATTTATTACTTCATTACCTAAAAAACTAAAGAATAACCGTGAACCAGGCTCTACCAGTCAAAAACACTAAATCAGTGACCGAAGTCGATCCGGCCAGCGATCCCTTGGAGGATTCCAGTGCTCAGGAGCGTATTCGTTGGGCGGTGGACCAGTTTGGGGATCAGTTGATCATGAGTACCAGCTTTGGAGCTCAGTCGGCTGTGATGCTGCACATGTTATCGGTGGCGGCCCCGCAGGTTCCGATTATCATGGTTGATACGGGGTATATGTTTCCCGAAACCTACCAATTTGTTGATTCTCTGAAGGAGAAGCTGAATCTCAACTTGCATGTCTATCAGCCATTGATGAGTGCTGCTCGGCAGGAAGCCATTTATGGAAAACGTTGGGAGCAAGGTGATGAAGCTTTGGCGCAATACAACCTGATGAATAAGGTGGAGCCCATGAATCGCGCCTTGGTCGATTTCAATGCGAAGGGCTGGTTGGCTGGATTGCGCCGTGAGCAATCGTCTACCCGCAAGCATATGGATGTGGTCATGAAGCAGGGCAATATCACCAAGGTTCATCCGATCATCGATTGGACTGACCGGGAGATCTATCAGTACCTGACCAATAACAATCTGCCTTATCATCCATTGTGGGAGCAGGGGTACGTTTCAATCGGCGATACGCATAGTACGTCCCGATTGTTAGAAGGTATGACCGCCGAAGAAACTCGTTTCAATGGTCAGAAGCGTGAGTGTGGGTTGCATGAATTGTCCGGTCAGTCGGACTTCATGATTTAAGTTTGGCTCCAAATCGGGATCAAAGTCTCTCCTGTAATACAGATTAATAACACAGTTGTAGGAAGGTAGCTTGCTGCCGATTAGAATAATTTTGGAGCTTCGATTCGGCAGCAAGCTTCCTTCCTACATCAGCGATTAGGATTCACAAGTATACTTCAAGAGTAAGGTGGAAGGACCCAGTTGAATGGACTCCTTCAAAGTCAGCGTTGCGAGAGATGGCTCTGTGGCGATGGGCGTTCCGGATCCAAAGAGCTGAGGCTCGAGGGTGATCCAGAATTCATCAAGCAGACCGGCGTTTAAAAATGCGCTGTAGACGGCTCCTCCTCCCAGCACGGCGACTTTCGAATCGGTCAAGGGACGTTTTTTCAAAGACGCAACGATCTCGGTAGCCGAAGTGTCCGTGAACTCAAGACGATCAGGAAGCTGGCAGTCCCGAAAATTTGAAGGGTCTCGTGTCATCACGATTCGCAATCCTGAACCTTTTTCTTGTGAATGGCGCAAGATAAAGTCCCTGGAGACGTCGAAAGTTTTTCTCCCCAAAACCTTGATGGGGAATTCGCGCATCGTTTTCCCAAACCAGTCTTTGTCCTCCTGGGAAGTGAACGCAGTTCCCGATTCATTGCCCCGAGTAATAAAACCATCGAGGGACATGGCCGCTATGGCGATTATTTCCATGGCTCGGTAGCTTGATGGCTGTCTCGGAGGCAGCAAGGGAAAGAAAAGGTGTTCGGGCTTGCAATAGGCGAGGAGTTCTTATCTTTCAGTTCACTATGATTACTCCTGAAACACGTACCAAGATAGAAGAGATTAACAAACGTGGTGGTTATCTTTGGAGGTATCTTTGACGTAGAAGGTAAGCAGACCTCTATCGCTTCGATGGAAGCAACTATGGCTGAACCTGGATTCTGGGACAACCAGGAGACAGCTCAGAAAACAGTCGCCGACATGAATGTTCTCAAGCGTGCTGTAAGCGGAATCGTCGCCTACACCGCAAAACTCGAAGATCTCAATGCCATTGCCGAATTGGTTGATGAGGAGGAAGCCGAAGAGGATGGAGAATTTTCACAAGAGCTTTTTTCAACAGTTGAAACTCTATTCGCGGAACTGGAAGAGCTCGAGATCGCTTCCTTCCTCAACGGTCCACATGATAGTAGTAACGCGTTCTTGACCATTCACTCTGGAGCAGGAGGAACTGAATCCTGTGATTGGGCCGAAATGCTTTATCGTATGTATACTCGCTGGGCTGAGCGAAATGGTTATACCGTAGACATTCAGGATATGCAGCAGGGAGAAGAGGCGGGATTGAGTCGTGTTACCATGATGATCTCCGGTTTGAATGCGTATGGGTATGCCAAAGCTGAACGGGGGGTGCATCGTTTGGTTCGGATTTCTCCGTTCGACTCCAACAAGAAAAGGCACACCTCTTTCTGTTCAGTTGATGTGATCGCCGAGATTGTCGACGATGTAGGAATTGAACTCAGAAAAGAGGATTTGCGCGAAGACACATACCGAGCGAGTGGTGCAGGAGGGCAACACGTTAATAAGACCGAGTCGGCTATTCGTTTAACTCACATTCCAACTGGAATTGTTGTTACCTGCCAAAATGGTCGTTCACAGCATAAAAACCGCGCCACCGCCATGGGCATGCTAAAATCCAGGGTTTATGAAAAAGACCAGGATGAAAAGCGGGCTGAGTTGGATAAGTTCTACGGTGAGAAAGGTGAAATCGGTTGGGGTAATCAAATCCGTAGTTATGTATTTCAGCCCTACCAGATGGTTAAGGACTTGCGAACGGGTGTTGATACTTCCGATATCAAAGGAGTCATGGATGGGGATATTAATCGATTTGTTTATAGTTGGTTGCGTGCCGGTTGCCCGACTACACGCAATAAGGATGTTCAATTGGAGGATTGATATATGACCACTCCCTCGGAACAAAATGGTCACTCATACGAGCATCTCAAAGAAACCTTTGAGCAGACTCCGCTATTTGAGGACAAGACCTGGAAGCTATCCCCTCACGCCTGGCCGATTACTCAGAACCAGTTGCGTGAAATTGAAACGCTGGGGCAAGCGTGTCTCGATTTTCATAAAGCCTTAGAGACGCTTTATCTTCGCTCAACCGAAGGAAAGAATCTCCTGCGAAACAAATCTCTGATTGCTCCCTGGGTGGCAGATTACCTGGACCGAGGTAAGCCGCATCACTTGGTCAAACACGGGCGCTGTAAAGTAACCCGTGGTCAGTTGCCTTCTGTTATTCGGCCGGATCTTTTGGTGACCGAGGATGGATTTGCGCTTACCGAAATTGATTCAGTTCCTGGAGGTATTGGCCTGACCGCTTTCTTAAATAGACTCTACGCCGATGTGAGCGACAATATCATTGGAGATAAGGATGCGATGCTGAGCGGATTCTATAAAGCTCTCGCTGCAAAGACTCCGGACAAGCACGCTCCGATGATTGTTATTGTCGTGAGTGATGAAGCTGCGACTTATCGCCCTGAAATGGCTTGGGTGTGCGAAGAGCTTCAGAAACTGGGGAAACGGGTGTATTGTTTTCATCCAGATGAGGTCTATCCGCTTGGTGAATTCTTGCATGTATCTATCGATGGGAATCCCGAGACGGTGGATGTGATCTATCGCTTCTACGAGCTTTTTGATCTGCCTAACTTAAAGACCTTACCTTACTTCTTTGAAGCACTCGAACAGGAGTTGGTAGAATTAACTCCACCTATGCGCGCTTTTCAGGAGGAGAAGTTGAGTCTTGGTTTATTTCACCATGGTATGCTCGCTCAGTTTTGGAGGGAGCATTTGCCCAAGCGTTCTTTTCGAGCTCTATCGAAAGCTATTCCTAAAAGCTGGGTCATGGATCATACTCTATTGCCTCCGACTGCTGTCTTGGATGGGCCTCTTGTAGGAGGAAATCCTATACGTGAGTGGACGGACCTGAATGAAGCCTCCCAGAAGGAGCGAAACTTGATTATAAAAATCAGTGGTTTTCATGAAACTGCTTGGGGCGCGCGAAGCGTGACTTTAGGAAGTGATTCCTCCCGCGACGATTGGTCGGAAGGAATTCAGCAAGCGGTGGAGATGAGTGACGCTCATCTACATGTACTTCAAGAATACCAGAAGCCTCAACGATTGTCTCATCCAGTTTACGCTGATCCAGAAACTACGTTTCCTATGCAGGGTCGTATCCGTCTATGCCCATACTTTTTCGTCGATGGAGATAAAGCCGTGTTGTCTGGTATTCTGGCAACTTTCTGTCCAGCCGACAAAAAGATCATTCATGGCATGCGCGACGCGGCCATGTTGCCTTGTCAGTTGGTGGACTAGTTGATTCCTCAAGTTTGTTATTGCCCGATACTCAAATTGGGAACGAGGAATTGAACGTCTAGTAAAAGGATTTATTCGGCAGCAAGCTACCTCCT
>CALJGU010000253.1 GCA_938075565.1 uncultured Opitutales bacterium | reverse complement strand
AATACACTGGTTTCACCTCGGATCCTTCTTATCCAAGTTTAGATATAACTCCTCTTTAGTCACCTTCGAACGAATTCCATTCTTCGGGATCTTATTCTTTGATACCCAATTGAGCGTATTCAAAACTACCTTACGGAAATTCTCATCGGCCCAGTTAAGATGGTAGTGACCTCCTGTAAAACCGAAGCCACGGCCACCATCCGGACGCTCAACCACCCAGAGCATGGCTTCTTCTCGACCACTGTTTTCGATAATATGATCATACGGTCCTTTCGGGTGAACATAGGGGCCATTTCGCACATCATCCGAAGGCTTGGCGACCAAAATGGGAGTGAATTTGATTCCCTTTTCCTGGTGAGCTTGATTCCCGGAAATGCCTCCAAAAAACCTCATATTGAAATACCACTCATCGCTGATCGAAAAAGGTAAGACTCCTTGAGTAACTGGATGCTCAGGCAATGTATCAAAGCGCGGTGCCCAGATCGGATTACAAGAAAAGCTATTTTCATAGTGCCCACCAATCCACGCCTGGAATTCTTCATTCGCTTCACCGGGTGGGACTTCCACTCCATAGTGCATGGCTCCAAAGCCTACGCCTCGATCAATCAATTTTTGTAGAGTCTTTAGATTGTCCCCTTGAAGAGCAGGATGTTTCTTTCCGCCATCGGCAAAAATAACCACTGCATCTGCATCATCAAACGTAGCCTCATCATTGACCCAGCCGTTGTCGTGAACTTCAACCGTCAGGCCCTTCACATCTTCAAGGCATTTCTCTAAGAGAAGAGCACCCGCTCTAAACTCATGCATCATGGGAGGGTGACTCGGCTTGCCAGCAATCAGGACAAGCTTTTTATCCTTCCCGACAGCAGCAGTGCTCACCACACATCCAAGGAGCAGAATTGAAACAAGGTATTTAACACTACGAAAAAACAAGGTCATACCACAGCAAGTCGATTCAAACAGTAAGAGTCAATACGTGGAGCACACCATCCATTTTTTGTAGGGCCACTGATTTGCAATCAGAGTAGATTCGAATACACTTTCTTTGGCTTCAAAAGTAACCGAATCACTCAACAGGATTCACGAAAAAGAAAAGACTCTAGAAAAGTATCAGCTGATTCACCGACAAACCCGAACCCCAATTCCCATGTCACTAACGGTAACACCCATCCACAATGGACCTGTGTACGAGGTGGTAGTAACCGACAAACTACACAAGGTCGATTACAACGTATTCTTACCCCAACTCCGAACAGGTATCGTTCACCACGGAAAGATTCGACTCCTTATCCGGCTACACAATTTCCATGGCTGGGATGCCGGGGCCTTCTGGGAGGACCTGAAGTTCGGCATCCAGGATTTCAATCATTTTGATCGTATTGCCATGGTCGGGGAAAACAAATGGGAAAAAGCCATGACCATCCTCGCGAAACCGTTCGTCCCCGCGACAGTCAAGTATTTCGACTACACAGGCAGAGAAATCGCGAGACGCTGGTTACTACAAGAATGAGAAGCACCTATTAAGAAATTCAGATTCTCCGTTAGCATCTACTACAAGCGATGAGGGATCTTGTTCCTTCTATCCTTCCACCGCTCCATCACTCCCGATACCTGTCCTTCCTCGTCGAATAGAAATTCGATGGTCATATCCCCTTCCCCATTCACAAATACTGCATCCCCAGCAGGGTGAAACTGCGCGGGATCACGCTCCAGGTATTGCCAATAGATCAATCCACCCTTCATGAAAAGCCGGTGAGTCGCCTTCTTGCGTTTGGCATACTTGCCTTCAAACTGTTCGTAGATATCTAGATCAAACTCATCCAACGGCCTGGGTGCGACAAATGGATGGGCTGCCAGATACGCATTCTCGGCTTTTTGCGCTTCGATTTTTTGCAATACAAATGCCCGTTCTGTTTGCCCGCGCTTTCTTCCATCAAATTTGAGAGCCTGGATATACGTTTCCATGAGCGCATCGACATCGCTTTCGTAGTAGTCGCTTTGTGAACGAAGCACCGTCATGTAAAGCATGCCTTTTCTAATGCGCTCAAAAGCACCTTTTATCAACGGTTTGAAAGCGAATACAGCAGCCCGCATCGCCGCCGCTTGAAAAATGTTCACTTTCGTTTGCTCCATGTATTTAGGAAGCACCTCACCAATCACGTCACTCAATGCCCCTTTGTGGGGAAGAAAAAACACCCAGTCGTAGGCAGACAATTCATCGCTTTCCAACTCAGTGAGAGTCAGCGCTTCCAGCCGCTGTTCAACTCGAGTCTCATCAAATGACTCGACCCAGGCAATCTGGTAGAGCTTGGAAGCAACCCCCTCGAGCGGTAAAGGGATCGCAGGAATCAGTGTCTCAAACTCGAGATCAAAATCATCGTCGCCAGCACCTTCATCTTCATCCATCTCAATTTTTTCCTCCCACTCCTTTATCATCGCATCCAGCTCGTTGGCTGCCGGCTGAAGGGCTGGATGGATTCGTTTCTCCAGGGACATTTCCAGAAATATTTGAAATACGAACATCGGATGCGGTTCACGTTTGTCCCCCACAATCACCAACCCATAACCGGTCGATTTCTCCAAGGTTCCAAAAACATGGTCCATTACTTCCTCGGCAAAACGCACTGCATACTTGCGGTCCCCTCGTGACCGAGCAAAGACCGAGATCGATAGTTGCTCATCTGCCACCTCGTAAGGCGCCAATTCTACAAGCTCCTGAAAGTCAGAATGGATGTCTCGTTGGTCAGCAGCTAAGGCCGAACTGACCGTCAGTAAGAACACTGACAGTGTTCTTAGAACCTCAAGAGCACAGGTTCGAGATATTTTAAAAGGATGATTCAAGAGAGAGAATAGGCGCGTTTCCTAGTAATACACCTATCTTTCAGCCTTAGTTTCAATTTCTTTCTTTTTGTATAAAGAAATAGAAGGTCACATCTACCGTCCTTCAAAGGGAGCTGAAGAGAGTTCTTTCACAGATGAGGCCGGTTGATCCTTGCAAAGTGCTTCGACTTGACCGGCCAATTCTCGACCAAACTCGAGCAATGGTTTCGCTTGCTCTTCAGAAAGTTCTCCTTGGGTGATCACCATCCAATACTGCCGTAATTTTCGCTCATCGGCCGTTTCCTTGGGAAAATCCACACACATCAGGCTCTCATTGGAACCTGTGAGGAAAGCGATGTCACCAAACTTCAACAAACGGGTCTGTAGATTGGGTGTCAGAAGTGATTTTACCTGTTCCGGTCGATTACTCCTGACGACAAACGCACGATCAAACTCCCCATTTCCGGTCTTGATATCCTTGATACCCAGCCGCCCTGCGTAGGCCTGGAGCAAATCCCGATTTGACACGTTTACATACAGAGGCATTGCCTCGGCAAACGGTGCCCAAATTCGCGTCACAGGTCCTTTGCCTTTTTCACGAGCGTGATGGATGACATAGCCCTTCTCTTTCAAACTTCCCAAATGCTTTTTGTTGTCACGCCCCGCATTTCGGTAGGCGTAAACACCTCCCGCAACCGCAGCCACCACAACAAACAAAACAATTCCGATTTCAACCCAGGCTTCCCCGATACCTTCAAGCATCGTGCCTCCTATTTCCCTTAACTTTGATAGTCATTGGGAAAAGATCATCCTAAGCAGATCAAACGACCAAGCCCGAGCAAACCAACAATAATTATTTAACGTGTTTTTAGGAAGCTCGCATGCGAACTTCTCGATACCAGTTGTGAAAGAAGCGTCGACGAAGGCGACCCGTCGCTTCCTCACTATAGATTCTGACAGCAAGCGCGCGGAAGTTCTTCTCCAACTCCTGCACGGTCATATCGCTCGGTTGATAGTTTACATCAAACAAGGTGCAACGATCCCACTGACCAGGATGAGTCAGTCGCCCTTCCCGCTCTAACCGTTGATAAAGAGGCGTACCCGGAAAAGGCGTCATCACCGTAATCTGTATTTCATACAACCCACTTTCCTCAACGAAGTCATAGACTGCATCGAATTCAGTTAGACTACTCCCATCCAATCCTAGTACAAAGCATCCATTCACAGTGATCCCGTGGTTCTGAATCCGTTCAATCGAGCGCAAATAGTAATCGCGACGCTTTGCCTTCCAGTTGGCCTTCTTTTCTATTCCCTCCAAAGCCATGGCTGAGGGACTCTACAGCCCGACCAGGATTTGCGCACATCCAGCTGCCTTCATGTCTTGAAGGAGTTCCTCATCATCAGCTACAGAAATATCTGACTCAGTAAACCATTTAACCGACTCATTCTTCAGTGCTTTGACCAAGGCACGACCGTGTCGCTTGTTCGCAAAGGTGTTGTCATCTGCAAACTCAATAAAGGCGCCCGGTTTGAGTCGCTGGATTTCATGAATCTCAGCTATCACCTTTTCTACCGGCTTGGCTTTGTACTGGGGTGAAATGCGAATGGAAGCCGCACAGAACTCACACTCCAAAGGACAACCACGAGTGGTCTCCACGGTGAACCGATTATAGCGATTCGCATCCAGCAAATCAAAACGCGGCATGGGCGCCTCAGCCAGATTGAAGGGGCGCATGCGAGCATCGTAACAGGAGCGCAAGGTGTCATTCTTAATATCCTGAACAATCTCAGGCCATACTGACTCCCCTTCCCCCAGAACGATCGCATCCGCATATCGGGCAGCCTCATTCGAATTAAGCGTAACGTGTATGCCGCCGAGAATCACCTTAGTTCCTATCATCCGGAATTGATCGGCTAATTGATAGGCTTCAAAAATTTGCATGGAAAAGCTGGAAATGGCCACCGCATCAAAGTGATCGCCCAAACCGTTCCACTCTTCCAGATCGATAATGTCTATGTACTCAACCTCCACTTCCTCCGGCGTCAGACCCGCCAAAGTTAACAACCCAAGACTGGGCAGCTTCGCTATAACCTGGCTGCGTTCCACAAACCCGGGAAGTGTCAGCCCCAGCTCAAGCAATTCCTTATCCGCAGTGCGAATTGCGCTCATGGCAATGAATCCGATTTTCATAACAGTCCTTTCAAGGTTAAGATGATCGACAACGAAGCTCCGCTTACCGGAATGGGAAACAGATGACGAAGTGGTTTACGCCAGGCCGCGAGAAAGCAAACGAGTGACATGGTAGCCAGTGATAGGAGCAATCCTAAGGACGCTATAATCCCCATCCCCTCCGACAAGTTCAAGGCCGGCAGAGTCACCGCAAAAAGGATATTTAAGAATCCAATGCCGAAGAACGCAATGTGCCCCAACCGCATCAATCGTCTACGAAAGGAACTGTATCCTCCCATCCAGTCCTTTCGGGCAAAAAACATGCCAATCACAGCCCCCGAAAGAACGCCAAATAGCATACCCAACCAACCAGCAAAAAAATGTATCTGTGCACTCATAATCTAATAGACGGTGTTTATCCATTATATCAGTGCGCATTTCTCCTGGGAATCGGATCAGAGGATCAGAATTGTCCTGCTGCTTTACGTTCTAAGAACCCTCTACGCTTCTAATGAGGAACGCCCACAAACTCGACATGCATATCTCGAGTAGTGGAATCCAAGTCGGTATCTGCTAGAAAGATTTAAAAGAAGAACCTGATTGATTCTTGCAGAAATCCAGATGAACGACATGGGTAAGTCATACATCTTAGCTATAACTTCTTCCTTCTTCTACGGGCATGCCAAACAACAAATACATCCAGGCCGCGGGTAAAACCACGAGTTTTCTTACTCAACATGTACTACGTCGACGTCCAGCTCTCGCCTATGTGGGAGGATGGTTAGGCGAACAGAATCTCGGAGATGAATTACTATTTGATGCCACAGAAGTACTCTTTAATCATGGTCTTTGGCATTTTAATGGAGGAGCACTATCTAATCGACTCTACGGAATGGCTCCAAGACGTGCAGGAGGTATACTCGGAGGAGGAACATTGATCGGACAACTCCCTAAATGGTTGAACATTGCGAAATCTTTCCAAGTTCATGGAGATCCTTTTGCAGTTATCGGAACGGGCGTCGCAGACCCGCATTTTTGGCCAGATGGAACGCCATTGTCGGAGTGGAAACCAGTACTCAACTCATGCCCTTTGGTGGGAGTCCGCGGACCGATGTCAGCAGAATACCTGACTGATGCAGGAATTGAAAACGTTGATGTGGTAGGTGATCCAGCAGTCGTATTCACCCGCGATGAACCCAACTCGAATTTTGAACAAGGTGTTCTCGCGCTCAACTTTGGCAGAGCTCATGAACGCATGTGGGGAACCGCTGAAAACGTTCGAGATGAAATGGCAAAACTTGCAACCCTGGCTAAAAATGCCGGATGGAAAGTCGTCTGGCTAGTGGTTTTTCCAGGAGATTTGGAAATCACAATGGAGGCGGCAGAAGTAAGTCATACAACTGAACATGTCGAAATAATTTACCACGACTACAACCACTTCATGGATGTCGTAGGAAAGGCTAGCGTCATGGTTGGAATGAAACTTCACGCTACCATTCTAGCTACCTGTGCCCTCACTCCATCCATCATGTTGGAATACAGGCAAAAGTGCAGGGATTACATGCAATCCATCGACCATGATGAATACGTAATAACAACCGGTGATTTTTTAGCAGATCCTTGTTGGGAACGAATTCAGGAAATGGACCGTGAGCGGATGACTTTGTCACGGAAGCTAGAGAAGGAGATGCGCGCTTTGAAAAGTAAATTGATCAAATCAGCATCCCTTGCAGAGAATATTTTTCATTCTACTTAATTGTAGGAAAACTTTAGATATCCTCCGATCTAAAACTTCCTACGAGAAATGAAATCTCTTTCCCTAAAAAATCTTAGATATGAATACATTCAGGCGATTCGATTTTCTCATGCCTTAATGGAGTCAAAATACAGGGTCACCATTCCACCTGAGCATGTAGAAAAGTATCGCATACTAAAAGACATGTTTCACGCAGACTTTGAGGTCGGAGAAAATGCAACTCATGAGATTGATGAATACCAACTGATTCACAAAGATCCTACCACAGGAATCGGTAGTATAATGAAGCCCATAGTTTTTCCTCATACGATCGTCGAACACTGCAAGACTTTATGGCCAGCAGATCGCCCCATAGATATCTCCTTCGCCGGACTTGTAACAGGTAAGCGAGGAATACTAATCGGAGATTGGTGTAAGAATAATCTACGAGCAGATTACTCAGGCCTACCAAACCTGAATCCTTTATCCCATAGCTTGATCAACAAAATCCGCAAAGCATTTGGGCTATCACCAAATAGCTATACGCTGAGGATAAATGAGTTGGTACT
The DNA here is from genome assembly GCA_938075565.1 of uncultured Opitutales bacterium. Taxonomy (GTDB): domain Bacteria; phylum Verrucomicrobiota; class Verrucomicrobiia; order Opitutales; family UBA2995; genus UBA2995. The sequence goes on along the minus strand of CALJGU010000253.1, from coordinate 9,087 downwards.
ATGGTCTTCAATTCGGGGGCGAACCTTCCCTATTAAATCCTGGGACCAGGAATACTTCGACCTCTTGACACGTTCAAAATTTGTCCTTTGTCCCAGCGGATATCATGTCTGGTCGTATCGGTTCTTTGAATCTATTTTATGTGGTGCCATTCCGATAGTAGAGAAGGACTGCCCAGCTTATAAAGGCTTCCATTTCTATTATATGGATGACCCAATCAGTGAATACAAATGGGATCAAGAAACCGCCCTAAAGAATTACCAATTGTGTGCAGATCGAATTACGATACCTATAGATGAGTTAAATAGAGAACTTGAACGTTTAACGGCCTAAGCCCTCAGAAAGGGGAGAAATACCAAACAGAGAGATTTCAAAACCCCGTCCCTCAATAGCTAGGCTCTTCTGATACCCTGGCTACCATTTCACCTGATAATCATTCAAAGGAACGAGGGCGTCCCATTCAGGTTCAAAGGACACTCCAAATCCAGTAGTCTGCAAAGAGTCGCAGTTAACTTCTCCGCCCTGAATATTCAGAAAGACCTGATCTCCTCTTCGAACGTAGAGCTCTTGGTGATGCTCAAGGGCAAGGTGCTGCTCCTGAGCTGTTAAATGGGAGAGGCCTAACCCGTAATGGTGGCCATTTCGTTCACAGTGAGAAATCCCTAAAATCCCCAACGCTGCAAAATCCTGGTGAAGAGGCACCAGAGGCATGAGAGATAAATCCTCAGCGGACTGAAAAGCCCTCCCTTCGGTAGTCACATGACATCGCACACGGTTGAGCAAGGACTTGAAGAATCCTTTGCAGTTTTTGTGAGAAACTCCCTCGTATCCGACTTGCTGAGCTCGAGCGAAGGAGTCCAGCTCGGCATCCGCTTCATCAATTACTAAAGGCTTGTCCTGGGAAATCTTCCGAATGACAGAGACAGTCCCTCGATCCATCGTTAGCTGACGGGTCAGCGGCTGTTCGATAAAGGCAATATGCTGGTAAAGCCCTAGCAGTCGTTTTTCCAACAACTCGACAAACTGTGAAAAGGCGTCGATGTCGGTATAACTTTCATTTCCGTCCAGAGTCACTACCGACATGTTCACCTTTACGAGGACACTCCAAATCTTCTCGAGCCGATCCAGATCACGCTGGGGCTCCCCACTAATTTTAACCTTGAAATACCGCAGACCATCGCGTTGGGCGTATTCTTCAAGCGACTCAGGCTCACCATCGTTTATCCGCTCATCTTTTGAGATATCACTGTCAAGCAAAGGATCCGACAAGCCTACCGTATGACGGATGAAGAAATTAGTTCGCGGTTGAGCAGGCAGTAATGAGCGAAACTTGATTCCCTTCAATGATGGGTCGAGTAAGGCGAAATCCGGGTCGAGCAACTGAGTTTTTAAAGCCTCAAACATGGACACCCCTTGGAGACGGCAAAATGCATCGAGCATAGCTCGCTCCATCAGCGCGGAAGCAAAAGTCGACGACAGGGTCTCATGGTTCTGCTCTGCACCTAAACGCACAATTTCCTGATGACAATTAAACCAATGTTGCTGAGGAGAGACAAACGACTTGCTCAGGTAAATATCCCGTGCACCACGGACCAAGTTAAACAAGCGCTCAAGTTTCTCGTCGGGTCCAAAGTCAGGGCGTTTGTCCAACCAACCAAAGGACGGCCGATCACCCGATACTCCCCACGCAGTTTCGCCCTGATCATTCGACAACACGAGGCGCACCAGCAAAATTGCCCGAGGCCTACGCTTGGACGGCTTACCCGCTCCAATAGCGAATGACGATCGATCGGGAGGGGTTTGGCGGATCAATAATTCAGCCTGCTCAATTTTATAACGCATATACAACTACGACTATCCAATCATTCCATTCATGACACAAGAAAGGATCGACCACATCCATCCCTATTCCCAACATTCCGAACTAGCCATCTTCCTTTCTGGCTATGAAATACTGCCGAAGATACGCGTGCATTTCAGGTGTGTCTGAGCTCCATGCCCAACAGCCGCTTTCATCAATACGCACATCCTCGTAAGGATTAAAATCAAACTCACAGAAATCGGCATGACGCTCTCGATACTTTCGATTTTCCAGATCTCCATGCCATAGATGAAATAACCCACCGGATATGTAGCCCACTTCACTCGCTACATCTTTGGCATAGGGTTCGGCCCAGTCCAGAAAGTGCCGGGTTCGTGACTCTTTCATTCCAAGACTTTTAACAGTCAAGTCGGGGACTCCATAAGAAGCAGCCACGATCGCATGGTTTCCACTGCCTATGATACAAGCGTCGTAGAATCCATGGCGGTCGAGTAGCTCTCTTCTCCCCACCCAGGCAAAACCGCCGGCGCTGGGAGTCTTTACTTTGAATCGGGCTCCCGCGTTTTGCAGTAGGTCACTGGCGACATGACCATCTTTTACTTTAGCCGCCAAAGAACGTCTGGTAAACGTAGTCTCACCACGTTGAAACGCATCAAATTCAACCTGAGGAGGCAACTCGCAGAAATCCGCAAAGGGCTGGATGAGAGGAACGGTTTTCAATATTCCCAGTGAACGTTCTGCCCAGTCCTCTTTTTCAAAAACAACATCCGCATCCAGATAGGCGACCGCTTCACAATCATCGGGAAGCGAGGCCATAGCCACGTTCAGGAGCCGCTCTTTCTGCCAGAGTATATCTTTTGAGCTTACCTGAATCAGCTTTGTGGCGTCTCCAGCCTCTAACTCAAAGTTAGATCCAAAACTCAACTCCACCGTAATCAGCGGAACTGAGAGATGCTTATGAAAGGTCCGGTAATTGGCTAAACGATTATGGAATCCAGCAGGATTAAAGTAACAAGTTATAGCCCAAATCTTACTCATCAAATGCCACCGAGACTCTCTTTGTCTACAGAATATCTTTATTCAGCCGGCACAAGTTTTCGCACCCAGCCATCCCCTTTGGTAAGCAAGTAGATCTCGCCATCTTCATCTGTTCCCAGACGCAGATCAGCGCGTGGATCATCGCGGTAAGTATTTGGGTAACCCACCACATCGATCAATTCCTGCTCACTCCCATCGATAACAAGACGCAACTCCTTGATCTCGGCAGGGTTTCCTGGTTCCAGGTTCTCCGTATCTATATAAAAGATGCGTCCACGAACCAGATCAGCAAAAACATACTTCCCTTTCAGTTCAGCAATTTCGCTTCCCTCGTAAGCATAGCCACTACCAATCGCCCGACCTTCATCGTGATCATATTGAGCAACCGGGTCCACGAATCCCTGCGAAGGGTCAGCCGGTATATCATAGAGAGGCCCTACAAATATTCCATCCACTCCAGAACCACTCGAAAAGGTACCTTCACGTAGACGCCAGCCATAATTTGCTCCAGCAGCGCCTAAGTTTACTTCTTCCATTTGGTTCTGTCCAATATCTCCGATAAACATGCGACCTTGCTTGTCCCACGAAAAGTGCTGTGGATGCCGCAAGCCATAAGCCCAGATCTCCGGTGCAACATCTGACTGAGACACAAAGGGATTGTCCTTGGGAATCTGATACGCCGCATCGACCGAAGGATGCGGATTAATCCTCAGAATGGATCCATGCGGACTCGCGAGCGACTGACCATAATCCATAGGATCAAATGCAGCCCCACCATCACCCAGGCAGATATACAAGTTTCCATAATCCTCGCTGCCTGGTTTTGCCGTAGGATTGAAGGCTACCGTTCCGATGTTATGGTTTGGGGCAAATTGCCCGATACGAAATAACTCACGATAACTCCCTTTAAAAGGAATGGCATTGGGGTCATCCGCCGTCCATTCGACCAATACGCTTTCATGACTCTCGGCATCGTTCTTCAAGTAATCTGCTTCACCCGATCCGGTGGTAGCACTGATGCCCGTGTAAAATTTACCATACCCAGGTTTTCCTTTTTGAGAAAACTCCGGATGAAAGGCCCAGCCTCCAAATCCCGTCTCATTCGGCATCATGGTAGCATCGAAAGACAAATCGTATGAACGGAGATCCAGGTAGAGCTCAAGAGAATCACTCCCCTGATCGACCAGATAAAGAGGGCCTCGCAAATCGCCAACCGCCAGCCGACCAGAACCATCGCCTAAAGGCATCATATACTGGACGCGCGCATGGGCCGCAGTGGCTCTTCCTTTCTGGCTTCCGTCCTCCGTCTTTGGAAGTTGGAACTGTTTCACAGCTGCTGCTAAAATATCCCCTTTCTGAATCTTCTCCGGGATGGGATCCATAAGCCCAACGGGTAGTTCCTTTGATTCACCCTGCGCATGACTGGCGCCATAAGATAGACCGGAAAATGAGGAAACCAAAACGAGAAGGCAACAAAGGGAGCGGAGGTAATGGGACGAAGAATGTTTCATAAACTTAAAAATATCCGATTGAGCGAGGCGTATAGAAAAATACAGAGAATACTTGCGATGTTCACAATCCAACCATTGCTACCGCTGAGTTACAAGCGACTTTTGCTGGGTGGCCTCCGGGCGTTTGAGTTCTTCAATTACTATAGAGGGCATCGATAAATCCGCTCTCGTCCAACTCACGGACCAAGCTATAATCATAAAAACCGGACGGCTGGTATTGGCGCATCTCGTGCGAATCGTGGATACGCATCGTATTGATTATACCTGTAACGCATGGATAAGGCGTGGCACATAATCCGCACGCTGATAGCGTCCCTCAGCCGCAGCTCGATCTGGAATGCCATACCAGCGAAGAGCCACGTCCACTGCGAGCTCTGGGTCTTGATGAAAATGGCCAGAGCTTCCATAACTGCCTTAAGAAACTGAAGCGCCTGCTCTCTATTATCTCCTTCTTCCAACCAACCGACATCGACCATGGCACTATTACCGGAAAGTTCATCTCCCCAATTCCGGGTATCCTCGAGAATTGAATAACCCAGCCTGTGAGCCTCTTCGTAAGTTTCATCACCGCCTATCACGACATCTACCAGCCCTGCTTCAATATCCGCCACGGTTCTACCATCCTCTAAAATGGAAACGTCGAAGTCAGGACCCCACCCCATCCGCTCAACCAGTCGATAGGCTGCAAAGGCGGACGTCGTACCCGAGCTATTGATACCAATCCGTTTACCCTTTATGTCCTCCAGTTTTTCGGTATCCGATCGCGCCACTACGTAACAGCGTACGGAGCAATCCGTCGCGGCAATGGCGATGCGTTTTGAACGCTGGGCATTCCTTGTTTGACCATGCATAGCTGGCGCATGTCCACTCACTGTAATTTCGGTTTCAGGATAATGCTCGAATCCCAGTTTCCTAACAACTCTTCGCCAGAGCTTTGGATGTGGATCGCGCGCTCCTTCAAACTCTGGAGTCCCCATTAAAAGTTCTACTTCCAAACCATACTTTTCATAAAGCCCCTGATCATAGGCGATGACGAATGGCAGCTTGCTCATACTTCGACCGCCTATCTTGACCTGCAATACATCCGGTTCTCTCTTTGAACTGCAGGAAACCAAGAGTAATGCCACACATCCGAAGCATATGTTTGCACATATTAGCATCAACGATCTGCGAATTTTCATAAGCCGACTTAAACAAAATTGGGAAACCATAAGCAGTGAATCCCACACAGAAGTAAGAATCACCCAAGCATCTGCCAGAACCAATACTCTCACAAGCGAATTCAAAACTTAAGCTGTTACAGTTTCGCTGACTTTTGCTTCGCTCTTAAATCTATAGAATGTATGTTTCAATCAATTAAATGAACACCACTTCACAAGCCCTACTGCAGAGTTTCATTGATGGACCCCTTCTAATCGGAGACCTGCCTGAAGCCCCGACGTTCCCTCATCAGCAACTGGCTCTTCCACTTAATTCCCCAGAGCTCAACACCAAACAAAAACTGGGACACCTCTGCGAAGATGCGTTTGCATTACTGATTGCCTCAACCACTAAGTATGAATTGCTGGAACAAAACCTCCAACTTCAGAAAGATGTCCACACCACGGTCGGCGAACTCGATTTTCTCCTTAGGGAACAAGCAAGCGGCCAACTCATTCATCTGGAACTCGCCACAAAGTTCTACTTATCCGTTGAATCTGAGGACGACTTAAAACTCCCCGGACCCGACCCACGTGACAACTTTTTCAACAAGCTGGAACATCTCCGCGGTCACCAACTTGTTCTCCCTACTAAGTTTCCAAGCGCGCTACCAGAAGTCTATAGAAAAGAGCCCATTCAAACCCAACAGCTCATGTATGGGTGCCTGTTTGATCACGTCACAAGCCAACAACCTGCCAGTGCGCCTTTCATTAACCCATTGTGCCGACGAGGCCGGTGGTTAGGCATCGAAGAATGCGAAGCTCATTTTCCGCCACACACACAGTTTCAGAGAATCCCCAAATATCTCTGGCCAGCGTCTCTGTCAGAGCTGAAAGAGGAGGACCTAGAACCATGGACCCCGCAATGCGCTGTCGATCGATGCATCATGGTTCGTATCATTCACGAACCGATGCCCTATTTCATTACTCCAAGCAACTGGCCTATTCGGTATTCCAAGCAAGATGCACGGAACCATTCGATGAATCGTTCGCGTGACTGCTGACCACCGCATCCTGGGGCGCATCCATATTCCAAATCCGAGTCAGAGTTTATTTCTTTTCTTCTTAATCTTACGACTAATCGCCAAGCCCAAGGTACGATGCCCTTTTTGATTCAAGTGTATCCCATCCGGCCCAATGCCCTCGGGAAATAGCAGCTTGCCATCGATCAGTTCAAGCAGGTCATCCGCTTCTAATGACTGGAAGGCTGCTGACAATTTTTGCGACTCCGCATGTCCTACCTGAAACAAACCTTTGAGAGGGCTATTGGATAGATCACCCAATGCAGGAGGCACGACGACCATGACATCAGGAGCTGGGTAATTAGCGTACAACAGATTCTCTGATTGCGTAACAAGTTGAGCCAACTCCCCTACTGCCTCGCTAATCTCTTGAGCGCTTCGTTCACCTCCTGCTTGCAAGTCATTCGTTCCAAGAAATATAATTACCTGATCAACGGGAGCATTTCGGGCAATGGCTGCTGGCAGCGTCTTCGCTCCATTTAGAAATACTCCATCGACCAACCCAGCCGTCATGCCATCCAGATTCGTTCGCCGAGCGACCAGGCCATCCCCAATCACGGTGTATTTACTCCCCAACTCGTCTTGGAGAACACCGGTCCATCGCTCAGCAGCCGGGTAGCGCGTCCCGCTTCCATCAGGAATCCATCCCCAGGTATTGGAATCTCCAAATGCCAGAATCCGATAGTTGGCCCAGACACCACTCACTCCAACAAGCAGGAACCAAGCGACGAATAAAGTGAGTCCCAATCGATTTCTTTCACTAAACATAGTTTTCTCCAATCTATTCAAACAGGCTCTTCTCGAACGCTTAATCGCTCGCCTCACTCAGAACGATTCCGTCCTCTTTAAATTGTATCTGCTTCGCTTTATACAAAACACCCAAGGCACGTTTAAAGGCCTGCTTGCTCACATCAAATTCTGCACGAATCGCTTCGGGTGACGACTTGTCGTTAAAGGCCAGAGCTCCCCCGTTGGCCTTCAAAGCATCCAGGATTTCCTGACCGATGGGCTCAATGCGTTTGTGCCCCTTTTGATCACGGCGTAAATCGATTTTTCCATCTTCCCTTACCTGAGAAACATAACCGACGATCCATTGCCCATACTCGAGCGAATCTGATAAGTCGGTGTGATAGAGCAATCCCAAGTGCTTATCATTCACGATGGCTTTGTAACCCAATGGCGTTTCATCGATCACAAGAAGATCCACCTCTTCTTCACTTTCATAGGCAGCCGGCTCCTGATCCAGAAATTCAGTCAGCCGTTCACTGGCAATGATTCGTCCACTCAGCTCATCGACCAGAATATATACCACACAATAGTCGCCCTCCATGGGATCGCTTTTCTGTTCCCGGAAAGGCAGGAGCAAGTCTTTGCTCAATCCCCAGTCCAGAAATGCACCCACTTTCGGATTCGCACTCAATACTTCCAGCGTGGCGAATTGCCCGACCATCGCTTTCGGCGTTTCAGTGGTCGCAACCAAACGATCTTCTGAATCCTTATAAACAAACACCGAAATACTCTCCGCCTGCCGCAACTCCTCAGTCACAAACTTTTTCGGCAGCAAAATCTCCCCCAGCTCACCACCATCCAGGTAGCGTCCGTTGGCAGAATCTCGAACGGGTTTCAGTGAATTTAGTTTTCCTAGATCAACCATTAGAGACCCAAACTGGCTTTGGGCCTACAACAGCGCAAGCCCACATCCCTCATCCCTTTATACTTCCAATACATCCTCGCCTCAGCTAGGAGAGAATCGTGATTTGAATGAACCCCTCCACCCCCGTATTAACATGACAAATGTATTCACCGCTCGTCCGGAAAGGCGCTACGGTTGCCCAGCCGCTGACCAGATTCTTATCAACCGCTTTTATACCGTTGGCTACTCCTACTACTTCAGACAGGCCAAGTGGGCTCTCGAGATCGTCGACCCTGACAAAAAAGACGTCGACGAAGTGGAACGCCTCGAGAACTTCCGTCCGGATCTCCGCGTCCCAAAGCGTTTTCGGGCCGACCTCTCCGACTACGAAGGTTCTGGATTCGATCGCGGCCACTTAGTCTCCAGTGCAAACCTCAACGACGAAGAGATTCAAAACAGTGAGACCTTCCTGCTTTCCAACATGTCACCTCAAAAAGTAGAATTGAATCGGCAAAAATGGAGACTGCTAGAATCCGCAGTCAGGAAGTTGGACGAAGATAAGAATGTGCTCGAAACCTATGTCATTACCGGACCCATTTTTGATTTCATGGCCTCGATCGACATGATCGGAAAGAACGACCACAATGGCATCAGCATCCCTATCCCCAATCACTTCTTCAAATGCATCTTAACTGAACGCAGATCGGGTCGACTCAATATGTGGGCCTTTGAAATGAGGAATCATAGAGAAACCGGGGATCTCTCCAAATTCCAGGTCACGACTTCTTATATCGAACAACGCGCAGGCATTTCGCTCTGGGACAACCTCACCGGGCCGGGCATAGAAAGCACAAAGAAGAAAAA
>CALJGU010000252.1 GCA_938075565.1 uncultured Opitutales bacterium | reverse complement strand
CTATTCGCTCAACTTACTCCGAATCCATCTATTTTGAACATGAGCCCACTTAAGGTCTCCGTTCTCCGATTGTGTGTAACGTGAATAACGAAGGTCCAAAAAAAATACTAATTGTAGAAGACCACCCGATACTGGTGTACGGTCTTCAATTGATGATTGAAAAAGAAGAAGGTTTCAATGTGTCCGGTGTCGTGAAAACCAAAGATGAGGCTCTTGACCTCCTCGGCACGATGGGCCCGGACCTTGTAGTCATTGATATCTCACTTCAATATCAGGATGGTTTAACCCTGATAAAACAGGTTAAAGAATCTGAATACAACGTTCCCATTTTGTGCCTATCGATGCACGAGGAGCTCTATTATGCAGAACAGTGTCTACGTGCTGGCGCCAACGGATTCATTACTAAGTCTGAGCCTTGCGAAGTCATCATCAGTGGTATTGAGAAAATTTTGGGTGGGGAGATTTACTTAAGTGAATCTATTCGCCGGCAAATGCTGAAGCAAATGGGCCACGGGCCTTCCCCCTGGCTGAACGCGGCTGAAAGCATTCTCAGCAATAAGGAGATTCTTGTTTTTAAGTGTATCGGCCAAGGGCTCAATAACAGGGAGATCGCTAAAAAACTAACTTTGAGTATAAAGACCGTTGAAGCACATCGCTACCGGATAAAAAAGAAGCTCAATTTGAAGAACTCTATTGAGCTGATTCGAATTGCAATACGGACTACAAGCGGTGAAGCGGCTATCCTTTGAGGTAAAAACTGCTAGGGTACACACGGTCACTTTAGATCAAGTCATTCTGGACACTTAGCTCTCCTCCAAGAATATCTTGATATTTCTGTAAATATTGCCGATTTAGGTATTTACACCTGAATCAGTGGACAGTCACTATTAGAACTCCTCTAATATACAAATGGCAAAGATACTTTTAGTCGAAGACCTATCCGCAAGCAGGGAGCTATACGCCACCATGTTAAGCAACCTCAATTATGAAGTTGTTGAAGCTGCCAGCGGGGAGGAAGGGCTCGAAATCGCTAAAAAAGAGGGATCCTCTTTCAATGTTTTGGTTACGGACTTAGTCCTACCAGGAATCGGAGGATTGGAACTGGCATCCGAGGTCTACAACCTTTGTCCAGACATCAAGATCCTGATTATCTCAGGCTACACGGAAGACATGGTTATTCTCGAGGATCATCTCAAAACGAATACTATTTTCCTCGCAAAGCCATTTGAAGTGGAATCCTTGAATCTGAAGATTCAGGAGCTTCTCGCTTAATAGCAAACGGTCATTCGAGCAGATTCGCTAGTGTTTTCCAGTTGTTCTGAGAAAGCCACGATTTCCCTATTTCCATTTTGACCTGGATCGCCCAATGGTCAGGGTAAGGTCCCGATGTCTCGGAATACCGCCTACTTCATATTTGGCCTTACTCTTACCTTCTTTCTCGCCTTTTTTCTCTGGCCAATCTTCCAAATCCTGAAAGGCGGATTCACGAATGCAAACGGTAGCTTCACCCTGGTCTACTTTTTTGAGGTATTCGCCAATCCAATTTATTTAGAGGGATTTCGGAACGCGTTCCTGATCGCATTTCTTACAACCTCATTTTCCTTTTTAATATCGGTTCCTCTTGCCTTTGCAGCTGACCGCTACCAATTCCCAGGAAAATCTATTCTTCAAAACCTTTTACTCATCCCCATCATTCTCCCCCCTTTTGTAGGAGCAATTGGCGTAAAACAAATCTTTGGGCAGTACGGAGCCATCAACTCATTCCTTCAATCATTGGGAATCCTCTCGGAAAACCATACCATTGACTGGATTGGGCTGAATCCATTTTGGGGCGTCGTTATCCTAAATACTCTCCACCTCTACCCCATTATATACCTCAACGCCGTCGCCGCGCTGGCAAACATCGACCCCAACATGGAAGAGGCTGCCGAAAATTTGGGCTGCACAGGTTTCGAAAAATTCAGGAAGATCACCTTACCTCTAATTCGACCAGGCTTGTTCGCTGGAGGAACCATCGTTTTCATCTGGGCATTCACGGAGCTAGGGGTTCCGCTCATCTTCGATTACTCCCGTGTCACATCGGTTCAGATATATTATGGGATTAAAGATATCGGAGGCAGCCCATTTCCCTATGCCTTGGTTGCAGCGATGCTCATGGGCTCAGTTTTGATTTACGCAGTAGGAAAAGGAATCTTTGGACGAAGTAGCTACGCCATGATGGCGAAGGCCACACACGCCAGCAGTACACGTAGTCTTGGCATCCAAGGAACCATACTTTGTTGGTTGGCATTCCTTCTTGTGATTGGCCTGGCTACATTACCCCACCTTGGAGTTGTTATTCTTTCTTTCGCCCCTGATTGGTATGCGACCATCCTGCCACCTGAATGGACCCTTTCTAACTATCAATTGGCTCTCGGTCATGACCTCACCGTATCGTCCATAGCCAACAGCTTAAAGTACGCATCCGTTGCAACCGTCTTGGACATCATACTTGGGATCTGCATCGCCTATGTTCTGATTCGCACAAAGATTCCTGGTAGAGGGATCTTGGATGCCCTTGCTATGCTCCCACTTGCCGTTCCGGGTCTTGTCCTTGCATTCGGCTATCTTGCGATGAGTCAGGATGGTAAACTCTTCGCGTTCCTCAATCCAATCGAAAATCCGACTCTGTTACTCATCATAGCTTATGGCATAAGGCGACTTCCCTACATTGTCCGTAGTGCAGTCGCCGGCTTTGAACAGTCCAGTGAAACGTACGAGGAAGCGGCTCAGAATTTAGGATGCCATCCCGCAAAATCGATCATCAAGATCACACTACCGCTTATTATGGCGAATCTATTGGCGGGAGCACTTTTGAGCTTCTCATTCGCCATGCTCGAAGTTTCCGACTCGTTGATTCTTGCTCAAAAGCAGGCCTTTTACCCAATCACCAAAGCCATTTATGAACTATTCCAGCTCCTGGGGGACGGTCGCTTTGTGGCATCAGCACTGGGGGTTTGGGCCATGGTCTTTCTGGCAGTCTGCATAATGGGCGCCAGCCTCATCCTAGGGAAGAAGCTGGGCACAATTTTCAGAGTCTGAATCAGGCAGCTTGGCTGTGAGTACTCACTACCAGCCCGTCATCGCCCAAGCCGACTTCTACCACAACAACTTCGCAGATTTTACCGGATATCAACTGCCGAGCAATTGCCGTTTCAAGATGCTTTTGAATAAACCGCTTCAAAGGTCGCGCTCCGTAAACAGGGTCGAATCCTTTTTCAGCAATCCATTCAATAACTGAATCCGGAACAATAAGCTCAATCTCACGGGCCTTCAATCGACCAATCAACTCCTTTAGCAGCAATCCGACGATCTTCTCAATTTCCTCAAGCTGTAGTGGCTTGAAAATAAGAGAATCATCGATCCGATTTAGGAATTCAGGACGAAACGCATTTCGAAGATCTGCCAGGATGGACTCTCTAACGGATTCAGAGATTTCACCATTTTCCAGGGAATCCATCAATCTATGACTACCCAGATTGGAAGTCATAATGATAATGGTATTCTTGAAGTCGACGGTTCGACCATGCGAATCGGTGATCCTTCCGTCATCCAGTATCTGCAGCAATACGTTGAATACATCCGGGTGGGCCTTTTCGATCTCATCAAACAGCACAACTGAATAGGGCTTACGCCTTACCGCTTCTGTCAACTGCCCTCCATCATCAAAACCCACATAACCTGGAGGTGCACCAATCATTCTTGAGACCGAATGCTTCTCCATATACTCGGACATATCCAAGCGGACGATGTTGTCTTCGCTGTCGAATAGAGACTCGGCTAAAGTTTTGGCGAGTTCTGTTTTTCCAACGCCCGTAGGACCAAGAAACAAAAACGACCCGATCGGACGCTTGGGATCTTTGATCCCTGAGCGAGCCCTCAAGATCGATTCACCAACCGCAGTCACAGCCTCATCCTGGCCGATCACACGTTCATGCAGCACTCGATCCAGTTGCAGAAGCTTTTCCTTCTCCCCTTCCAGCAAACGGGTCACCGGAATGCCCGTCCATCGGGCGACTATGTCCGCAATCTCCTCAGAGGAAACTTCTTCCTTCAGCAACTTGGTCTTGTCAACAGATGAAGCCTCTAGTCGGTCTAGCTCCTCCTCGAGTTCAGGAATCTTTCCATGCTTCAAGATCGCCACTTCGTTCAATTCGTATGAACGCTCAGCACGCTCCATTGCTTGCTTTGCTTCTTCAAGCTCTTCCCTGATCTTTTGAACTTTGGTCAGCTCTTCCTTTTCTTTCTCCCACTGCCGACGTAGAGTTCCCGTCTGCTCCTTAAGATCCACAAGCTCCTTTCCGAGCTCATCAAGCCTACGCTTACTTACCTCGTCCTTCTCCTGACGAAGGGCAGCATCTTCGATCTCAAGCTGCATGACTTTCCGCTGCAAGGTATCGAGCTCCGCCGGCAAACTATCAATATCAGTTCGAATGGTCGCACAGGCCTCATCCATAAGATCGATCGCTTTGTCGGGCAAAAACCGGTCAGAAATATATCGATGGGACAACACCGCAGCATTGACCAATGCATTGTCCTGAATCCTCACTCCATGGTGAAGTTCGAATCGTTCTTTCAGTCCACGAAGAATCGAAATCGATTCTTCCACAGTCGGCTGATCCACTTGAACCGTTTGGAAACGTCGTTCCAAGGCAGCATCCTTTTCGATATGCATTCGGTACTCATCCAAGGTCGTCGCACCAATACAGTGAAGCTCTCCGCGAGCCAGCATTGGCTTCAGCAAATTTCCTGCATCCATAGCGCCATCCACTTTTCCTGCGCCAACCACCGTGTGTAGTTCATCGATGAATAGAAGGATCTTTCCTTCACTTTCCTTGATTTCCTTTAATACCGCCTTCAGGCGTTCTTCGAATTCACCACGATACTTGGCACCGGCAATCAATGCGCCCATATCTAAGGAAAATAGAGTACGATCCTTGAGCCCTTCCGGAACATCACCGCGAACAATCCGCTGGGCGAGGCCTTCCACGATTGCGGTCTTTCCTACCCCAGGCTCCCCTATGAGTACTGGATTATTTTTGGTCTTTCTGGATAGAATTCGAATAACCCTCCTTATCTCTTCATCCCGGCCTATTACCGGGTCAATTTTGTTGGATCGGGCAAGCTCAACCAAATCCACTCCATACTTTTCGAGCACATTGTATGTATTCTCAGGATTGGGATTCGTTACCCGCTGGCTTCCACGAATTCCACCCAATGCTTCGAGCACTGCTTTTTTCTCAATCGCAAAACTCGAGAAAAGAGTAGCAATGCCATCCGGTTGATTCACTTCAATCAAACCGAGGAACAGATGCTCCACGCTGACAAATTCGTCCTTTAGGTGATCAGCCGCCTTTTCCGCTTCTGCAAACACTTGGTTCAAGGCCTGGGTCACATACACCTTACTCGCATCAATGCTTCCAGACGTTTTAGGAAGCTTCTCAAGCTCACGATCCAGGGCCAACGAAAGGGCCGAGGCAGACAGATTCATTTTGGTAAGCAGTTCAGGCACAATTCCATGCTCCTGCTCAACCAAAGCTTTTAATAGATGATAGGCATCCACTTCAGGGTTCCCAGCTTGCGAGGCATATTGCTGAGCGTCCTGAATGGCACGTAAGGACATTTCGGTAAACTTTTGAGTATTCATGCCTACTCAAATTGCATGAATCATACCGAATTGGTTAATGAGCTGATTCCCTTCTAGGCGCACCCCTAATTATTGTGGGATAAGGGCTTAGGAGATCTAAGGCCTACAATTTATGGATGAAGTATTGAGCCAGAACTCGGGGAAGACATCATTAAAGCGCCACTATGTCCCAATTAATTCCTCCAAAAATGCTCGCCTTACTTCCGAGCCTTTATGTCCCTTATTTAGCTAATTCGCCTCGATTTTGATGATCTCTATTGGATTTCCCCACATTTGAATTCCGAGGATTTGTTCCTGTGCCTTCGCCTGAACTCGGACACCAAGACCATCTTGTTTGAAGTCTTGCTCCAAATACTCGGGAAAGTACTTGGTCCCATCTTCGGTCATGATTCCAAAAAATCCGCCTTCAAGCTCCACGTATTTAATGAAGCCCAAAATCGTAATCGTCTCTGGCTCGGAAACCTCTGGCTCGGGCGGAGCCACCACGATTGGAGCTTCAACAACAGGGGGCTCTGGTTCAGGAGGAACCACTTCCTCAACTTCTTGTTCAGGCTCAGGAAGAACCTCTGGCGCAGGTTCAGGCCCGGCGACCATCGGGGGAGCAGAAACTCGCCCGTTGGCAACCTGCTGCGAACTCGTAGAAGAGCAACCGGTATAGAGCAGAACTACGAAG
>CALJGU010000251.1 GCA_938075565.1 uncultured Opitutales bacterium | reverse complement strand
CTATTGCCAAAATCGACGTAACCGGAATCGGGATGGCCTCTGTCACCCATAGAATAAGACAGGCGATCGCCAGGGCCATCAGTCGATGCCCTTCCGAACTGAGAGAATCTGATACCGGCAGAAAAAGAACCAGCAAGAAGGCTGCCAGGGCGATGATACAACCTTTTACCGGACTGGTGGATTTTTGGATAAACGAAGCATCAGTCATTGTAAATGTGAATGGCTTGGAGAGTTGTAAGGCTTTGGAAGGCTAATTCCAATACAAGAACTAAACCATGGCGACTAATTGACAAGTAACTTCCAGGATCGTCTTTCCAACTCCTGGAAATCTACAAAGCGGAGTCCTAATTGCCCCCCAACGCTGTGAGTTGATCGAGGTAAGCTGCCCGTCCCTGCATCAGAAAAGTATGATCAGTTTCGTTGGCTCCTAGCAACACCGCGAGCTGACCATCAATCTGCCAATACCACGGATTATCGACGTAAGGGGTAACCACCACCTCATCTTCTCGCTGCCCAAGGCAAGGGACCATCAGTCCCATCACGAATGCGCTGACAACCACAAGTTGGAGACATGGATGGGAAGGTCTGATCATTTTTACTATAGTGTCGAAAAGTGTTTGGGAAGGGAGGCTCTTTCATGCCTTAGCAGCTCCCTGAAAGTCAATCTTTCGTAGAAATCCAATTATGCTATGAATGCATGACCAAGAGTCAGGTATGTTCCGCAGATAGAAGAGAAGACCTCTTCTAATTCTCTATGAGCCATGCACAACGCATATCGCCCTTAAATGAATCTTGCTTCGTGGTGCCCTTGGATCATGACAAACATTTTTATGTTCTTCATTGCTTAACCAGCGACGTCGGAGGGGCTGCCCCATTATTCCTTACTATTCCCTACCCGACCATAGATCGGTTGAAGCATCATAATCCGGATTGGGTGTCATCATCTGCGCGTTCACATCTTTGCGCCATTGATGGAGTTTCGCGGTGAGCTCCTTCGTTTTCCGGGTTTCAATTTTTGACAGATCGTTTTGTTCGCCGATGTCCTTTACCAGGTTGAAAAGCTGAACGGTGCCGTTTTCAAAGTATTCGAGCAACTTGTAATCACCGTCACGAATGGCACCGCCAGGGCTTTGCATCCCATGGTTGCTGTAGTGTGGGAAGTGCCAATAGATAGGTCCTCTGTTCATTGTTTCGCCACGCACCAAGCGGGTAAAGCTCTTCCCATCAATGCCGGTATTGTCATGCTCCACTCCGATCATTTCAAGAATCGTAGGGAAAAAATCGGTACTGATGACCGGCTCATCACAGACCGTTCCCACCTTGCCTTGCTGCGGCCATTTGACGATCATTGGAACCCTGATTCCGCCTTCATAGAGCCAGCCCTTGGCACCACGCAGTGGTAGATTGGACGTAGAAGCACGGGTATCAATGTTGTCCCGGGTGGTTTTGAAATGGGGAGTGCCGTTCATCACCGACATCCCGCCATTGTCTGACATAAAAATAACGATGGTATTATCTTCGAGGTCATGCTCCTTCAGTTTTGCCATGAGTGTGCCCAAGCTTTGATCGACGCTTTCAACCATTCCGGCGAACTCGGCATTGTCCTGCTTTTGTTTCACCTTCACGAGGTCGTTGGCATAGGAGGTGTAAGTATCCCTATACTCAGGCTGCTTTATCAATTCATCGAGCTCAGCTCTGGTCGGGTAGGTTGGGCTGTCAGGGTTTCCTTCGAGTATAAAGTCAGGTCCTGGCTGGGGCGGCATGGAGGCCAGTTTCTTCCTGTACTTTTCAGCTAGATCAGGCCGACCATGAATGGGGTCATGCACCGAGAAGTGAGACATATACAAAAGGAAAGGCTTATCCTTGTTCACATCGATATACTTGGCGGCCAGTTCCGCCAGGCGATCAGTCACATACTCTCCCCCATCGAGACCGGGAATACCCTTCGGGTTATAAAATCCAAGCCGTCCCAGGTTGGAGT
Organism: uncultured Opitutales bacterium; assembly: GCA_938075565.1. Taxonomy (GTDB): domain Bacteria; phylum Verrucomicrobiota; class Verrucomicrobiia; order Opitutales; family UBA2995; genus UBA2995. The sequence goes on along the minus strand of CALJGU010000251.1, from coordinate 3,205 downwards.
TCACAGAGTAAGGAACATGCAGGTCAAAACCATGCCCGGTCGGAGTGGTGTCCCTTCCCAGATGCCACTTGCCAAACAGGGCGGTGGCATAACCTTCCTTCTTCAAGACTTCGGCCAGAGTAGTCTCATCGGGGTCGAGAGCCATGGCCTTGTCGGGATTCTTCAATACCTGGTAAGGTCGGTCGCTTCTGCCGTTCAGCCAATCGGTAAGGGTGAGAGTCGCGGGATATTTTCCAGTAAGGATGCTCGCTCTCGTCGGCGAACAAACATGGCATGCCGCATAGGCATTTCTAAAACGGACGCCTTCTTCCGCAAGTTGATCAATGTTGGGTGTGTCGTAGAACGAACTACCATTACAGCCAACGTCAGCCCAGCCCAGATCGTCGACCAGAAAGAAAACGATGTTAGGTCGATCTTCTGCCTTGAGAGACGGGAAGCCAAGGAGACCAAAAGCGATTGCGGAGAGTATTCGTGTCATTTTCATTGCTTGTTTTAGATCTATCCTTGGGAAGCCCATGGATACGTCGTTGGTTGGAATTCGAGATGATTGTTAGGAAGAGGTATGCAAGCGCACGCCCATCCTTATAAGGAAGACCTGAATGATAATTGCAAGCCTTGGTTGGAAAAGCATGTGCCAGGAAAAAGCATTTCCGGCCGGTGCCTTCATCAATCAATTCTCATGTTTGCGGGATAATCGTTCTTCCCGATGCTGTTTGGGATTAAAGTGGTAAGCCATTCAACCGATGCCATCGGGCATTTTCTAGACGGTCTGGATCACCTCAGATTATTCGACTGACAAGACTCTTAAGAAACTCTCGGTGTTTTCCTGAGCCAAAACGATACTCCCGCGATGCCCACCGCTCGGTAAGCGAAGATCCTTTCCTATCAGAAAATCGCCACCTGTTGTTTTCTCAATACCGAGAGAGGCATCAAACAACCGCCGCCCGACAAAACGAAAATCAGCGTCGGCTTTGATAAGCGTTCGCGGTTCACCGTAACAACCGAACCACCAAAACCCGTCAGTGAAGAACGCGGTCTGTATTCCCATTACAGTGTACCCGCTTGCCACCGCGATTCGTTTCACGAATTCCCCATCGCTCTTGTATTTGTAAATGTAGTTCTCATCAATTCCCGGAGGCAAGCCGCCCACGACATAGAAATGGTCCCCGTGACGATCAATACCTCCTGCGCCATGAACAACTTCCGGCAGGCTCCGTTTCCAAACTAGCGAAAGGTCCTCTGCATCGTAAGCGTATAGCCAAGAATCGGCTTTCCCAGCGGGTTCATTGAAAGCGCCAAGATTGACTGCGACATAAAGCATCCCCTCCGAATAGCAGAGATCGCCGTGATGATTTGGCACCGGGATGGATGCGACCTGCTTCCCCTTGAAATCCGTCTTTACCAAAGCTACTGTAAACGACCAGAAAATCGATTCCTTCCCATCGATCGCGATCCCTTGGAGATGTCCATCGTATTCGCCTTCGCAAATGATTTCGGTCGATGCGTTAATCGTCGATACCGCAACGACGGCAGCGAGAATCTGGAGGGCGAATCGTTTTGATCGGATCATAATATTGCGTTTCTAATTTCCCCGAACGACCGGATTCCTGCAAGCCGCAATATGCTGTTATGGATCCTATCCGCCACTTTCGCCAAAAACATTGAGATGTTTCTCAAAGGATTGCATCGCCTTAAACGCATCGTCATCTGATCCAGCTGTGAAAAGGGTAATACCCTGCTCCGGGTAGTCGCCCTATTGAGCTGAGAACACCCCATTGCCACCGTCATGCCAGTAAAAGCGATCCTTCCCTTTTACGCCCTGAACAACAAGACCGTATCCGTAGAAGCTTGAACCATCGATGTATTACTTGATGTGTGGTGTTTGAATGATTTCCAGCATCTTTTGAGAGACTGCTTCACCACTAATCACAGCTTGACGAAAACGTATCATGTCCTGCGCCGTTGAAATTAGACCACCATTACCTATCAGATTCCAGTACGGCTTGTAACCACCCCAACTAGCTTTCTCAATAGTTTCGCCGCCTTTCGTCCTAAGTGATCGATTCTCATCATAGACAGAGGCATAACCGGTATCTTTCAGTTCAAGTCCGGCAATAACATCTTCATGCAGATACCTTTCATACGACTTATCTGAACGAGTTTCGATGATAGCCGTAACGATTCCGTATCCTACATTCGAATACTCGTATTTTTCACCCGGTGCCGATTCTAAGTCAGACTGCAACGCTCGTGCTAAAAAATCATTTCTATCTAAACGTTCAAAGTCTTGACCGACCGAGTGCCTGAATCCCGCAGAATGCGTAAGCAACTGATGCAACGTAATCCCGGACTTATCTTCCAGTACGTTTTCAAAAAAGTTCTCAAGAGTTTCGTCTAGTTTAGCCTTTCCCTGCTGGACCAGTTTTGCCGCCATCACACCCGTTACCGTTTTAGTGATAGAGTTGATATCTACCTGCCTTGCTTCAGGGGAAATTCCGTCTTCCGATACTGCCCCGAACTCTCTCAACTCAATGGGTCCGCCTTTGTAAGAAACCCCTACGATAACATTTAGGTTTCGTTCCTCAATGGCAGCGAGCTGTGTCCAGCCGCTGTACAAAAGAGCTCATCGATGAATGAGAATCCGATTGTTGACCGGCATCCCCATCAACTCCTTAGTTTCCCACAATCAGCAATGCAATGCCCATTCCGACCGTAAAAAAAGATGAAGTATAAAATGTATTCTTTCTCATAAATGGTAGTTTAGATTCCGGACACGAAGCTCTCTAGACCGGTTCGGATAGGTCTTATGAAGCAAATTCTCAATTCCTCAATTTCTTCAGTAACTTCATCGTTCTTCCACTATCAAACGACACCGTTTGTTATTTTTGTCTTCAAATGAACAAAATAAGAGCTTCACTCCCCAATCCCGCAGTTTCGAGCAAAGCAACACCAACAAAAACATTTCGTACCCACACCTTGTCTACGCTAATCGAAGCCAAAATTCAAAGAGGTATCTACAGAGAACAATGATACATTCAAGAATCCAGGAACGACCCTTTTCTCCTTACACAGAGTGAATGATTCTGTAAGAATTTGAAGACTACTTGTTCTTTCGGTCCAATCTTCTCTTCTTATTATCAGATCGATCTGCCTGTTCCGCTTGCGCCTTTTTTTCCCTTTTTAAATCTTTGGGATCTACTGTTGA
>CALJGU010000250.1 GCA_938075565.1 uncultured Opitutales bacterium | reverse complement strand
CCAAACCGATTGTCTTTTACGGCACTTCTATTACTCACGGGGCTTGCGCCTCTCGTCCGGGCATGGTTCATACGGCCATTCTCGGTCGACGCTTTGATCGTCCGGTTATCAATCTAGGGTTTTCTGGCAACGGTCGGATGGAAGCAGAAGTCGGAGCTAACCTTACCCGGATCGACCCAGCCGTTTATATAATCGACTGTAATCCAAATCTTAAGGCAGAGCAGATCGATGAACGTTGTATACCTCTGGTAAAACAACTTAGAGAAGCACGCCCCGATACTCCCATTATTCTTGTCGAAGATCGCAGGAACACAAACTCCTGGATTCTTCCTGCGAGAAATACGCATCACGACAAAAACCATGATGCACTTAAGCGAGCTTACAAAACGCTTAAAAAAGAGGGCGTGAAAAAACTATTTTATATCCCCGGTGATAAGCTCCTTGGCCTGGATGGCGAAGGCGCCACTGATGCCTCCCATCCCAATGATTTAGGTTTCATGCGTCAGGCAGATGTATTCGAACCCATAATACGAAAAGCTTTAAGGACGCGATAGCATCGCTCCAAAATATCCTCATCAGGGTGTAATATTTTCAGGATTCCGCCACTCATTTGAAAAACCGAAAGTTTTTTGCGACTCGTCGCAACTCTCCCGGGTTACTCAAACATAACGGAATTAAAAACATGAAAAAACACATCCTAATAACCACCCTCGTATCAACTATTTTGTTTTCTCAAAGCGTTTTCGCAACAGATGAAAATAAACTTAACAGCGCTGAGCAAAGCCATGATCTCCCGACCTTCCAGGTAGAAGAAATTTCAATGCCAACCGTATCCAACGCATCAGGACAGAGAGAATTTGTTATAAAGCTGTAGGAGAGGCTTTATGCCTCGATCCCTTCGATAGCTCACCGCGCAATCGGGGCACAAAGCCCCTCCTACAATTATCACCGGTCCGATGAATCCTCAGGATGGAATCCCAACTTCTCTATCGATTCTTCAAGATCAAAGATACCGTACTGACGGTTATCACTGGTAGCATACGCGACGAGATAGTCGGTATCGACTTCAACCGCTTTTCGAAATGCCTGCACGCAATCGCGTTTACTGAGGTAAAGAGCGCGCAGGTGCCGCTCATGCACGGTGCCGTCTAAGGCAGTGCAATCGTCATCCTCTCGAGTCCAACCTATCTTTAGAACTACAAACTGAATACCCGACGTGGTGACATAATAACGCCCAAGGTTTTCACCAAACAACTTGGAAACCCCATAAATGGAATCCGGATGAGGGACATCATTGAGTTTAAATAGCCGTTCCGTTTCTGGGTCTGTAATGTTGGGCTTTCCGCCCACCATGAAGAAGCCGTGTTGCGTATGATTCGTACTGGCAAACACGACCTTTTTCACACCCGCTCGCACTGCCTCTGCGAGTACATTCTGAGTTGCTATTATGTTGTTAGGAAGGATTTGCTCCCAGGTTCCCGTTGCATGAATGTAGGCGGCTAAATGGATCAAACAATCTAGCCCATCGAATATTCCTTCTACTTGGCTGGCGTCCGACAGATCTGCCAGAGTCGATTCATAATCGACAGTATCCAAAGTATAGAGGCGCAAATCAAAGTCTTCTGAAAGACCAGCCCTTAGAGTAGTTCCAACATTTCCATCAGAACCCGTTATACCAACACGTAATTTATCCGACATCTAACAACGCTCCCATATTTCACGGACTAAGTCTTTAATCCTTTTTGCTTCTACCCAACGATCAGATAGTTCATTGCCGTCGGCCCCTTGCATGGCGTATTCGGCAGGTCCTAGTTCTACAACAAAGGTCAAAGTCGCATCTTCAGGTGCAGTGGCTTTAAAGTTTTTAAATCCCTGCTCCCACCAACCAGCAAAGAGGTCGACCCAAATTTGATTATGCGGAAATGAGATGGGCACTTGAACCTGCTCACGAGAAGCCACCCGACCATGAAAGAGTCCACATCGCTCAACGATTTGAGTCATATAGGCTTGATTCTGCTCTGAGATCGGGGGCCCGGCAAATTCGCGTGCAACGACAAAGTGAGATAAGTCTCCACACAGTTTCATCTCCGGAACCGCTTCGATCAAATCCAACGTAAAATACATGTCGGTAGTCATCCGGTCTCGATGCGTTTCGAAAAAGAGAGGAATGCCTGCCTCACCCGCAATATCGATACACTCTCGAATATAATCCACGCATTCTGCAACCGTGCGCGGCATGGGCATGGGCTGGAGATTGATGTGCGTAGCCCCACACTCCTGGGCCGCAATTACATCCTTCTTAAAATCCTCATAACTCCATGGAAACACGATGTTTGCCCGTTTAAGATCAAACTTGTCCGTTAGAGGAATCATAGCATTCAAATGCTCCGGCTCCTCCATCAGAAACTCGACCCCATCAAAGCCAGCTTCCGCAATTTGAGCGACCTTGTCCTCTCTAGACCACTCTTCGCCCAAATAAGGCAAGTCAGTCATACCCCAGTAAGATTGATATACCTGAAAATCCATAAGATGCGTCCTGTAAAGTTTTAGGAGAAAGGGATACCTGATGACCATACCAACTCTCGCTTTTTGGTAAAGCAAAGGGAATGTAACACTTTCAGGTAGATTAGAATTGCGACTAGCTTGCAGGTTTCGGATCATTCTTCCAACAAACATTTTCATGAAATACTCCAAACTTCTCCTTTCCTCTATCCTCGCAGGACTCGTTTTCATACCGCTTCTCTCAGCCCAAGGCAAAGGCATCTCAGAATCCCTCGCGAAGGAGGCCCAGCAGCTATCGGAAGCAGCACTGGAAGAGAACATTGCTTACGAGGTCGTGGAATCACTCACCACTGAGGTCGGTGCACGCCTGGCTGGTAGCGAAGCGGAAAAGCGCGCTCGTTCCTGGGCCGTTGCCAAACTTAAAGAACTGGGTTTTGAGAATGTGCACGAAGAGCCATTCGAGGTTCCACTTTGGGAGCGAGGCATAGAACGCGCAGAAATCGTTTCCCCATTCCCACAGCAACTTACTGTCACAGCACTGGGTGGCAGCGTAGCTACACCCGAGGAAGGTGTAGTGGGTGAACTCATACGCTTTTCCTCAGTTAAAGAACTCGAGGCACAGCCACAGGGGAGCCTGAAGGGAAAGATCGTGTTCATCGACGAAATCATGACACGCACTCAGGATGGCTCTGGTTACGGAGAAGCAGTAGGCAAGCGCCGGCAAACCGCCTACGAAGCTTACAAAAAAGGAGCCGCCGGAGCACTGATTCGATCAGTTGGTACGTCCAGCCACCGTTTCGCTCACACAGGGCAAATGAAAACCATTACCGAAATCACGGAAGAAATTGATAGCGTTCCAACTGCTGCTCTTTCCGCCCCCGATGCTGACCAATTGACCCGAGCGCTGGAACGAACCGATAGTATTCAAATCAGACTTCAACTTACACCTAAATTTGAACCGGCTTCTATTTCCGGAAATGTAATCGGTGAAATTGTCGGAACGGAATCACCGGAGGAAGTCATTATCATCGGAGGTCACTTGGACTCTTGGGACTTGGGCACAGGTGCCATTGACGATGGCGCAGGAATTGGAATCACAGTAGCGGCCGCCCGACTCATCAAAGACCATTACCCCAATGGACTCAAACGCACTATCAGAATTGTCATGTGGGGATCCGAAGAAGTCGGACTGGTAGGGGCCAAAGCATATGCCGATGCCCATGCAGATGAACTGGATAATTTTATCGTGGCTGCTGAATCCGACTTCGGAGCCGGCAAGATTTGGAAATTCAATAGCTTCTTCGCAGAAGAAAAGCTGAACTACCTCTCGGAAATCGCAGACGTGTTACGTCCACTAGGCATTGCCAAGGGCGATAACAAAGCCAGCAGCGGACCCGATGTGGGAGCACTCAAAGCAAAAGGAGTTCCCATTGTTTCACTACAGCAGAATGGTTGGGATTACTTTGACCTCCACCATACACCGAACGACACGCTCGATAAGATCGATCCCGATGAACTTGCACAAAATGTCGCCGCTTACGCTGCCTTCGTTTATCTGGCGGCTCAGATTGAGGACGACTTTCGAGCTGAAGATTCCGACATCAATTAAGGGGCAAAATTAAAGAAAGCCATGGATAGGAAGGAATTTATTGGCGCACTCGGACTGGGTGCATCTGCGATGTTTACGTCCGGTTGCCAGACGACGAGCTCCGCTGCGGCCCTACCGGATTTCAAATCAGTATCGGAATACGCATACTGGTCAGCCGTACGACAGCAATTTCCACTGGGGAATGACCGCGTGTATCTCAACTGCGGCGGGTTAGGGCCTGCCCCTTCTGTAGTTCTCGATGCAGTTAATGAAAAAACGGAGGAACTCCAGGCCATTTCAGAAACCGGCCATGCGACCATGGACGAGGTTAGAGTTGTTGCTGCAGAGTATTTAGGAGCCGATGCGAACGAAATCTGTTTTACACGTAATGCCACCGAGTCCAATTCGATCATCGCTACTGGCTTACGACTGAATCCAGGAGATGAAGTCATCTTCGAATCTCACGCTCACCCAGGAGGCTCTTTTCCATGGCTAAACCGCCAAGAACGCCACGGGATTAAGGTGAAGGTCTTCGATCCGGACCCGGAATCGATGGAAGGATCCGTGGAGAGAATTCGGAAATTGATCACTCCTCGCACAAAGGTCATCCAAGTAAGCCATATCACTGCGCCTACAGGCATCTTGTTCGATATCCAAGGTATCCGCAAACTAGCGCAGGAACGTGGCATCTGGTTTCACGTCGACGGGGCACAAACAGCGGGCATGATCCCGATCGACCTGCATTCAATGGATTGCGATTCATACGCCACCAGTGGTCACAAGTGGATGGGTGGACCTCGGGGAACAGGCATCCTTTACATCAAACGGTCGCAGCTTGAAGAAGTAGAGTGTAGTCACCTCGGCGGCCATTCGATTACCCATTATACATTCCCCGACCAGGTCACTTATGTGGACGGTGTTAAGCGTCACGAATATGGAACGCGAAATACCGAACTGGTGGCAGGACTGCAGGTAGCAATTGAATTTCAAAAAGAAATCGGGCTCAAACGCATTGAAGCCTACGGCTCTAAACTAGCGAACTACTTGCAAGCCGGATTAAGCGAGATCCCCAGCATTGAGATACTCACTCCTTCTGATCCAGCAATGCGACGCTCGATCACTACCTTTAGTTGCTCGAAGATACCATATAATACCTTAACCAGCCGACTCATGCAGGAGTACCGGTTGCGTTGCAGGCAGGTAACCGAACAAGGTCTCAACGCAGTTAGAGTATCCACCCATATTTTTAATTCGAAGGCGGATTGTGATCGGGTGATTGAGGCCGTGTCAGAAATAGTGAGGACTGCGTAGCTTAGGAAAAGTGACACAGGCATCTTGCTTGTGTAGCCGCCCGAGAAATACACAGGCAAGATGCCTGTGCTACTTTAATTTCGACCTGGAAGGTTAACTACTCTTCCACCTCAACGATCATTTCGATCTCGACTGCAGCACCCAGAGGAAGTGAGATAACTCCAAAGGCCGCTCGTGCATGACGTCCACGATCACCAAATACTTCGACGAGGAGATCTGAACAACCGTTGATCACCTTTGAATGATCCTTGAAGGAATCGGTGGCATTCACCATGCCAAATACCTTGGCGACGCGTTTAACTTTGGAGAGGTCACCAATCTCAGCCTTGAGAGTCGCCATCAAAGCAATGGCTGAAAGGCGCGCCGCATCGTAGCCCTCCTTGACCGAGAGATCTTCTCCGAGTTTTCCCAACACATAGGAACCATCGTCCTGCTTTGGCAAATGACCGGATAAAAAGATGGTGTTCCCGATCCGTGTCGCGCCTACATAATTGGCAATCGATTTGGCCGGCGTGGGAAGCTCGATACTGCGATCGGCCAGAGCCCCTTCCGGATCAAAGTCGTCAGCCTGGACCGTTGATTGAAGGCCAACCATCAAGCTCAGGACGCTTACTGAGAAAAGAATACGATGATTGAGGAAAAAGAAACGAATGGATTGCAACATAATGATAGAGAGGGTGATGAAGTCTTCCACATCCGGCAAGCCTTGAGGAGAATCTGCCAGGGTTTACAGTAAGCTCCTTCAGGCCTTATCTCAGACTCGATTTTTAAGTGTCATTGGTAAAACCGCTTTCCTCACCCACGACCGTGGAACTCAGCTACAACAAACCAATTATCGATATCCACACCCACCCCGTATTCATGGGGGATGGAAGATCGACCAAGGAGGTAAAAGCTCTCGTAAGACGGGCCAAACGATTTGGGATTCAGAGGATGATCGCCCTCGGAGATGTCCTTTACTACGGAGCTTCTCCCAGTCGGAAACAAATCCAAACCCTGAACAACGAAACAGCTAAGATTGTTTCCATGGCTCCTCGGTTCTTCATTGGTTTCTGCTATCTCAATCCTACTCTTGGAGAACGCGCCGTGCGAAACGAAGTCGACCGATGCGTCGGCGGAAAGGGATTTAAGGGCCTAAAGCTCGAGATTGCCAACAACGCCCGTGATGCGTGCATGAAACCAGTCATGGAAGCTGGAGAGGCTTACGATGTTCCCGTACTTCAACACACCTGGAGTCAGACTAAGATTAAAAAACGCTCTTTCCATTCGGATCCGGAGGATACCTGCCTATTGGCCAAACGATTCCCCAATACACGAGTGATCATGGCGCACCTAACCGGTTGTGGTTTTCGCGGCGTCTTGGCTGCCCGCGGAATTGATAACCTCTGGGTAGACACATCCGGAGGCTCCCCAGAAGCGGGGATTGTCGAGCACGCTGTTTCCAATCTTGGGTCTGATCGGGTGTTATACGGATCGGACCTCCCCATCCGAGACCTCCCTGCAGCCATCGGTCAAGTATCAGGCTCGCCCATCTCATCCAGAGATAAAGAAAACATTTTCTACCAGAATGCAGCCCAGCTACTAAAGCTCGTATGAATTTTATCGATACAAATGCGTGGAGTGGTTCCTGGCCCTTTGGGCCGGTTTCTTTGATCGATGCTGAAGCCCCAAGAGTGAGTCGTGTAGGCTACGAAATAAACGAAGCACTCGTATCCCCATTTGACGCGGTGTTTCAATTGGATCCGATGCCTGGGAATCGGGCAAACTTCAAGGCACTGGCAATGTTACGTTCCTTTCGCCCGCTCCCGATTATCAATCCAGCAACACCAGCCTGGAAAGATCATCTGGAGGAAATCTCGGACCATGGTCGTGTAGTAGCGGTTCGTTTGCTCCCGGCTTATCACGGCTACTCTTTGCGCTCGGCTTCCGTTAAAAAGCTCATTGGGGAACTCGCCGAGAAAAAGCTGAAATTGGTCATAACCGCACGATTGGTAGACGAACGACAGGAACACCCTGCCCTTTCCATAAAACCGATATGCGTCGCCCAAATAAAAAGCTTCCTAGACAAAGCTCCCGAAGTCCATCCACTCATACAAGGATTGGGAGCGCACGAACTTAATGAGCTTTCAACGACGCAGGGTGCGTTCTCAACTGATACCAGTTTCGCTGAGTGGGAAGATACTCTCCGTGTGCTCAAAAAAGATATACCGGTTTCACGAATCCTATTTGGTTCACTTTCCCCATTGCAGGTTGCCCAGGCACAAATCGACAAAGTAAGGTTATCATCACTACCCAAAAGACAGCGAGATAACGTCGCCATCGGTAACGCCCAATCGTTTTTCGATATTTAATCCACCAGCTATGAAAAGCCGATTCCCTACAACCAAGTCATGGATCGCCTTGGGGGTTCTGTATTTGTAAGCCACAATCCTAGGGAGTGCTGATGATCGTTTCCTCTTGTCTTCTAAAGGTTCCGGAAGAGCAACCGCCTACCTGGAATCTCCCAAGATCATCACCTATCAGGGAAAAACACATGTAGCCTGGTTGGATACACCCAAGGAAGGGTTTTGTATTCGTATCCGGACACTGGACCACGCTACCGAAAAGTGGTCCGAGGCCTGGACCATTGGTGAGGCAGTCGATAACCACGGTGGCCCGGCGCTCACCATCGACGGGGAAGGTTATCTGCACATTCTTTTTTACTCTCACCATCACTCCTTTCGCTATCGAAAATCAGTGCGGCCCAATGATGCCTCCGAATGGACGTCCTACGAAGAATTTGGGCTCAACCTAACTTACCCAGCCCTTGTCTGCGCCAAAGAAGGAACCTTGATCATGACGGCACGGCGCAGCTACGAGAACCAACCCTGGGAGCTCGAAATGTGGTCGAAGAAGCCAGATGAAGCCTGGACCCGCAACTGGGCTATTCTGCGTTCCCGACATGGCAACTATACGCAATTTGCTGGTTCACTCGCCTGGGGCCCGGATCACAATACACTTCATCTAGCCGCACGTATCTACGGGATGCCAGATGATGAATCGATTTCTCCACTAACCACGGTTGGCTACCTTTCCAGCCCTGACGGCGGGATTACGTGGACCCGCTCCGACGGCCAGTCCGAAAAG
>CALJGU010000249.1 GCA_938075565.1 uncultured Opitutales bacterium | reverse complement strand
ATTGCTCGTCAGCCACCTGCTGGTTTTTGTAACCGGACTGAGCGATCACTAGGCAATCCTCCAATAGCATAGATCCAACAATCCTGCCCTCGGGTAATTTCAGAGAGGCCAACAATTCATCCGCATCGTCAATCGAAGTGATATGGATTTGAGGCTGTAAATCATTGCCACCCCAATACCAGAATCTAGGACCACGCTGCAGCTGTACCAGATAATCACCTACACGATGAACAAAATCAACAGGCCAAGCCAAAGGCAACTCCGCCAAGAGCAATGGATTGTCAGGATCGGAAATATCGAGGGACTTGAGCGATTGCCCTGATATCGATACCACGACCTCATCCATCACACGTGCCCGGCGTGCCCGAAAGTCATGCTCGATCGCTCCACGTTTGGCCAACTCGCCATCGCCAAGCTCCACTAACTGAATACCACTCGTAGATCCATTTTCAGGATCATAACCCGAGTAAGGAACCAACGCCCAACCATCCTCTGGGAAAAAGCCAAAAGCCTTTTCGTCCCAATTGGCTTCCGACCAGGACCAACCGTCTTCCTCCCCGATGTATACACGGGACGCGAGGGTTGGGCCCGAAGGGTCTGACACATCAAACCACGACACCGCAATCTGCCGATCTTCAACCCCCACCGATATCAAGGAGTCCTCGCCCAGCGGTTCTAAATGAGTTGAAAACCCTGGCACTTCCAGCTCACCCAACAGTTGGGGGTTCGCCGGGTCGGCTAAACTGATAACAAACAAGGGGTCGATCCTCAGGAACGTGACAACATAGAGTAGATCTCCAGCAAAGCGGGACGAGGTGATGGATTCATTGTTGGCAAATTCCAATTCGGCCAACGCCTCCACCGGTCCTTCACTCGGTTCCCCTACATTGAATGTTTCAACGCTGGCGTATCGCTGCTGATTCTCTCCACGCCATACCTGACTAACAACTGTGAGGATATTTTCCTTCAAGTTTAAATTAAACTTATTGAGTACATGGCCCTTCGTCGGAACCTCATGAGTCAAAACCGGGTCAACACTCGGGTCTGAGATATCGACAACGTGGACAGTTGAAAGGGTCGTCCGCGTCTCGTAATCGTAAGCAGAGGTCGCAATGAGCAATGCGTCAGCAGTTGCTTGAACGATACCTCCCCAGTAATTGTGTTTCCCGTCACGCATCTCAAGCGGTTCAGCAACCACGATATTATCCGGGTCCGTCAGATCGATTTTACTGACCGCCAGCCCTGATACTGATCGCAAATGCTCAACACCGGTTTCCTCATCGATCGTCGACTCCTGCCACCAACGACGGGAAACCACATAAAGTATACTACCAACCAATCGCGACTCGAGGATGTAGCCGGGTACATCGACCGCCAGTTTCTCAGTGAGGACATCTGACTCCTCATGATCCACTAATAGAACCTGACCATTCCCCGTGTTTCCATTGTAAGTTAACAGAATCACCATGTCTTCAGTCGGGTGCAGATACATCTGCTCACCACCAAAAGGAACTCGCATCGTGGCAACCCGCTTGGGGGCTGCGGGGTCCGCCGCATCGATCACCTGTAAGCCGCGGTACTGATTAAAAAAGTAGAGCGTGCTGTTCCGCCATTTCCAGATATCCGATTCCTCTACCGTGGTGTCGCTTACACTTTGGGCACTTCCATCCTCGGCACCGGAAACTCCAGCTCGGTTGGTATTTCCATCGGGTTCACTGGGGTCGAACGTGGAATCTCCCGCATAAAACTCATACGGGAATGGGTCGGACCAACTGGCGGAGACTTCCAAGTCGTCTTCGTCCACAACGTCTGGAACTCGCAGTTTAAGAAAACCCTCCGTTCCCTTGAGGTGAGCGATGGTGTGAGTTTCCCAGTTTCCCGCTTCATCGAGAATTCGCAGACGAATACGCCTAACGCCTTCTGGCAACTGCAGGACCACAGCACGATCCGTTAACTCCGCATCAATACCTTCGAACTCGCCATTCGCAGTGACCGGAACTTGAATTAGAGAGCTGAGCGTCAGACCGAGAACCCATAGTGACAAAGACTTCATAGCTAAACGAGTGAACTTATACGCTAAGTTGTTCAAATCGGATTCGCGAGATTTTATTTTTGCCGTTTTTTTTTCGGCTGAAGAAGCGATTCGGCAGCAAGCTACCTCCTACATTTAGATATGCGAAACGAAGTATAGGAGGTAGCTTGCTGCCGATTGTATTCTCACAAGCCCTCCAATACCCGATCGAAATCCTCGAGTTTGGGCGGAGGTGTATGAATCCGGAAGTTTTCAGGCTTATACCAGCCCTTCCACTTTTCCCAGCTCGAGCCTAGCTCCAGGGACGTGCGGAGATTTAGCAATTGATCACGGGCATGGAGCCCCAGACCACGGACTCGCTCACGCGTCCTGGAATCCCTGCGGTTGTTGGCATAGGCATTGTTAAATTCGATCAGGCTTTTGAGCAAATGGAGGTTCTCCACAAATATCCGAACCGGGAAAAGTACCTGATCGTCAAACGCGTCGAGAGCCGCATCAGGCACGGATGCCTTTGCCTCCTCGGCCAGCTCCAATGATTTCTGAGCCAGTGCAAGAGCGGTTCTTACGTTGGCCAAGTCCTCCGACTCTGCTTTTCCATTCTCAAGATTATTAAGGATTTTTTCTGAGGCTCTCATCACCTCGCGAAAACCCACCGCATAGTGATGCACCTCTCGGAGTAATTGAAGGCTTTGAATGACGGTTGCAGAAGCCGCCTCGCCAAAATACCGGGTGGTCCACTCCTCATAGAAGGTATCACTATCAAAACCCACTGGGTCCCAAGCCACGCGAGCGGCAGCCTCCAGATTTAAGATAAACGGTTTAAAACTCTGCCCATTAACGAGGAAGTTATGAGTCATGTTTCGAGAAACGGCATTCTGTGCCGCGGTCTTGAGACGTTCCGGATACGGATCCTGCACAACCTGGTTTTTCCAAACGCCCGCATGGACATAGATTCCAAAATCATAGGCCTTATGGCGCTCGGGCCATTCTTCGAATTGGGCAAAGCCATCATCAGCCCACAGCATCTGTGCCTCGCGCTGAATGTTGAACTGGTTGCTGTGCCACATATCGCGACCTTCCTGCCAGAGGTCACAGATCAGCACCCCACCTGGTCGGTACTTTTTAATGAGTTTTCCCAATCCGCTAAACACCGCTTCCATGAGTGGCCCCGGATGCAATCCGACGGCTTCTTCTTCCGGGCAGGTATAGGCCCAGTCATAAATCGGATGACGAGGACGCGCCAGAAAAAAGTCGCCCTTCCCCAAGGGTGTCTCACGCAAATAGAAACTATAAATCTCCATCCAACGGTCGAAGTGCGAGGTAATGCACACTTCGTCCATTTCAAGGTGCATAAACTCCCAGCCCAAATACATGGGGATCTGCACCAGGAGCCCTTTGCTATGCGCATAGTCAATCACCTGATCCACCAATTCCAGGTCGGTGTGATAATCGGTCATCTCCGTGTAGTAGTCGCGGAGGTAATACTCCGACCGCCCTAACAAGTCATGGATGTCGATGTAGTTGTAGCGGAGACGCGCCAGGGAATCGATCATTTCCTTCCAAATATCGAATTCGACAATCAGCTTCCGCCCCTTCCAATTGGCCAGCATGTCGTTGTCGTTGTCGAAGTACCCCCTTCGCTTAAACGCGGGTGCCTGCTCTCGGAAATCCAACTCAGGAATCTCCAACTCTGTTTGCTTGGGAGCCTGCTTCCCCGTCCAATACTCGAGTGCATCGATGCCAAGGACCCGTTTGGAGAATTCGTAGACCCCATAAAGGACTCCGCGA
Organism: uncultured Opitutales bacterium; assembly: GCA_938075565.1. Classification (GTDB taxonomy): domain Bacteria; phylum Verrucomicrobiota; class Verrucomicrobiia; order Opitutales; family UBA2995; genus UBA2995. The sequence continues at coordinate 1,826 of CALJGU010000249.1, read as the reverse complement.
TCGTCTGCTCCAAGAATCCACAACGCCTCCTCATCCATCGAACGAAGCAGAAATGTCTCCGGTTCCAGATTCTCTTTCGATCCTGAGATGGAGGCAATCGTGCCCAGTCGAATGGTGTTACCCTGAAACGAAACGTCTTTATTTTCTGAATACGTATCAATCGATACGACTTCTTCAGAACACACCTGTTCGATATCAGATTTTAATTCCTCCGCAGCAACGCGTTCTACGTCCGACGCATCAGCACTTATAAGAATTCGAGTCTCCGCCCCCAGGTGAGTAACCGCCAAAAGCGACAGCAGGCACAGTCCCCGTGAAAGGAGCCTCCATTCCTTCGGAATTAATCTAAAGGATCCCATTGAAATACACAGGCAGTTGTTAAACCCGATCCGGATGCGGGTGTATCCAAGGCTTGCGGTAAGGACGAGCAAGCAAGGCATTGGCCTCGTCATCGCCCTTCACTTTTCCAGCCTTGTTATCCCAATCCAGGGATCGACCCAACTCCATGGAGTGATTCGCCAAGATACACGCGGCGGTGGAAATATGTCCTTCCTCGATATCCGCGACTGGGCGACTACGACTTTCAACCGCCTTCAAGAAATCCAACATATGCCAGCGCACCGCTGAAGCTACATGCTTTTCTAAACGCTTCTCGGTCCGATCTACCGGATACTGTTCAAACTCAAACAACGGCGTTCCACTCAAGGTCGCCTTCTTTGAACTATGTGGGAAGAACTCATACTTGTGCACACTGAGCTTCAGCGTTCCTTTTTCACCGTAGATAATTCCAGCCCAAGGATATTCTGGGTCTGGCGCAGAACCCCAAGAGCGGTGATTCCATACCACATTCATCTCAGGAAAAGTGAAGGTCGCTGTCTGCGTATCGGGCGTGGTCGCTCGCGCCGCTTTATCAACATAGATTCCACCGATGGAATTCACCGAGGTCGGCATCCCCAGGTCCAGCATCCAGCGAACCATATCCAACATATGCACGCACATGTCGCCGACGATTCCATTGCTGTATTCCATATAGGCACGCCAGCTTCCAGGGTGGATGATCTTGTTGAAAGGCTGCATCGGAGCCGGGCCTGTCCACATATCAAAATCTAAATAATTGGGTGCTGGGATATCAGGAGCCTGCTCCTTGGTAAGCCCTTTCCGCATGTGGTAGTAACAGCAGACGTCCGCATGAGAAATCTTTCCTAGTAAACCTTCTTTGATCACTCGGTCACGAGCTTCGATCAAGTGAGGTGTGCTGCGACGCTGCGTTCCCACTTGCACGACCTTGTCGTATTTCCAAGCTGCGGCTAACATGGCCTGACTCTCCACGATATCCACCCCGGTAGGTTTCTGCACCCATACGTCGGCTCCGCTTTTAACGGCATCGATCATGGGCAAGGCATGCCAGTGATCAGGCGTATCGATGATTACGATATCAAAATCTTTTTCCTTCAGCAGGTTCCGGTAATCGGAATAGATGCGTGGACGATTCCCAGACAACTGACGACCTGCAATCTGGTTCGCCGCATCTTCGGCCATTTTCGCATCCACATCACAGATCGAAACCACCTCCACAGGAGCCACCTGAAGCAGGCGAAACAGATCCAGTTTCCCATACCAACCCGGGCCAATCACAGCGACCCGCTTTTTTATATCCAGGAAATCGGAACCAAGACTGCTGAGAGTCGGCAAGGTGGAGAATGCAAAGGCAGCGGAGGTAGCTTTAAGGAACTGACGTCTGTTCATAGTATGAAGTTAGTTGGAGCTGGTTGATTCTGACAAGTCTGGAGATTTTATGGATCAACAGTTGTAGGAGCTGCTTTAGA
>CALJGU010000248.1 GCA_938075565.1 uncultured Opitutales bacterium | reverse complement strand
GTCAACTCTTTGCCGAGGACATTCGACACTATGACTTCACTTGGATGCGAGCTATTGGTCCGGGCAAAGGAACGAACCCTCATTGCGATCTCCCTTACATGGGAAGAGGGACTCACGAGCACATGACCTGTTGGATGCCCTACGGTGATATCTCATTCGAGTTGGGCGGGCTAATGATTTTGGAGGGCTCGCACAAGCGGATGGATCTGTTGAAGAACTACATCTACCGCGATGTGGATACCTACTGTGAAAATATTCCTGGCCACCGAGAAAAGGCCGAAGATGGTAAATGGAGTTTTACGGGAACGCTCTCGCATAATCCGCCCGTGTTGAGAAACAAATTTGGTGGTCGTTGGTTAACTACTGAATTTGAGGCGGGTGATTTTTTAACATTTGGAATGTTTGTGGTTCATGCATCGCTCGATAATCGCTCAGAGAATCGATTGCGTATCTCGAGCGACAGTCGATATCAGCGAGCCAGTGAACCGATCGATGATCGGTGGATTGGTGCCAATCCCTCCGGTCACTCAAAGGCTGGCAAACGTGGACGGGTCTGCTAAGTAATCTTTACTCCAACTCTGTATGGGTGCATCAACTACATCTGAAGGGAAACGGAATCCTGGGAACCGACGTCTTGCCGCCGTTCAAGAAATGGCTGGCTTTCAGCGCATCCTCTTTGAGGTTGAGCGCGAATTTATACGCACAGCTACCACGCTCATTTATCGAGTAGGTGATGTCGAATTAAAGTACCTGCTCTGTCAGCATGTGTGGGAGTCGGCTGGGCATGCACGGTTCCTACGTGAACGGGGAAGGGAAATGAGTGGCTTTGGCAAAGGCGATGCGGTCCGCGACTCGTTCAGGGGCATATTTGAAGAAGCAATCTTGGGCGAAGATCCTTTGGATTCCCTGTCTTGTTTTTATAGAGTTCTGAAACCCGCGATTCTTTTAGCCTACCGACAATACCTTGAATTGACCCACCACCTGGCTGACTGGCCGTCCAGGCGCTTGGTTGAGGAATTTATTCTGGATGAAGAACGCCATGCGGCTGAGATAGAACCTTATCTTGGAGATCGGGAGGTCAGTTCACTGGAGGTTCGGATCGAAGCTGCTCTAGCTGCATTGGGAGGCTGGTTAGGGAAGGATGAAATAGCTGCTTTGCCAGACGGCTTTGAGTGGAATCATCATACGGAGAAATTTCAGCCTCCTACGATCTGTAATCGTGGAGACTTTCCTATCTGCTCCAGTGTATTTAGTCATGATCCTGAGGAGACACCTATTGTCAGGCAATGGTTGGAAGATCCCGAAACTGACGCACGGGTGATTCGTTTGATGGTCTATGTGTGGCTCATGATGGAGCTCGATGCAGTCGATTATTTGCCGACTGTTTTTTATGATACGCCTGATGCACCGTTTGATCTGCACTTTGATTTGGCGAGGCACCTGTGGGATGAATCTCGTCATAGTGCGTTTGGGTTTCGTCAGTTACCGAAGCTGGGTGTAGATTTAACTACCTTGGAGCATTCTTTGGATCTCTACAATATACTCGTGCAAATGACTCCGCCTGAGCGTTACGCGATGATGACGATGGAGTTCGAGGCAAATAGCTTTCCAGTCAAAGCCTTGGTTATGGATCGTGTGCGTGAGCTGAACGATTTTGAGGCCGACACCTTGCTGGCATTTGATCGCAACGATGAGCAAAATCATGTGCGCTATGGTCACCAGTGGTTACCGGAAATCATGAAGCTCTTTGGTGAAGAACGACCGGTGGAAGAATTTGTGGAGGCTACTAAAAAGCGGTTCGAAGAGCTTGCTGAAGAATTTGGCGGTCGGGTTCCTCATAGTCTACCGGCGGAAACGCGATTGACTGGAAAAAAGATTTTAGAAATTGCAGGAGTGGCTTGAGTAGTTGATTCTGAATACACGATGAATCGACCCTTTGGCCTATACAGTGACCTACGTCCGGTAGAAATTGAAGCAATCCTGAAAGTGGCACCGATTGCCTATGTGCCTTGGGGAGCCCTTGAGTGGCATAGCCAGCATGCGCCCATTGGGTTGGATTCGGTGAAAGCCGAAGGCATTTGCAAGGCCATTGCGCAAGAAACGGGTGGGGTGGTTTTGCCTGCAATTCCCATGGGAGTAAATACGATCAAACCGTTCAAAGGCTTTCCCCACTCGATTGATATTTCGGCCGACCTAGCTTCGCGAGTTGCAGAAGAGTTTTGCCTGCAATTGGCAGATGAAGGCTTTAAAGTCGTTATACTGTTTACCGGACATTACCCACCGGAGCAAATTGATGCACTTCAGGTCGGAGCGGACAAAGCGTCTTCCGCGGTTGATGATACACATTTTGAGGTCTGGGCGGATCTCCATTTTCTAGGTGATGATTTTCAAGCCGATCATGCCGGAGCTACTGAGACCTCCTTTCAGATGCATTTCGTCCCAGGATCGGTGGATGTTTCATCACTTCCAGATCGTCCGGTGACATTAGATGATGATGGGATTACTGGAGGCGATCCTCGAGAAGCATCTGCCGAAAGAGGAGCTGAGCAGCTCGCGGTTGTTGTTAAGCGTGCTAAGCAACGATTAGATGAAATTCTTAAGGACATAAATTTAGAGTTATGAATTATCGTATATTGGGCCGGACCGGATTAAAGGTCAGTGAAGTGGGGTTAGGTACCTGGGCTCTCGGGAGTGGAATTTACGGGAAGGTGGATGAAGATGCTCCTGCTAAGCTCATTCAGGGTGCCATTGATCAGGGTATTAATTTCTTCGATACCGCACCATTGTATGGCACTAAGGAAACGGATGGCGTTTCGGAAACTATCTTAGGTGAGTCGTTGGGAAGTCACCGAGGGAAAGTTATCATTTCAACCAAGTTTGGCCGGACGAGTAGTAATGTAATTCCCGGGCGTTTTCATGCCGCTGAAGCCAGGGAGTCTTGTGAAGCCAGTCTCCGGCGCATAGGAGTAGATGCTTTGGATGTTTTGTTTTTTCACTCACCGTTTAAGCCGGAAGAGATCCATGATGATGTCTGGGCAGAATTATCTAAACTAAAAGACGAGGGCAAAGTGCGCTTCCTCGGTCACTCCGTTTCATTGTTTGATGATACGGCTCCCATGTCTGCTCAGTGGATGAAGGATGGGTTAATTGATGTTATTCAGGTAGTCTTAAGTCCTTTCAATCGCGAAGCCCGCTCTTTGATTGAAACAGCGAAAGCATGTGATTGCGGGGTTGTTGCAAGAGAGTGTTTGGCCAATGGTTTTTTAAGTGGAGCTATTCGAGAAGATACTGTGTTTCCGGAGGGAAGCTTAAATGCTCGCTATTCTAGGGAGGAGATTGCGGAGCGTGTGGCATACGCCAATCAACTTTCTGAAACCATGCTTAATGATGAGGTTGAGAACTTAGTCCAGGCGACTTACCGCTGGGTACTCGATCAACCTGGAGTATCCCTAGCGCTTTCCGGTGCCAAAGACCTTGGAGAAATGGTCGATCCAGTTAAGGCCTCGGACCTTACATCCTTTGATGATGTTGTGTCGGGTGAAGTTGAGGAAATGCACTCGCAAGATTTTGGCGCGGCCTAGGTGATTTTCGAGGGTTGTCTGGCCTTCTCGTTGCACTCGTGAACACGACCATCGCTACATTTCATTTCTTGGATTTAGTAGGGTAGGGACGCATCGCCGAGGTGTGCGCGGATTTACGTCAAGGTGTCGGACGGGCCCGGCGGTCCATCCCTACCTTATTCCTGCACGGTTTAACGAGCCAGGTACCCACCATCCACCACCATATCGCTCCCGGTCACGAAGGAAGCTTCTTCACTGGCTAGGAACGCGACTGCAGATGCAACCTCCTCGGGCCGACCTTGGCGTCCCAGCAAATGCATGGCTGAAGCCTTTTTATTTTCTTCCTCCTCATCGATTCCCAGATCCTTGCAGGATTGAATGAACGCGCTGGTGTAAATGTAGCCTGGGCAAATGGAATTTACGCGAATATTCTTTTCGGCCAAATCGGTTGCCCAACCACGGGTCAGGCCACGGATGGCAAATTTGGTTGCGGTGTAGGTGCTAAAGGCCGGTTGCCCCACAAACCCGCTGACGGAGGAAAAGTTGATGATGCTGCCTTGTCCACAGTCCTCCATTTGTGGAACCACGTGTTTGGCCATGAGTGATGCACCGCGAATATTTACACGGGTCATTTCATCCCAGTCTTCAGGACTGGCGTCGATGCCTTTGAGGATAAAGCGTGCAGCAGAGTTTATCAGGATACTCGCCGAACCTAATTCTTCTTTTACCGCGTTGCAGGTGGATGCGATGGCTTCCTCTTCTATGAGGTCGACCGTCCAACTTCGGCAACCAATGGCAGCGGCCTTTTCGGGGTCCTCTTTTATATCCAGAAGTGCTACTGAGCACCCTTCTTCTGCCAATCGTTTACCGGCTGCATAGGCTAGGTCTCCAAGGCCGCCCGTTATGATGGCGACTCTACCTTTTAATCCTTTCATGGGTAACTATAGTTGCCCGGGTAACCAATAAATGCGATTACTAAGTTCATCTCCCAAACCTTCCCCTCTAACTCCATCGGTATAGATAAGAGCCGGTTCGGCGGACATTTCATTAAAACCAGTTGGACGTTCAAGATTGGGCATCCAACGGGGTTCGTTGGAGCTGGGTTTGTCGAAGGCCTCACCTACAAATGTGCTACCTCCATCTTCTGATCGAAAACGAACCAGTTCAGTCGTTACTTCGCCCCAATCAATACCGTCTACCGCAATATGCATCATGGTGGCGGCTACGGTCGGTTGCCCAGAGGAACCAAAGGAAACACCCCCATGCATAAATAGGTCCCAATCACGGTATCCTTCGGGCAAGAATTGGTTCATGTGCAAATGCCGCCACTTAGCATCGCCTATCGGTGATGCCAGGTAAGTCTGACTCGTATCCTGTGTTCGAATACTGTAGGGTACGAATGGTTCTCCGTTGGGATCCACTCCAATTGAACCTGCGTTGAGAACACGTCCTTCTTTGGCGCGGCCACTGGCTATCGTATCAAAGGTTTCGGCTGTTGCAGGCTGCTTT
>CALJGU010000247.1 GCA_938075565.1 uncultured Opitutales bacterium | reverse complement strand
ATCGGTTTGGCCTTACGTGGCTGGAGGCCTTTGAAGGCGGCTCCTTTTGGGACGCCGATTTTGAGACTATTCACTCCATTGAATAGAGGGAGGTAGGCCGCATACTCACGCGAGCCGGGCGACATGTCTTTGATGATATTTGTTAGAACATCCTGGGAGTCGGGCATGGTCACTTCTACCCACCGCCACTGTCCCTTTTCATCGCGGGCATAGAGATCGAGCCCGCTCACTCCGGTGGCAGGCATGTGAGGCATTGCAAGATTTTTATCCAAAAGTGTGTAGTCGACCCAGATTTCGGTAGCATCAGTTTCGAAGCGTACCATCATGCCCGTACTGTCTCTGCTTAAATCCCAAACTTTCTCTCTAACCTCCGATTCTGCCGAGGCAGGCAGTCGGTCGAACCATCGAACGCGTGGTTCATTCTCCCAAGCACGGCCTTCTACACCCCATTCAGTTACGTCATACCAATCGAGCTCAATTGGGATCGTTTCGCCTATTGGTTGAGCAAAGGAGATCGATGTAAAAGTTAATGCCAGGATAATTATGGAAATGAATCGCATTCGATTAGGGAGTTTTTAGTTGTTTGAAGGAGAAAACTTTAATGAATAAAGATCTGCATCCTTTAGAGACAATCTGAGACGTACAGGTTTGCCTGCGAGTTTGTTTAAGGATGAGTCACTATCCCACTCGATGGTGCGATCAAGCTCATCACCAAAAACAGGAATACATTGATCCAGTGTGAATCCTGGTATCGCTTGTCCATACTCGTCTTGAATCTCCACTCGTATTTCTCCGGCGGCAGAGCTGGCGTAATTTATGGAAAGGCTGTCTCCTTCAAAAGTGAAGAGTCGAGTGGTCGCTTCGCCACCTTCGTAAGGAGCTGACAACGATGCGAATCCATCCAGACGAAGAGAGTAGCGAGTCATGTGAGCGCTGTCTTGTCCGTAGTGCGACATGCGATACATAAACAATTCCCGTTCGTTACCCTGGATGACACCGAGCGCGGGCGTGTTATCCCGTGCCACCCAATCCTGAAGGGTTTCACCCGGCCGAATGAAGGCCTCCATAAAAGTTCGATCGTAGCGATGCCCACCGCGCGTAGTCATGAAAATGGAGTCGCTGGAGGCTTTCCCGTAGTCAGGGTTTTCGACCAGTTTTTGGGACTGGCTTATACTTAGGGCTGCTTTGTCGGGGAAGAAGCGTTTGGCGAGAGCGATGTAGATGTGGGGTGCGCGTTCGTAAGGATGTGTTCCATTGGTATACAGGTGCTCTTGGGCTGTATCGCCGTAGGTCATTTCAATTCGAGGTCCCCAATTAATAAAGTCTTTGGAGTTTGTTCGTGCGATTGTACGGAAACCAGAGTACTCGGTTCCTGTCCAGGTACGGAAGTAACAAACGTAATGTTGCTCGCTTTCTGACCAGAATGCCACGTTGTGAGAATCGAACATACCGTCCGTGAAAAAGAAGTCGTCGCCGTTTCTTTTCCAACGTATTCCATCTCCGGATACGAAGGAAACCAGTCCATGCTTCTTGTCACTGGCAATCGCTTTGTATCGCTCCGATTTAGGTATTCCAGCTCGCGTGTCCAGGAAGGGACTGAAGTTGTGACACCACACTTCTTTATCGCTCAGGATCACATTATTATTCTTGGAACCCATTACTTCAATGAGTCCCAGGTTTGGCTTGGTCCAGTTTATGCCATCCACTGATTCGGCATAACAGGTCACGGCTCCGAATTCATCACCGACCCCCGGAAGTCCCCGGTAATACATGCGCCAGGTATCACCGTCCTTGATCACTGTCGGATAGGCCGACCAATTTCCCTCCCAGGGTTTGTCGAAGGGTAGGGCGATACCTTCCCGTTTCGGCTGGTGGAGTTGTTGGGTCACATTATGGAGCTCATCGATTAAGAACTGGTCGACAAAGAGTTCACGTCGGGAACCGATGTCTACTACATCCGCGCGTCCTCCGTCTCTGGTTGGTAAAGTCCAAATCGTTCCCATGATACCAGGCTTCTTGCGATTGGGGTGTGGTGGTCCGGGTTCCAATACCGTATCCGGAGCCACATTGGGTTGGTAGTAAACCGAGAGAATCCTACCCGGTGAAAGCTCGATAGATACCGGGTAACCCAAGTCTTTATTCAAGGCATCATCTCTCAGAATGTATTCATCGTCCAAACTCCATTTGATTCCATCTTCACTTACAGCGGCGCGTTGACCATAGGGTGGGCGGCGGTGACCATAAGTCACCATGACACGGTCGTCCGATAGTAAGGTGAGATGCGGTGGAAATCCCCAGAGTGGCGTTTCATAGGGTTTTGCCCAGGTCTTCCCATTATCGTCGGAATAACTCCCCCACAATTTACAGAGTGGCGATTGGTCGTTGTAGGGTTTGGCCGTTGCACGAGTCATGAGGATGATGCGTCCGCTCGGTAACTGAAGAATGTGGGGTTCTCCAAAACGAATTTTATCTGATACTTCCGGCGGCGCTTGAACCGTGGCGATATGTTCCCAGGGAGTTTCCGGATTGGGAGTCATATAGATACCCAGTTTCTCTTTGTGCTCACGGTAGGAAGCTACGAGTAAAGATCCGTTTGCCAACTGTAGTCCACCATGGATCGAATCAGTGCCGTGCTCCGGATCGGACCAAGTATATCCGTTGTCCGAAGAAATGGTCTGAAAGGCGCGATGAAGATGAGTCGCGTTTTTATATTCCTCCTTGTTGACGTAACCCTGCCACCGGTCGAGAAGCTCTCTTGGATAGTTCCCTTCGTTCATCCCAGTATAAGTTGTCTCTGGAAATCGAACGGAGCGCAGATGCGTCAGCAAACGACCGTCGCGGAGCACGGTGATGCCCGATTCACGGTCGTCGACGATGGTATCAAATATGATGGTAGGGGGTGACCAGGTTTCGCCATTGTCGGATGAACGAACTATGAGGATCTCACCATTGGGCCCCATGTGTTCGTCCGTGCGCGTGAAGAGAACCAGAAGGTCACCGTTTTCCGCTCGAGCAATCGCTGGCCATGCAGAATAGGCGTCCCGCTTTTCGTAGATGCTTATATGTTTCTCAATCTCAGGATAGCTTGAAGCGGAAGCTGTGAAATAACTGCCGAGAAAAGCTATGAGAAGTGAAGAGGAGAGTAAGCGCACAAAGGTATTCATTTTTTTGAGATTAGTTAAGAGATCCGCCAACACAATCAAGGACGCGGTTTACAATACAAAACAATCCAGATGTGATGAATGGATCCGTTGGGAACTCGTTCAGCTTCTCTGTGTGTTTAAGGAAGCGGTCTTATTTTGATATTACGAAAGAAGTGCATGTCGCCTTTGCCATGGTGCTGAATGGCGACTCGGCCCGACTTGAAAGTATCATCGTGAATGTCGGTTGTTTTGTGACCATTCACCCAGATTTGTATATGGTCGTCTTCGCACTTTATACGATAACTGTTCCATTCTCCTTTTTTGTAGGAGTCCTTGGCTATTGCGTAAAACTGTTCCAACTCACCTTTGCTGGGAGGAAATATCCATCCCTTTTTTATGGCGTAGAGAGAGCCCGATTGTTGATCGAATATTTCGCATTGGTAGCCTATGGGAGTTTCATCACAGCGAAACGCGATGCCGGTATTGTAATCACCCAGAGGGGCTTTGATCTCTGCTACGAGTTCGAAGTTGCTGAAAACATCTTTGTGCACGAGCCAAAGGTTTTTCTTAACCGATAGCATTTGAATCATGCCGTCCTTAACTTCAACCCGCTGGTCATCGAAGTTGGGTGTCCAACCCTTTAAGGAGCTTCCGTCGAACAAATTAATCCAATCAGCGCCATTCTTTTGAGCGGAGCAATAAACTGTAGATATTAAGAGTGAGAAGAATAGGGCGATTTTCAAAATCCGTGGGGTGATTGAAGTGAGGGAATTGAATGTCTCAAACAGAACAGCTTTTCCAGTTTAAAGGCTTCGGGGACAAACGGGCTCTTGTTCTTCAGCTATTTGCCCCATCGCCAGAGGATAGCTTCCAAAATACCAAACTGATCGGTCAACAATCCCTCATAGCCACAAGGAGCATCGTCCCAGGCACGCCAGTCCACTCCGGTTTGATTTCCGCCAAAGGTACTGGCGTCGGCAAAACCCACGCATAACCGTTCGAGGAGAGCATCCGCCTCGTCTTTCATACCCACCGAATAAAGTGCCATGACGAAATGCCTCGATTGAGAGTGTGTTCGTCCACCATTCTGGTAGTAGCCGAAAGGGTAGCCTTGCATGATATCAGCACGGTCTTCATCTGGGATGTTCCACAAGTTCATCGGTAAACCCAAAGCAGGATCTGGCATGCCGACTCGATCCGCTTCATCGAGCAATCGTCTAAGGACTCCCCGACCTTCTTCTTGATCCATAAGGCCTTCGCGAATGGCAGTTCCATTGACGGGAAGAAATGCGTAATCATGAAGGCGATCCTCCTTGCAGCGCCATCCGGCGAGCCAGTTTGTATCCTTGTTCCAAAAGGTGTTTCGGTAGTTGGCTTTAATCTTACTGCGCCACACCTCAATTTCTTTAGCCGCTTGCTGATCTCCAAAGCGCTTAAGCCCCGCGGCCATTGCTTTCAGGGCGCCATACAAGATAGCGTTGCTCCAGGCACATTTCCAACCAAAGGAGAGTACATCGAGCCAGCAGGTGCTCCATTGGCCGGAGCCACTTATCCCGGTTCTGTGATTGCTCTCGATGAGGCCATCGCCATCGAGGTCACGGACTTTCATCAAGCGGATCTTTTCGTGTATGAGTCTGCGATGACTTCTATACCAAGCTTCATCGGAATAGTAATGGAGATACTCACCAAAACTTCGAAGGGCGGAAGCCCCTGTCATTAAATACTCATCATCGGCCAGGCGGGTCTTGCCACCTTTGGATAATACACCTGCGGCGTAGCCTGGCCCTCCATTGAGTATTCGCTCAATGGATACTCTTAATAATTCTTCTCCGCTGATCCCGTCTTTGAAGCCTCCGCTAATATCCAGCTTTGGCAATACTGACGTCCAGGTATCTGCGCAAATGGGGCAGCCCATTGACGCTCCGCTGTTACTTAGAGATCCTATATCGGCGCGAAAAGTTGGGGCTACGAAGTGGGTGCGTTCCAAGGCGCGTTTAATAACTTCAGGTATCTTTCGTTTTAACTGCGTGGTCGGCTTGAGTGGGCGAAAGGTAATTGTGGCTTCGTGTCGGCCTTTGAGGAGTCGATGCAGTCCGTTCTTCTCGCTGGATTCTCCGATTTTCAGTTCAATCAGATTAAATCCGGCTGCTCTACGGCATTCCGAACGAAGGGTCGCTGCCTCGTCTTTAGATTCAATGAGCCAGGTCCCAAATCCAGGTGCATTGATCCAGCTAGGAAAGTCCAGAGTCCCCGACTCGCCGGATTGAACCAATTTGCCAACCGCATGGGTTGGGGAAACATTATTTGCCCAAGCAATAGACCAGGCTGAGCTGTTCCAACTCGATTCAGATCGTCTCGATTCCCGGATGATCTTTAGGCTCAAACTACGTGCTCGAATCGTCCAACGGTATTGATACCTTTGATTTCCTATTAGGACTTGGTAATCGACCTTGTTGCCGATGACGGAAACGGTTCCTACAATATTGCAGCGAACTGAAGACCCTATCAGCGGGGGTTGTCCAACGAGCTGAAGTTGTGGGCCTTGTTCGCATTGGATCGGATTAGTGAACAGCAGATTGGTATCCAAGAGCGAGGAATCTTCTATTCCCAGGCTGAGATAGGAAAAGGCAGGTCGGTCGAGACGGAAACCCACCTCGAAGTCCTTCGTTCTATACTTTACAGTGCCATCCTCCTGACGCGCGCTCACTCCTGCTGTGTGCTTCTCCAAATTGAGCTCTGCCAGTTGAAGTCGATGTTCCAATCGTGGTCCAAGCAGACTTTCAGGTTCTCCCCAAAGTTCAAAGGCGCCCATAGCCAGATTCCACGATGTCCAGCCGCCGTCCACACCGCAGCGTCGAATTTCTATAATCACGGCATCGGCAACCACACCTTTTATGGAAAACGAGCGGGGGTTTTGAGTATGTGGCTTGGGCAGGTTATCTTTTTGAAGGAGGACTACCCAACGTCCTTGGACTCGTGCGGTTAAACGAAAGGCGGTTACCCAATCGTGGTCGAGAGCGCTCGCGCACTTATGAGTTCCCAGAGCCGGCTTGAGTCCCAGCTTCTGCAGTTTCGCAGGACCATGCAAACGGAGTATGCGTTGGTGAACGATTCGCTGATGCGGTAGATCCGTTTCTCCTTTCTCGCGTTTCGTCCAAATTGAGCGAACCGTATCTAATCGATTTCCAACGCTTAAGTCCCCCATGGGAGGCTCCAAGTCCGCAATTGTGAGCAGGTCTACTGGCATACTATTCAAAGCTTCTCAGTGTTTGGCTGATGTCAAACCGTGGAGTTGATCTAAGAGGTTTATAGGAAATAATCAGAGCGAAAGTTTCACACGCCCAATTGTAGGAGCAAACTGTTTTATGCTTCGCTGTCGGCTAAAGCCTCGGTAGTTCGCGACCTGGAGTATTGGAGAGGATGGAGTCGCGAACAAGTTTGCTCCTACAGAGAAATTTCGCATATCAAAACACTCTGCTAATAAATTGGAATATTGATCTCCTAGAAATTTTCAGGAACGGCCGCCATGCAGGAGGCCGGGGTCCCATCCGCTTCTTTAAAGACTTTAAAATACTCTTCGGTGGTGATCACCGAATTCTCAGAGCTTCGGTAGTGATACTGCAGTGCCCGTCGTCTCTCTGAGGAATTGTTTACAGGTGTTTGGTGGGGTAGATTGCTATGGAACAACAGCATTCCACCTGCCTTGAGCTCGATGGGAAGCGCCTGATTTCGATCAAATCGATCCGGGAGAATTTCGCAGTCGAAAGTATGATGATGTTTGAGTGGACCCAAGCGATGACCTTTGGCCAGCACATGCATACATCCATTCTCGGCGTTCGCATCATCGAGTGCGATCCAAACACCAACCACTTGATCCAGGTCCTCTACGCAGAAGTAGGCGTTGTCCTGGTGCCAGGGTTTTTCTACTCCGCCATTGGCTGGTTTCACTAGGGCCATCGATTGGTAGAGCTTGATCGCATTACCTAATACGCTCTTTATCAGGCCCATAACTTTCGGGTGAGATGTGTAGAGCGATTTAAACAACTCAGATTCATCCTGAAAGTGAGCGGTCTTTCTGACCTTTTGTTCTACTTCTTCAACATTGTTAGGATCGGGATCGAATCCAGGTTCCAATAATACCCAGCAAGGACCTGTCTTCGATTTGAAGGACGCGCCTGAATAGTTGGTCTTCTCTTTGGAGGCCGGGTGAAATTCGGCCACATCCTCATTGAACGCATAGCTGAGAAATAGAGTGCGTAAGTCCTCGCGGGCTTCCTCGACTTCTTCCGGGCTTAGTGCGTTCTCGAAGGCCAGGTATCCGGTCTCCCAGTACTCGTTCAGTTGTTCCTCACTGAGTGATGTTGGGCAGTCAGGATATGCGGGGCTTTTTTTCATGGCTGGGGAGCCTTTGGATCCCAATCAAATTTGTCCAATCTTGTGAATGCTTTCCGTAAGACTGGAGGCAGGGCTAGCCATCTATCTTTTTGGCCGCTGCCACAATCGCTTCAATCGTAGGGCGTTCGCGGAAGTTTTCTTCGCGCAGTTTGGCAGTAATCTTACCTTCTTTGTTTACCAGGAAAATGGTGGGGTGGGGAATTCCTTCGGCTCGTCCTGGACGGACCTTGGTGTTACGGATCTTGTAAGCATCGATGGTGATGCTACCTGGATCTGAAAGCATGGTAAACCCAATGGATTTCTCTTTGGAAAAGCGTTCGATCGCATTGACTGAGTCTTAGCTGATGCCGACAAGAGTGATTCCTGCGGCCTCTAGTGCTGCTCGGTTTTCTTCGAGGCCTGCGACCTGGTTTTTGCAGTAAGGACACCAATCAGCCGAGCGATAGAAGACGAGTGCAATATTACCATGTTCGGTTGTTAGCTCTGCCAGGGATACTTTATTACCTGCCTGATTGTTCAATTTGAAAGGGGCCGCTTGTTCACCAACGGCCAAGCCAACTTCATCGGCATTCAGTTGAGCGGCAAAGCCCAGGGTGGTTACGAGAAGGATGATTTTTAGGAATGTGTGCGTTTTCATAATAAAATGTAGGGTATAATCTCCAGGGTGGAATTCATAGGACGCAGTAATTAAATGGGTATTCCTGAGAATACCGTACTGATGCCATCAAACTACCGTAATAGCCCGAATAGTCAGTTAATGATAGGTCTGGTAGGATGGAGGCATGAAAACACAAAAATCTACCACATCTATTGATTCTAACATCTCTCGCTTAAATCCAACTGACATCGAGGAAGCAGCTTCCGTCCTGAGCGAAGCCTTCGCTGAATACCCGATTACTCAATATATGTTTGAGGGAGTGGAGGACGGACCCGATCGCTTTCGAGTGATGTTTGAATACCTGATTCAATAGCGTCTGGTTCAAAGTTCTCCGGTCCTGGGATTTCACATCGAGGGTGAGCTTGTGGGTGTCGCGGTTCTAAGCGAACCGGGTGAAGGTTATACGACTCCCGAACTCGATGCTAAGTGGGAAACTGCATCAGCGATTATGGGCAAAGTAGGCATGGAGCGTTTTAATAAATATGGTGGCCTCTGCGATGAAACGATTCCAGAGGGACCTTATCACTATTTGGGGATTCTAGGTGTTCTGCCTAAGTGCCAAGGGCAGGGTGTTGGTCGGCAGTTGTTGGAGAGGGTTCTCGAGGAAGCGAACAATCACCCTGAGTCACTGGGCGTATGTCTCAATACCGAGACGGATAAAAACCTGCCCTTTTACCGGAAATCGGGCTTCGAAGTTTTTCGAGATATTCCAGTCGATACGATTCACACTTGGGGCATGGTTTGGGAAAAGGACTCGAATACGACCAGCCTCAGATAGATTTGCCAAAGGGTAGGGCTTTCTCAACAGTGAGGGTTGATTCACGATCCATTATGAAAATTACCCCAAGATTAATCGTAGCGGCAGCGCTTTCTCTGATTCTTTTCACGCTTACAATGTCGGCCGATTCGGCAGCCGAGAAGCAGCTCATCCAGCTTGTTCCCAAGTGTGACATGAACGGGGACGGTAAGTTAACGCCCTCCGAAATCTGGTATGCCAGATCCCTTTCCAAACGAAATCAGGAAGCTAATCAGTTAGCCAATCGGCTCATTCAAGCCAGCTACCGACCGAAGTCGATCAACGAGGATAAGGAGTATGGTCCCGAGACAGGGAAGCAGATTAAGCTCTTCATAATGTCCGGGCAGTCTAATATGGTGGGGCAGGGATTGAGTGCCGAGCTATCTCGTGACTTTGTAGCGCCCAATGACCGGATACTTATGTTTGAGAATGGCAAATGGCAGCCCTTGCGTCCCCTTAAGCACACCTTTGGTCCTGAGATTGCATTCGCACACGCTATGGCAAAGCAATGGCCAGGTGAAACCATTGGGATCGTGAAACAAGCCGTCGGCGGAACCGGCGTTCTCGCCTGGAATCCTCAATGGACGGAAGAAAAAGCGGATCTTACCAAGGACGCTCGTAAGGGTAATTTGTGGAAGGCTTTGACTGATAAAGTAAAGGCCGCGAGTGAAGCGGCCGATTGTGAAATCATGGGTTTTGTTTGGCAGCAAGGAGGCAAGGATATGAACTCTCTCGTCACTGCTAAAGCTTATCTGAAAAATTTATCCGAGCTCGTGCGAGGCATACGTCGAGTAACGAGAGTGGCAGACCTGCCGCTCATATTAGGAACGTACCGATCGGATGAAATTCCAGATGATTTCTCTGGCCTCGATCCTGAGACCTACACATCAAGTAGTCGTCCGGGTGCTGCCTATGTCATTAAAGCTCAGTGGGAGGCGCAAGCTGCGCTATCGCCAGCCAAGGCCATTCCATTGCGGAACCTGCCTCTTCACCCCGCGAATATTCATTACAACACGGCTGGCGTTTTGAAACTTGGCGAGATGTTTGCCGTCGGTTTCGTCGATTTAAAAAAGAACGACTGGCGTAATCTATATGTGCCGCATGCTGATGAAGAAATGCCCTATCGCCTCATGAAACCCATCTCGGTTGAGGCAGTTAAAAGCTACCCGCTTATTATTTCTCTGCACGGCGGTGGCGGCCGTGGCACGGATAATAAGAAGCAGTTGAAGGTATGGAATGAGCAGTTGGCTGACGAGCAACGTCGGAAAGACTTTCCCTGTTACGTGTTGGCTCCGCAATCAACTGAGTTGTGGAACGAAACCCATTTGAAAAAAATCAAAACCATCATCGCAGACCTTCCCTCTGTGGATATGAAAAGGATCTATATGATGGGTCATTCTATGGGCGGGCATGGTACCAACATTTTATTGCAGATCGATCCGCCATATGTGGCTGCAGCAGCTCCTTCAGCTGGAACGGGCCGACCAGGCGACAATGACTTTATAGAACCGAAGCTCATCAAGGACATACCGGTTTGGGCGTTTCATGGTGATAAGGACACGGTTTGTCCTTATGGCCCCCAGGAAAAGTTATTTGCCCAGATGCAAGCCCTCGTAGGCAATATGAAGCTGACCACTTTCGCAGGAGACGGCCATGGGATTTCTGGCAAGTTTATCACCGGCGCTGACAATGGCACGACTCAAAGCGCTAGCGACCGCTGCGATTCCGAGGCCGACTTTATGACCTGGTTGTTTAGTCAGTCGTTGGAGGACTGACCTGCGTTTCTCACCGGATATGTGTAAACAGATATTAGGTTGTTATTGTTAACGCTTAACGTCCTAGTTTCAAATGAATGCCTGTTTACGCCTGCTTACACCCATCCTCGGGCTGTCATGCCGGTTGTTCCTCCCTCACGGCTCGGTTACGCACAGAAGTGCGCGTCCTCGCCTCTCTGTCGTCAAGCCCAACATCTCAGCTCCGTGAGAAATGCAGGTTAATGAACCCTTATTCCACAATTTGATTGGCTTCCCAAGTCTGAACCAGTTGTGCGAGTATCTCCGGATGCTGTTTGCTCAGGTCCTTAGTTTCACCGACGTCCTCGGCCAGGTTAAATAGTTCGTCCGTGTCGTTCTCACGCACCAGTTTCCAATCACCTTTGCGAATGGCTTTTGTGAAGAAGAGAAACTCGTGCTGCGATTGTGGGCCTTTTTGAAACAGGGTAGGCAGCATGGAGATACCACTCGTGGGGATGGTCGCTGGTTTGCCGGCGAGCTCTGTAAAGGTTGGGAGCATATCCGGGAAATAGGAGATGTGGTCGGAGGTTGAGCTGGGCTCGATTTTTCCCGGCCAACGAGCGATCATGGGTACGCGTAGTCCACCTTCGTAGTGAGTGAATTTGGTTTCTCGGTAAGGGCCGTTTCCGTCGAAGAACTCGACATCGTTTCCGCCTTTGCTTGGCAGGACGCCGTTGTCACTCGAGAAAATGACCAGGGTGGTGTCGTCCAGGCCCAGATCTTTCAGCCGTTGCATGATCGTTCCGATATCCCGATCCATGCGCGTAATCATAGCCGCACGAGTCGCTAGGGGTGCATCGACTGCGGCATAGCCCCAGCCGTCGTAGAAATTGCCTTTAAAGGGTGGAACATACGTCTCTGGCCATTTGCCTAAATACTCATTCAACGAATCCTCGGGGACGACAAACTCGAGATGAGGGATGGTGTAGGGTAGGTAGAGGAAAAAGGGTTGCTCCTGGTTCTCTTCGATGAAGCGTAAGGCGTTATTGGTAAACTCGTCGTGGATGTAGACGCCATCGCTGATGTCCCCGTAATGACCATCTTTGCGCAGGCCTTTATTTTCAGGAATCTCAATTTGCTCTGTGTTTTTCCAGATCCGCTCGGGATAGTAGTAGTGGGCGTAGGTTTGATCCACAAAGCCGTACCAATCGTCTATGCCTTGTGCGTTAGGGTCAGTGCCAAGACCCCACTTTCCGAATGCTCCCGTCTTGTAGCCCGCTTCCTGCATCAGTCTTGGTAAAGTCTGTGTGCCGGGCTTGAGGCGTTGTTGCTGACCATACGTATCAGAATTTCCGATATGCAATCCGGTGATCAAGGTAAAGCGAGCTGGCGCGCAAATAGAAGCCCCAGAATAGTGTTGGGTAAAACGCATGCCTTCTTGAGCCAATTGATCGATTGAGGGTGTTTGGATCTTTGTCTGGCCGTAGGAGCCAACTTCTCCGATTCCCAAATCGTCTGCTAGAATGTAGATAATGTTGGGTTGTTTGGTTTCTTCTGTGCTCGGTGAACAAGCAACAAACAAGAAAGAGCTAAGGGAGCATAGGGTCAGATAAACGTTCTTCATAGCCGACATCTCATACCCAGTGTGCTTTGCGTTCAACAGGAAAGCATTCAGGCGAGTTTGATTGGCCGTATCGAGTTGATGGAGATTTGTTGGCGAAAACTCATTGCCTCTTCGGGGGCAGCCGTTGTTTCCTTCTAGTGATGATTAGAAAACTCTACCCGCTTCTTGCCGCTCTTCTTGGGATGGCTGTTTTTTCAACTTTCGCTTCTGCCCAGGGAGATAACTCACACGTGCCCATCATTAAGGAAGGGCCGGATCAGCCAAATATTCTTTGGATCTACATCGAAGATACCAATGCCTGGATGAGCTGTTATGGGGACGACGTAGTCAATACCCGGCATATTGACCAATTAGCTTCAGAGGGTATCCGCTTTGATCGTGCCTATATGAATTCGGGAGTCTGCTCGCCCACACGCTCAGCCATCATCACCGGCATGTATCAAACTTCGATCGGGGCACACGAACACTATAGCTCCTTTTCCAAGTGGCGTGGCAATGTGATGGAGAATTGGGCTCCGAATCATCTCGGTGTCAAAACCGTCCCGGAGATCATGCAGGCGGCCGGTTACTACACCTTCAATGAAGGTAAATTTCACTACAACTTCGTCTTCGATCCGGATACCTTATATGACCGGCATGGAGATAATGGATATAAAGGTGCGAAAGACGGCACGGAGTGGAGTGGGCGCAAACCGGGACAACCATTCTTTGGGCAAATACAACTCATCGGTGGTAAGTTCAGGAACCCCAAGCCAGTTATTAAGAACGAAGACGTTCCCGTTCCATCCATTTATCCTGATCATCCGATCATCCGAAAGAACATTGCCTATCACTATAACACCATCCTGGAGCTCGATCGTGAACTGAGTGAGATTGTTGCCGGGTTGAAACGGGACGGCCTTTACGACAACACGGTCATCTTTTTCTTTTCCGATCACGGCAGCTTGATGCCGCGCAGTAAGCAGTTCCTTTACGAGGAGGGGATTCGTGTGCCGTTTATTTTGCGTGGGCCGAATGTTCCTGTTGGTAAAGTCCGCGATGACTTAGTCAGTGGAATAGATATCTCAGCTACGACGCTGGCCATGGCGAACGTTCCTGTCCCCGATAACATGCATGGTATGAACATGATGGCCGATGGCTTTCATAGGGACTACATCCTGGCAGCACGTGATCGTTGCGATTACACCATCGATCGTATTCGCGCCATTAATACTGGGCGCTACAAATACATACGCAACTTTATGACGGACAAACCGTATATGCAGCCTAATTATCGTTCCGAGTCTGAACTCATGAAGTTTATGCACGATCAATATAATGCTGGGAACCTGAACCCGACTCAGGCACGGTTCTTTAGTGATGTGCGTCCCGCAGAAGAGCTCTACGATTTAAAGAATGATCCGGGTGAAACCAACAATCTGGCTCACTCCTATAGACGGGAGCACGCCATACAATTAGCCAAGCACCGCGACATTCTTTATAATTGGATCATTGAAACGGATGACAAAGGCCGTTTCCCAGAAGCAGATGATGCTTTACGCGCTGTTATCGATCGCTGGGGCGATGATGCCGTGAATAAAGAGTACGATCGTGTGAGGTAAGCGGGTTTAGAGCGCAAGCAATCTGGCAATCCAGCGATTGACGCACCGAACTTGTCATCGCTAGTGTCTTGTTGTGTTACGAGCTCTATCAGTTGTCCTTCTTTTGCCGCTATGGTTGTGGGCGGATCCGCTTTACGAGGTTGATCTGATTGTGGCCCGAGAAGGTTTTGATGGCAGAATGTGCTGGGTCCACGCACGAGCGGGTGCAATTCCTTCTGGAAATGGAAAGCCACCCGAGGTGGTCATGACGATGCAGAAATTGGATATTTCTGGATCGGACATCTTTTACGCACTCAACGAGATGCGAACTTCGGATGGGGGAGAGAGCTGGACAGTTCCTCAGGAACATAAATCTTTTTCTAGAGTACCGTTTTCTTGGAGAGGTAATGAGGATCTCGAGATTACGGTTTGTGATTTTTGGCCTCGTTGGCATCAGCAATCAAAAAAGCTGATCGGCATTGGGCACACTGTGGTCTACGAAGAGAACCATGTGAAACCGGTCCGATCCCGTGGAGCAGCTTATGCTATTTACGATCCGGAAAATCACAATTGGTCAGTTTGGCGAACAATCGAGCTGCCGGACGAGCCCAAGTTTGAAAATGCGGGTGCCGGATGTGCTCAGAGGTACGACTTGCCAAACGGCGATCTCCTCATTCCATTTTATTTCAAAGAGCCGGTGGGTACCCAGTATTCCACTACTGTTATGCGGGCTCGCTATCGAATGTGTGAGGTTCAATACGTCGAACACGGATCCGAGCTGACTGTACAGGTTAAGCGCGGGCTCTATGAACCATCTATTACCAAACATGGTGACCGGTTTTATCTAACCATGCGCAACGATGATCACGGCTACGTGTCAGTCAGTGACGATGGTCTGGCTTTTAGTGAGCCAAAGCCGTGGACGTTCGACGACGGAACAGACTTGGGGAATTACAATACTCAGCAGCACTGGGTCTCGCACAGCGATGCCCTGTTTCTTGTCTATACACGGCGAGGAGCCAATAACGACCATGTTACTCGCCACCGGGCACCGTTATTTATCGCCCGGGTCGATCCAAGTGCCTTGCAGGTCATTCGTGCATCCGAACAAATTCTGGTTCCGGAGTACGGCGCGAGGCTAGGGAACTTTGGTGTGACCGAAATCAGTGAATCTGAGACTTGGGTAACAGTGACCGAATGGATGCAATCCAGCTCTAAAGAAAAGCGCACTACCGAACGTGTGGATCGCGATTCGGTTCGCCTAAGAGAACGAGGAGCCAACAACCGCATCTGGGTGGCAAAGCTTAAATGGAATCAACCGAACAAGGCTAGTTTCATAAGGTAGAAATCTAGCGTGAAGGTAATTGTTGTCAGCCACTAGCGGAATGTATGCTAAAAACTAGGGCCGTCTCATTTTTCCGTCCATGACGCTAAGAGGACAAATCGTGGGGAGTGGAGCTTCCTGTGATTTGGCCAACCGACTCGTTATCTTGTTTCATCTTTCGGAAGACGGCGATGTTCGCATCTTCATAAATCTCTTCTAGTTTCTTCTGATCGATGTCTGACGACAACACGGAAAGTGTGATCGTTTCAGGTTCATACTCATCAACTTTTACCATTACTTTTTTCTTTTCCGCTCCGAAGAGTTCGTAGCTCTTTTCAGATACTTTGTCTTCGTTGGCTTCGGAGAAAATTCTTTCAAACTCTTTTCCGTCAAAGCCAACCCCCATAATTGATTGTATTCCAAGCAACGTATTCCTAAGTCGTTCGTCGATTGGTATCAGTATTGAGGGAGTCTGCATTTTTTCAGAGAACGTCGAGACTAGGAATGAAACTTGTCCGTATTTCCTAAGTCGTCTTGTTCTGCTTGAGTTATTTTTAAATTTGGTGCCATGATCGGCGCAGTATAGGGATTTTCGGGAGATCTCAAATCACTGGGAAGTGGCTCTGGTTTGGTCATCTCCCACAGATGATTGAGAAACCGATGAAACGTAGGTATAGCTGATTCTAATTTAAGTGTGTAGTCCAACTTTTCATCCTTTTTTTGAGCAGGAATCCCTGGCCAATATGTTAGACGAACTAAATCAGACTGTGTTAGACCTATAGTGATACTTGGTTCTCCATCCAACCCATGGTGATCAAGGGTCGAGAAAACCATTACGGGCAAAGATGGTCCCACTAGGTAATTCCTATCTAGAATGCTTGTGCCTGCGCGGAAGTACAGATCGAAATTTCTAGAGATACCACAATTAATAAACCGTTTCGCAAAAGTCCTCCAAGGGTCAAAACTTGGATGCGACAATTCTTCGATGCGTTGAACTGCTTTTAGCCATGAACTTTGATTCACTGCTATTTCCTCGGGTGTCATTTCTCTGCAGAACGTCCGCATGAGTCGGTGCGGCTTGTCCGCGTTGACTCAATGCTATGCTTCTACCTGGGTTGATTTAGCAAGAGACTCAACGACGGCAACACCTTTAACAAGCTTTCTACTCTCGCTCTTTCCGATCACGTACCACTTGGATTTGGATGGTCGGAGAGAATCTCCTCCAGTGTAATTCATTTCGTCTTTGAACACCTCACCAGGCACCAATACTGCATTGGGGCATCCGTACCATTCTTCAAATTCTTTCTCGTTAAACGGTCGATCGTAGATTGACGAAAATATCCACTCCCCCTCGTGCCAGACTAGTGCACCGAATTCTTGAACCTCAATTTTCCCATCTTTTGAGCTAATAGCTGTCTCATGCAGCCATGTGTAATTGCGGCCGCTTCGTCCTCCTTTGTTTGCCATTACTTTCTCCGGAGTATGTACAATTGAGATCCGATCAGGAAGAGACGAAAGAAGCTTCTCGATTCTTTTAGTTTGGTCCTTTGGTGAGCTCGTGTAAATTACAACGCCTAGCAATATAGCGACAACAACAGCGATTAGGATTAGTTTCATATTTTATGGAGAACCTCTAACTGTCTAATGAAGAGGAGGCGTAGCCTGCTCGGAATTTAGACAAGTGTCTTGTTAGAATTATATGTTTTTAGTCGCTCATTTAGGTGGGTGGAAATGAAGGCTTTTGACTTTTTCCCGTAAGACTTCGATGAGTTCGTCGTATTGTTGATTGGCTTGGGCTATGCTTTTGGAAATTGAAAGGTAAGTCCCATCATCTGCAAAAACGATTATTACTTTATCGAGGATCTTATAGCTCTTGTAAGCACTCCATCTTACTACCGATTCATGATGAATTGACGAAATCGTAATGGATTCTTCAGTGACCACCATCATGGATTCAGACTGAACTTCATGTTCTTTTATAATAGTATTTCGTATCTTTCGATGCTTATAAAATAAATAAAAAAGGAAAATGAGGAAAATCGCTGGAAGAAGAATCCCAGCTTCTTTGAATCCGAAGTAATATGGAGTAGACAAGAATCCGAGA
>CALJGU010000246.1 GCA_938075565.1 uncultured Opitutales bacterium | reverse complement strand
ATCGCGATACTCCCAACGACTACGATGGCGATGGAAGCATCTGCGATGAGTGGTTTGGTTTCCAGAAAGGTTTTTGGATCACCCCAGCGTTTCAGGTGAAACAGGATAAGTAGGTACATTGTGGATGACACAAAGTAGCCTACGCTGGAAATGGCTAGAATGTAGATCGCAATACCGCATATCAGCACAAGTGCTTTCAAGGGCGAGCTGGTCTTGTCCTTATCTCCTGAGGTGGGCTGGCTGAGCCGCGATTGAATCAGGCAAGCTAGTGCCAGAAGGATCAATACGCCGGTTACCAGCTTGGGATAGGCGTCAAAGGGCGCGGGTGTGTTGGCTGCTTGTTTGCGAAAGGCTAAGGCCACAGCGCCCACCAGAACGATGAAGATATCACTGCTATGAATGCGGAGTTTACTCACTGGCTATTTCCTCCTTTCTCCCTTCAGCCTGACGCGTCTTCTTCTCCACGTAGAGGGCTGCAAAAAGGGCCACTGCACACAGTAGGATGAGAGCAACACTTATCGGGCGGGAAAGTATAAAACTGAGCAGGCTGCTTTCGCTTTCAGCCATCTGTAGGCTTTGAGCGAGGCCCTTTTCTGCGATGGGTCCCAGTACAAGCCCAAGAGCCAACGGTCCAATGGGAATGCCAACTCGCAGCATGACATAGCCAAGTAACCCGGTCCCAAACATTACCCAGACTCCATAGATGTCGTAGGTGGCCGCGTAGGCCCCGACGATACACAAAGCGATGACCGCAGGTCCTAGATAGTTGCTCGGGATAAGAAGGACTCGCGCGGTCAGCTTGACCATGTAGTAACCAATTCCAAGTAAGAGGAAGTTGGATACGACGAGCGAAGCCATGAACGCGTAGGCAATGTCCGAGCTGTTTGTGAGGAGTCCCATGCCAGGTTGAATGCCGAAGGACATAAGTGCTCCCATGATGACCGCGGCGTTAACGTTTCCGGGAATGCCTAACCCCATCATGGGGACGAGGCTGCTGGATACCTGGGAATTATTGGCCGACTCAGAAGCGATGATGCCTTCCACCGCCCCTTTACCAAACTTACCTGGTTCCTTGGAAGTTCGACGGGCTTCATTGTAAGCAATGATGGATGCGATGGCTCCACCAGCACCGGGAAGAATACCTATAATACTCCCCACGATTGAACTCCTGAGCAAAACACTCCAAGCCGACCGAAACTTTACCATGAGTGTGCCCATCAAGTTGGGTTCGGATTGATAGGGAGCTATATGACTACCCTTGGCTTCCAGAATTTTCATGGCCTGGGACAAAGAAAAAAGTCCGAGGAGAGCCGGGATGACTTCTACTCCGGAGATCAATGGGTAAATGCCAAAAGTGAACCGAACGTCTCCAGACACGGGATCCTGCCCAATGAGAGCGATCAGTAATCCTAAACAAGCGCTTAGCAGTCCACGCAACACTTGTCCCTCCGATATGGCGGCAACCGCGCAAAGCCCCAAACAGGATAGCCAGAAAAACTCTGGAGGGCCGAATTTCAATGACAAGTTAGCCAAAGGTTCAAAGGCTACGATCAGAACCACCGTGCCGAAGAGGCCACCCAAAACAGAGGCGAACAAGGCAGCGTAAAGAGCTCGGTTGGCTTTGCCCTGACGAGTAAGCGGAAACCCATCAAAAGCCGTGGGAAGGGAAGAAGGGGTTCCCGGTGTGTTTAGGAGGATGGCTGAGTTGGCTCCTCCGTATAAGGCGGCCGTGTAGATAGCTCCCAGCATGGCCAGACCGGTTACCGGTCCAAAGGCATAGGCAATCGGCAACATCAGGGAGATAGCCATAACCGACGAGAGGCCCGGCAGGGTGCCCACTACGATTCCACCGGCAATAGCCAGCCCCATAATCAACAGCGTCTGCGGATTAAGGATGTCGGAAAAGCCGGAGAAGAGTAAGTCCATGGCTACAGCCCGGTCTTCTCCAGGACCTGTTGAGCTTTAACTTCAAAATCTTTCAGATAGGCAGTGACTTCGTCGCCACTCATCCAAGCTGGAGCATTTCCGATCTTTCTCAGTTCCTCTTGGAACGCCTCGTTATTGAAAATGTTTTCCAAACCTTGCTTGAGGCGTTCGACCTGGAATGTTTCAAGGCCCGCCGGTGCGAGGAAGACACGTCCGGTTCCGGAATTCATCGGAATGCCCTGTTCGGTCATGGTAGGAACGTTCGGGATCTTACTCATGCGATTGGCCCCGGAAACCGCTAGGAATTTGGTCTGTTCCATGGAGCCAAGGAAAGGAGCCAATCCACCAATGCCGGCATCGACCTGTTTGCCGAGCACCGCGCTGGCCATCTCCGTTCCGCCGGAAAAAATCACTACACTGACATCGATCTTCTGTTCCTCGAGCATGGCCAGGGTCGCCAGATGGTTACCGCCCTTGGGTTGAGAGATGCCCAGGCGTAGTTTTCCTGGCTGTTTTCTCGCCTCGTCCAGAAACTCCTTCATGGAATTGAACGGACTATCCAAGCTCGTCGAAAATACGTTGGGGTCGAAGGCCACTTGCCCCAGAATGGAGAGATCATCCACATTGTAGTTGGCAATGCCCGTCATGTGTCCCAACACCAAGTCGGGGGTATTGTAGGTGGCTAGTAGATAACCATCCGGTTTCGAGTTGGCCAAAAAGCGAAGTCCTAGATGCCCGCCTCCACCTGGCTTGTAAACAAAGACAAAAGCCGATCCAAATTCTGCCTCTGTAAACTTGTCCAGGACTCGGGCAATGCGGTCACTTCCGCCTCCCGGTTTAAAGGGAACTATGAATTTGATTGGTTTTGCCGGGTAGCTGTCTATTAAATTCCCATCTCCCGTGAATGGCTTGATAAGGAGTATCAGTAATGCAAATACGCCAAGCGTAACAAATAACCTGATAAGTTTCGCCGGCGTAAACATGCTTACTTCTCTTCTTGCAGGAAATCAGCGTCCTCACCAGGAGCTGGCGAATTTATAAAAGTGCCGCGGTTCATCACGGCATCTCGACCGCCAAAGCGATCGATGATTGCTGCCTGGCTCGCCTTTGCTTCTTGATCACAAGCCTCGGGATCAAGGAAGGTCCGTAACTCAGCTTCCATCGATTGTAACAAGTCAGCGTGTTCTGGAAGTCCCGATAGATCATTCGATTCCAGTGGGTCGTTCACTACATCATAAAGTTCGTTGGGCGCGTCCAAATAATAGATCAGTTTGTAGTTTTCTTTCCGAACCAGGTACCAGGCATAGTTTGACGCGACGGCGTGGTACTCGCTGATGACGGATCGATCGGCGGACTCTCCATTTTGAATTTTCATTAAGGAGAGACCATCGCCTGAGTTTTCCTTGGATACCTCCTCACCTGTAACCATTTCCAGAAGTGTAGAATGAAAATCGACCAGTGTTACGGGCGTATTCACGACCGATCCTTGGGATATATCCGGACCTGACATGACCAGCGGAACCGCTGCAGCGTCTTCATGCATGGTGAACTTTCCATATAAGCCGCGTTGTCCAAGGCTTTCGCCGTGATCGGAAGTATAAACAATCCGCGTATTGTCGTCGAAGCCGTGTTGCTCCAAAGCCTTTAAGACTTCGCCAATACGGTCATCCATACTGTTGACCGTGCCGTAATAGGCGGAGCTGATGCGTTTGGTTTCTTCAACACTGAAGGGTGTATCGATTTCAAGAACACGCCTCAATTCGTTGAGAGCCGGTTTATCCGGCCACTCTTCATGCAAGCCTTGGTAAGGATAGGGCATGTCCTTGTTCTGGTAATAGTCAAAGTGTTCAGGTCGAGCCGTGTAAGGTGGGTGTGGGCAGACGAAAGATACGAATAGGACCCACGGTTTGTCGTCTTTCGTTGCAGCCTCTTTGAGCCAATCGCAGGCCGTGTCCGCTATTTGCTGATCGTAATCCAGGTAACTGGAATCACCCGGGCCTGCCGCGGCGATGGCCTCGTGATTGCCCGAGCGCACCGGTATGTCTTCCCGAATGCTCGACTGTGGGTCTCCTGTTCCGTCCACGACATTGAGTGGAATGTGGTGGGTGGAAAATCCGTCGGCATTCTTCTCATCCTGATAGTGAAGCTTTCCAATCGATTCCACCCGATGTCCACGGGCAATGAGTTCATGTCCCCAGCCAGTGACCTTGCCATCGTAGGGATGTGCGTTGTCCCAGTATTTATTGTTGTGAGTATATTGACCGGTCGCAAAGCAGGCTCTGGCTGGAACGCAGATGGGGCAGGGCGTGTAGGCGGCATCGTAGCGAGCCCCCTTCTCAGCGATCTTGTCGATATTCGGGGTGCGGATCAGCTCATTTCCGTAACAGCCGGTGATATGCCGGGCATGCTGATCGGACATGAAAAAGAGAACGTTGGTGGGTTTCATCAAGTAGGAAGAATCTGAGAGTAAGGTGTTGGTGAAAGTCTGAATCGGCAATGCTTCTCAGCAAGGATATTTAACTGATTAAGCAAACTAAGGTGGTTTGATTTATTTGCCATTGGGGTAGGCTTCGGATTGGGTCTTGCTTCATGAGTAAGAGAGATCTCCAAGACCAAATTGTGTTCATTACAGGCGCTGCTCGCGGTATCGGACGCGGTATCGCAGAGCGTCTGCTTGCTGATGGCGCTTCTGTTGTCATCTCCGACTTGGATGAAGAGGCGGCTAAGGAAACCGCCGATGAGCTCAAAACCGAAGGCGCAAAGGTGATGGCCGTTCAGGCTGATGTGTCATCGGAAGCGAGTGTACAGGCTGCCATCGCAAAGGTCCATCAGGAGATGGGGTCATTGTCTGTGCTTATTAATAATGCAGGCCTGTTTGCTTCGACACCTGCGTTAAGCGAGGACCTCAGTGGGTGGCAAAAGAGTCTCGATGTCATGCTGACGGGTTCGCTTCTTTGCGCTCGAGCTACGGCGCCGGATATGAAGGCCAACGGGTGGGGGAGGATCGTAAACATTTCTTCCGTTATGGCTTTCATTGCCTACGGTGAAGACGTCGGGTATTGTACGGCAAAAGCCGGATTGCTCGGATTAACTCGGTCCCTCGCGGTTGAGTTTGGAAAACATAACATCAATGTGAATGCTATTTGCCCCGGGCACATTCGCACCCCCATGCTCGATGCCACAGCCAAACATGTTGAGCAACGAGACGGTACGAGCCCTGAACAATTCTTTGAAGAGCTTGTGGGTACGATTCCCAAAGGACGATTAGGCGAGGTGAAAGACATCGCGGCTATGGTTTCATTCCTATGTTCTGAAGATGCTGACCATGTAACAGGACAGGCCATGCATGTGAACGGTGGCTCTTATCTCGCGTAGGCATTTGCTTCAGAACCCGCTCTTTCTCGTCCTCATACTCCTCCTCCTACTTCTTGCCAATTCATAGGCATTCTTGATGTCTGGTAATCTTGGGAGCTCAGACATGTATCCGATAAATGGTTACACCAAAGTCGGTTATGTTTTTGTTTTTTAAGAAGATGACAAAGAGTAAGAAGACGAGGAAGAGTAGAAGTAAGATTTTCCTTAGATCCTGCTGGAGGGACTGATTTTACTGGTTTTCTCGGAAAGTGTACACTTTTTAGTCAACGGTCGACTTCTGTTCACCTTGTCTGTGTGAGCCCGTGAGGAGTATGCATTTTCATTGTTAAAAATTACCCCGAACTCAGAACAATCTCATTTGATTACATACTCAACCTAGTAAGTACCTAGCAATGAATAAGAACGAACTCACACGAAAACGAAGTGCCTATTTTATAGCGGCGCTTATGTTTTTCTCTACAAGCTTTGTGCAAGTAATTGCGCAAGAAGACGAAGAAGATGTCTTCGATCTATCGCCCTTCACGATTACCAGTGAGGAAGATACAGGATACGCAGCCACAAGTACCTTGGCTGGATCTCGACTCAAATCAAATCTGAAAGACCTCGCCGGACCGATTCAAATCGTAACGGAAGAATTTCTGGAAGATACTGCCGTAACCAGTACTGAGGACTTGTTTCTCTATACGACAAGCACGGAGGCCTCTGGTCCAGACGGTAACTTTGGTGGTGGAGGCGCAGAACGGCGTAACCCGAATACCACTCGTGTTCGTGGTTTAGCCAATCCTGACAGAACTCGTGGTTACTTCCTAACCGATATTGGTTTCGATACTTACAACACCGACCGTGTTGCGATTGCTAAGGGACCGAATGCGATTCTCTTTGGTTTGGGTAGTCCGGCCGGTATCGTGAACAACAATTTGAAGCAGGCACGTTTTGAAACGACCAATGAAATGAAGTTTCAATATGGTAGTTGGGGAGCACACCGCGAGATCCTAGATATTAATCGTGTGCTTATCGATGATTTGATCGCTTTCCGAATTATTGGATTGAACAACAAAACCAAGTACAAGCAAAAACCATCCTACGCGGATGAGCGTCGTTTATATGGCAACCTTCTGATTACGCCTTACGAAAATACCACTATCCGGGCGAATTTTGAAATTGGCTCCAGAGATGCGAGTCGTCCAAACACCAGTTCACCTACTTCAAATATCCCTACATGGATTGCCGATGGAATGCCTGTGACGACTGGCAATTTCAATCAAAGCGGTTTCGGAAGTTACGGCGGAAATCGTGCACCTCAGTGGATCTATGGTGAACCAGATGCCACCACCACGAATGTTGGTTTTGACCCGGAACCAGGAACTCGAGGTCCAGATAATATAACCCGCGCCCACTACACAGCTGCAAACCGTGAGGAAACCAGTGGCGGTCAATTTAGCCAAGGTGTATTGACGGATGAAACAGGTTATATCTTTGATTTTCGGAACAGTTCTTTGTCTGGCCTAGATAATACACAGGAAACAGGTTTTGATGCATTTAACGTAACCTTGGAACATCAGTTTGGCGAAAATGCAGGAATTGAGATCGCCATTGATGAACAGAATAATGACCTGTTTTCTCGTGACCGTGTAGGTAACAGTATCAATGTCGATACCAGTAGCTTCCTGCCTTATTACAGGTCTGACGGAGGTTCAGGTGTTTTCGATCCGGTCAATCCTTATGTTCGTCGTCCTTATGTCACCATGACGGAAAACATGAGCCGAACAGAGACGCATCGTGAAGCCTGGCGAGTAACGGCTTTCTATGACCTGGATCTGAGAGATAGTGACATGGGCTGGCTTGGACGCCATGTATTTACCGGTTTGCTGACTGAACAGTCTTTCGACATTTTACGCTCCGGAAACAACTACGGTAGTATGATTACAGGTGAAGCTGAGAATGTTCTGGAAGCCAACCGTAACCGTGATTACACCGCCAGTTCCTGGGACCGTCGTGGACAAGGTAAACGTTACTTAGGGCCCGCTATTTCAGGTATTCCTTCCGGTGGAAATATTGCAAGTCGTGTTCTCACCGATGGCACGCCTCGTCTGAATGAATTTAGAGCTTGGATGTATGATATTGACGCCGATCCTGTTCGTGATGGAGACAGTGGTGCTTACCGCGAAGTAAGCGCAACGATGCTGGTTGATCCGCTCACTAGAGCCGCGTTGGATAGTCAGGAAATTGAGTCAGTTGCGATTTCTGCACAAAGTTACTTCTGGGAAGATAACATCGTAGCTACCTATGGTTGGCGCGAAGATGACGCTACTTCCTGGAGAGGTGTGGCCGAGCAAACCTCAGATAACATTTCTTTACCTGAGACCATATCGTTAGGAGATCCAACTGATAATGTTAAAGGTGACGTGTTCACCTGGGGTGTCGTTGCTCACCTGCCCACTGAAGACTTTCTGGGAGGATGGGGCATTAGTGGTCACTACGGTGAATCTGAAAACTTCGTTCCTTCACCGGGGCGGATTACTATTCTCAATCAGCCTCACCCAAGTCCAGCTGGTGAAACCACTGAGTATGGATTCTCTATCGAAGCGCCGAACAATAGGTTTTATGTTCGTGTGAATTGGTATGAAACAAATTCTGCGAATCAGACGGATGGCTCTTTAGGGGGTGCATCGATCCCGAACTGGGAACGTCTGTTCTACAATGGTGTGCGTAACAACCTGCAGTTCAAGGAACCCAAGGATCCTACCGTGCCAGCGGAAGAATTTGAAACCTGGGATGCGGATGATCCAAGACTATGGCCCAACAATCTAAATTGGGCAGATACCTATACCGTACCACCTCTGGGTATGCGTGAAGTTTACTGGAATCCAGTTGATCCCGGACCAAGTCCAGGAACAGCCAATTCGGTTTCAGACAGCCCGAATGCCAATGTTACGGGTGTGTCCGACTTCGCTTCTGAAGGTTTGGAAATCGAAGGTGTATGGAACCCAACTGACAATTGGACCTTCGCGTTCAATGCGGCTCAGATGGAGGTTGTTAAAACCAATGTATTGCAATCATACCGCGAGTATTTTGACCAGCGCGAACCGGAATGGTTGGCCATGGGTGACCTTGTTGCCCGTCCCAATACCGTTAAGTGGTTTGATGACCTGAATGGTGATGGCATCGCGCAACCTGGAGAACCATCCACGGCGCAAACCATCTATCAGCGGACCCGAACGGTTCAGTGGCCACGCCTGCTGAAGGAAATCTCCCAAGATGGCCGGGGTAGTCACGAAATTCGTGAATGGCGTTATAATATCATAACCAACTACCGTTTCGATGACGACAGTGCCTTAAAGGGCTGGGCTGTTGGCGGTGCCTTTCGTTGGGAAGATGATGTAGCGATTGGTTATGAAGATGGCTTCTTTGAAGATACCGGAGTCACAGGTATTGATTCAGTAGCCGTACCAGATGTGACCAAACCGATTTTCGGTCCCAGCGAGAAAAACCTCGATATGTGGGTTACTCACCAGAGAAAGATCTTTGATGACAAGGTGGATTGGAGAATTCAACTCAACATCCGTAACGTATTGGATGATGATGATCTGGTTTTCACCTCTGTGGATAGTGACGGAACACCAACCCGCGTGCGGATTGTGAATCCAATGAACTTCCGTCTCACGAGTACGTTCTCGTTCTAATCCAAGGTATAACTTTAAGTAGTTCTAGTTTGTAGTTTGGGCGGGATGTCCATGGAGTATGGGCAGCCCGCTTTTTTTAAAGCTTTCCAACAATAAAAAGAAGATCCGCTGTGGCTCATCCAACCACAAAAAGCCATTCCCAATCGCGCAGACAATTGCTCAAGATGGGTGGTTTGCTAGCGGCATCCTCATTGATTCCACTTTCTAAAATGGGCGCGCAACAAGTCGAAAAGAGTAAACGAGGCACCAGCCCGCTATTGATTACTAAAGTTGAGCCTATTATAGTAAGCACACCCACTCCGGAAGTATCCATTGGCGAGCTTACTGAAATGGTTCCCATCGGCGAGACAACAGGTCGAGCTGGTATTGGAGATCGACTCAATCATTCATTCCCTGCTCGGACACAAGGGCATCGAATGACAATGCTGGTAAAAATTACCACCAACCAAGGTATCATCGGTTGGGGTGAAGCGCACGCGATGGTCGCACCGACTATACATGCGCAAATGGTCAAAGATTTGTTTGCTCCGGTGCTCATTGGCGAAGATGCCAGAAACATTGGCCCGCTATGGGACAAGATGTATTCCACTCAGCGTATGCGCGGTTATGCTACCGGCGTTTACACCGAATCAATTGCCGGAGTGGATATTGCGCTTTGGGATATTCTTGGGAAATTCTCAGGCGTACCCGTATACCAACTACTTGGTGGGAAATACCGAGATGGAATTCCTACTTATACGAGTGGGGGGACTGCGGAAGCAGCTCATGAATCCATCGAGAAAGGATTCACTGCACTGAAGATGGGCTTCAATAAATCCTCCAGTGATGGCTTCGAAAAGATCGCTGCCGTTTCTGAGGCCGTTGGGGACCGTGGTCAGGTTATGATTGATTCTTTAGGTGCCTTTAAGTTGCACGAAGCGATTAAAGTCGGACGTCGGCTGGACGAGCTCGGCAATATAGGCTGGTTCGAAGATGCTTTGTTGCCCGAGGATACCATGAATTATGGGGTGCTGGCTGAAGCACTCGATACTGCTGTTTGTGTGGGAGAGACCTACTCGAACCGTTTTCAATTTCGCGATTTATTTTTAAACCAAGGGGCCGACGTCGTTAATCCCGACGTGGGACGCGCGGCAGGGATCACAGAATGCAAACGTATCGCCGACATGGCTGAGACCTTTGGCGTATTGTGGTCACCTCATGTAAGCATTGGCATGCCTCCTTATGTAGCCGCCTCTATTCACTTAGCTGTGGCAACACCCAACGCAGTGATCATGGAGGGTGGCAATATCCACGATGCGACCGATATCGGCGGATCTCGTGGCAATGTACTCTTAGAAGAACCCATCCGCTTCGAGCCAGGTTATGCCTACGTGCCGGAGAAGCCAGGACTGGGAATTGAATTTAACGAAAAAGAACTGGGGAAGATAATCGTTGGTTAATACATCCATATTTGAGAATGCGAGGGAATCAGAGGCAGTGGAAACACTGTCCCGCGAACTATTTCATCCCTTAATAGAGCCTTCATTAACTTCACTTTACAGGTAACCATTTACATATGAATTCATCAAAATTAAAGGGCATCCTTCCGGTCCTTCCTACTCCCTTCGATGATGAGGGGAAGGTAGATGTCGCCGCAATGGAACGGGTTACTCAATTCTGTATTGAAGCCGGAGCAAGTGCCTTGGTTTTTCCGGGAGTAGCCAGTGAATACGATCACCTTTCTTCGGAAGAGCAGGAGCTTCTGTTGAAAGCGATCAGTCAAGTTAACGACAACCGGCTACCAATTGTTTGCGGTGGTGGAAATGGAGGTCCTGAAATCATCGGAGCCAACATCCGTAAGGCACATGAGATAGGTGTTGTGGCCGCCATGGTGTTAATTCCAAAACAGTACTCAGGTGATGTTGAGGGTGCCTTGGCCTTTATCCAATCAGTGATAGAGTTGGCTCCGGGAGTAGATATTATTTTGCAGAATGCACCGGCTCCAGTGGGTGCCGAAATGGAAGCCACAGAGCTCAGCCAAATCGTAGCTGCATGCCCGGCTATTCGTTACATGAAGGAAGAAGCGCTGCCTTCAGGCCCGCGGATTAGCGCTATCCAGGATGCTGCTCCGGATCATTTGGTGGGAGTTATCGGCGGAGGAGGTGCTCGCTATCTGATTGATGAAATGAATCGTGGCGCGCTTGGTGCTATGCCCGCAGCGGAGATTACCGATCTACACGTGAAAATGTGGAATGCTTATCATTCCGGTGATGAAAACGGTGCTCGGCAATTATACCAGCAGACCTTACCTCTTCTTATTATCCAATTTCTTTACCGCATGCGACTTACCAAATACGTGCTGACTCGGCGCGGCATTTTTAACAACAGCGATGTCCGTGCACCCTTGCCTGATTTTGATACTTTCGATGACGAAGAACTTTCCGCACAGTTGGATTCCTTGTCTGCACTTTTTGATATAGCGCCATTGACCCGGGTGGAAGTATGAGCCGGGTCGTCAAAGTAGAGCCCTTCATTCTTACCATTGGTCGTGATACTCCCTATCTGGGGGCTTTGCGAAAAGGGGAGGAGAAAAATGAAAAAGGCTACTTTGTTCGCAAAGGAAACAAAACCGTTTATCTGGATAAAGACAGAACGGTTCTGGTCCGTGTGGAAACCGAATCGGGCGCGGTTGGATGGGGGGAAACCTACGGACTTGTAGCCCCTCGGGCGACGACCGAAATCATTTCCGACTTGGTCGCCGACTTTGTTGTTGGTCGTGACCCAGCAGACGCCGCTGGAATCCATGATTTTCTTTACGATTTGATGCGGGTCCGTGGATACAGCGGAGGGTTTTATTTGGACGCCTTGGCTGCCGTGGATATTGCGCTCTGGGATGCTGCAGGTAAAGAGGCTGGCAAATCGGTTGCCGATTTATTGGGAGGTCGTTTGCACGACACCGTTCCCTGTTATGTATCGGGCTTGCCTAAGCCGACCTTGGAAGAACGTGTGGCATTTGCTTTGGAATGGCAGGCCAAGGGATACAATAGTTTTAAGTTCGCGGCCACCGTGGCCGATGATGGCAATGTGAAGGAAATGTCTGAGTTGAGAGCTGCGCTCGGCGCGGATGCCAAGATCTCTTGCGACATGCATTGGGCTCATACTCCGGAAAGTGCCATTGAGAATATTCAGGCGATGCAACCTTACGATCTCTGGTTTGCTGAGGCTCCTATCGTAACAGAAGATATGCCCGGCCTGGCTAAGATTGCTCAAGCAGTGGATACTCCAATTGCGGTGGGCGAGGAATGGCGAACGCTTTACGATGCGAATTACCGATTCGACTTAAATGCGGTCCATATCGTTCAACCTGAGATGGGGCACACAGGCATTACCGAGTTTGCTCGCATTGCGCGAGAAGCCCATTCGCGCGGAATTCCTCTATTGCCGCATGCGACCATTGGCTCCGGAATATTTCTCGCAGCTAGTTTGCAAACGGGTCTGGCCATGGAGGGATTGATCGGCCATGAGTTTCAACATTCCATTTTTAATCGAAACACCGGCCTGATTACTGACGGACTTAAGTGTTCTGAAGGTGCTTATACCGTAGCTGACTCACCAGGAATAGGGATTGAGCCAACAGAAGATTTGATTTCTCAACTGGAACCAGCCTAATGGTGAATAATTGTAGGAGGGGGTTTATCCCCCGATCGCTTGGTAGATACTCGAACAATCGGGGGATAAACCCCCTCCTAGAGTTTAGAAACTAGAATCAGATCCCCCTTGAACCCCATTCAATATAAAGATTCACTCCTCACTTTTCCGCATATGAAAATCCTAAGCCTCTTCTTTCTCTTTGTTACCGTTGGAACTCTCGGCTACGCCCAAAAAATGGACCGTCCCAACGTGCTGTTCATCCTAGCCGATGATTTGGGCAAACGCGACTTGAGCGTGGAAGGCAGCACCTTCTACGAAAGCCCGAACATTGATCGCATTGCCAACGAAGGGGTTCGCTTCACCAACGGCTACGCCACTTGCCAAGTATGCAGCCCTTCGCGAGCAAGTATTATGACGGGTAAATATCCGGCACGTATCGACATCACCGAATGGATCGGTGCTGCTATGGGTGAGCAGTGGAAGCGAAACACCCCGATGCTCCCGGCCATCTACAACCACAACTTGGATCACAACGACACCACCTTGGCAGAAGCATTTCAGGCGGCTGGCTATACCACATTCTTCGCTGGGAAATGGCACTTGGGAGGTGAGGGCTCGCACCCGGACGATCATGGTTTCGACATCAACATAGGCGGTCACCACAAAGGTTCACCTCCCGGAGGCTATTTTTCGCCTTATTCAAACCCTCGGATGGAAAGCGGACCCTTGGGAGAATACCTTCCACTCCGGCTGGGAGATGAAACAGAAAAATTCATTCGCGAGCACAAGGACGAACCTTTTCTTGCTTACTTGTCATTCTACATGGTGCACGGACCTCTCCAGACAACCGAGGCTCTTTGGAACAAGTACCGTGCAAAAGCAGCAGCCCAACCTGCACCAACCGAGCGCTTTCTCATCGATCGCACTTCACCGGTGCGACAAGTGCAAGACCACCCGGTCTATGGTGGCATGGTCGAAGCCATGGACTCGGCCGTTGGTCAAGTTCTGGACACACTCGACGAACTGGGTCTCGCCAACAATACCATCGTTGTATTCACCAGCGATAACGGAGGTGTTTCTGCTGGAGATGGCAAAGCAACATCCAATCTCCCTTATCGAGGAGGCAAAGGCCGCCAGTTTGAAGGCGGAATTCGCGAGCCCTACTTCATAAAATGGCCGAGCAGTCCGATGAACGGTTCGACCATCGATACACCCGTAACCGGTACTGACTTTTTCCCAACCCTCTTGGACCTGGTCGGAATTCCTCTCATGCCTCAACAACACATGGACGGCGTCAGCCTTATGCCGTTGCTCGCCGGAAAGGAGATAAAAGACCGTGCCTTGTTTTGGCATTACCCTCACTACAGCAATCAACGTGGAGATCCTTCAACCGTCATCCGGGAAGGTAATTGGAAACTGATTTACTATCACGAAGACCGGCACATTGAGCTCTACCATCTGGAAAATGATCCAGGAGAACATGTTGACCTGGCTGGTAACTACCCGGATCTCGAACAGGAGCTCCTGCAAAAGTTGCTAGCGTGGACGGAAGAAGTGGATGCAAAATTCCCTGCTCCCAACCCTAATTTCAGCAGCCAGCTTTTCGAAGCGGAACGTCGTAAGACTCGTCTTGTGGACAAACCGGCACTCGAAAAGCAGCACGCCGAGGTACTCGATCCGAATTGGTCACCCCCGGGTGGCTGGTGGGAAGAAACCGGAAACTAATCCCCCAAAATTTTATCATGAAAAACCTGGTCACTCTACTCCTTGTTGGTCTCCTGACGGCTGCTTGCAGCACTACGGAAAATAAACAAACCGCCCAAACATCGACCGGCAAATCCGACGCCGGTTGGGTCAACCTATTCAACGGCGAGAACTTCGACGGTTGGACCATCCGCGGTGGTGGAGCCAGTTACGAAATTCAGGATGGTGCAATCATAGGCATCAACGGACCCGAGCATAACACCTTTCTGTCCACTTGGGATTTATACGCTGACTTCGAGCTCGAGTTCGATGTGAAGTTGAATGACCCCATGAATTCCGGCGTACAAATTCGTTCCAAGGCCCGTTGGGAAGAGGTAGACGACAATACCATCGAACGCGTCTATGGACCTCAGGTTGAGATTGAACAATCTCCAGGTGAATCAGGCTACGTCTATGGGGAACGCGCCGGTGGTTGGATGACACCCAAGGATCAACTGATCCGACACGAACGCTTTAATAATGATGACTGGAATCGCTACCGCATCTTGGCCAATGGTCCTCGAATCCAAACCTGGATTAACGGAGTTCAGGTTTCCGACATTACCGACGAAAAGATTTACGAAAACCACTCGGAAGGTTTCATAGGCCTTCAAGTCCATCGCAAAGATGTAGATCCTGGAACACTCTCGGTCGCCTGGAAAAATATCCGCATCCGTGAATTGAATACAGATGGAAAACAGTGGCAATCGTTGTTCAACGGGAAAGACCTCAACGACTGGACGATAAAAGTGACCGGCTACGATGTCGGGGAAAATCCGGAAAACATATTTCGTGTCGAAAATGGCTTACTGAAAACCAGCTACGATGGCTTTGACGCATTCGATAAACAATTCGGCCATATTTTCTATAACGGCACCTTCTCCAGTTACCGCTTTCGCATGGAGTATCGTTTTTATGGAGAGCAATTAGAAGGAGGTCCCGGTTGGGCCCTAAGAAACAGTGGTATCATGGCCCATGGGCAAACCCCTGAGTCGATGACCAAAGATCAGGATTTCCCTGATAGCATTGAAATGCAGATACTCGGAGGAGATCCGCCAGCTAAACGCACAACGGGTAACCTATGCACTCCTGGCACTCACGTAGTATTCGATGGAAAACTACGCGAACAACATTGCACCAGCTCGACCTCCAAAACCTATCCCTGGGATGAATGGGTTCAAATCGAAGTGCATGTGAACGGCCCCGGAGAAATCATCCACTACATCAATGGCAACGAAGTGCTTCGTTACATCGAACCTCAGTTGAATGATGGTACGATTCTTTCAGAAGGGACCATCTCCATCCAAGCGGAAAGCCATGGAGCAGAGTTTCGGAATATAGAGATCCTAGAATTGTAGGAGGGGGTTTATCCCCCGATTGCATTTAGGCTGTGAGAAGGTCCGTATTGGTAGCCTTATGCATAGGCTCAGATTCTTACTCGATTTTGAATAAATCGTTGAGAGGATCGCGACATAAAGCCGCTCCTACAGCTTCGTCTAAAGAGCTGGCAACATTGCCACCAAAAGTAGAAGTCTAAGTAGGAGGAGGATTACGAAATTCCTACAACCGCGACATCGTCAACCCGCCATCGACCATAATCACCTGACCGGTGGAGTAGGGGAAGTCGCCTCTGGATAGAGACGCTACCGCTTTACCAATATCATCCGGGTAACCCCAGCGTTTGGTCACGCAGAGTCCATCCTCGATCAACTTGTCATACTTGTCGGTTACGCCGGCGGTCATGTCAGTTTTGATCACACCGGGACGAACTTCGTAAACAGGGATATCGTATTCGCCGAGTCGAGCAGCAAAGCCCTGGGTCATCATACTGAGGCCTGCTTTTGCGATGCAGTAATCTAACCGATTAGTCGAAACCACGGTGGAGGAAATCGAAGTAATGTTCACGATGGTTCCTTGGAAGGAGTCGTCTGCCTCCTTCGCTTTCACCATGTCGTTGGCAACAGCCTGACTGAGGAAAAAGGGTCCCCGCAAATTGGTTCCTAGAACCAAATCAAAGTTCTCTTCCTTGGCTTCCAATAAATCCAGACGTCCTGGTGAACCAATACCCGCGTTGTTTACGAGGAGGTTCACTGATCCGTTGGCTAGCTTGCGTCCCACTTCAACAATGTGAGCTCGCCCCTCGGTTGAACCCACGTCTCCGCGAGCATAGGCCACTTCGACGCCCTTGGCTTTCAATGCATCCATCGCATCGGACACGCCCTCTTCAGGGCGCATTCCGTTGATGACTACATTCCAGCCTTCGTCTACCAGTTTGGAAGCTATTCCAAAGCCGATTCCTCTTGAACCTCCTGTAACAATCGCAGTTTTCATTTTTTATGAAATTAAGTTAAGTCTTCTACATCCAACCACTTACGCTCTTCCCAGCTCTGTAAACCGAGCTCAGCTAGTTGCACACCCTTGGCTCCTTCAAGCAGAGTCCAGCGGAAGGGCTCATCCAAAACAATGTGTCTTAGATATAGTTCCCACTGCACTTTGAAAGCATTGTCGTAGATTTCCTGATCTGGTACCTTGGACCAGTCGTCATAGAAGTCGATAGGCTGATCGATATCAGGGTTCCAAATAGGTTTCGGTGTATTGCTGTAGTGCTGGATGTAGCAATCACGCAAGGTAACGAGAGCGGAACCCTTAGTTCCATCTACATGAAGCGTAAGAAGGTCATCCCTGCGCACCCGGGTAACCCAGGAGGAGTTGAAGTTAACCACAATTTCTCCGTCGGGACCATCGATCTCGAACATGGAGTAGGCAGCATCATCCGCAGTAGCTTTATATTTTTTACCCAACTCATCCACACGTTCAGGAATGTGGATTGCTCCGCGACTCATGACTGTTTTTACAGGACCAAAAAGATTGTCCAAAACATAGCGCCAGTGGCAGAGCATATCGATCATCATGCCTCCACCATCTTCTTTGCGGTAATTCCAGGATGGGCGTTGAGCTGGAATCGTGTCCCCTTCATATACCCAGTAGCCGAAATCTCCAGTCACTGCAAAGATGCGACCGAGGAAACCGTTTTCCACGGCCCGTTGAAACTTAACCAGACCAGGCAACCAAAGTTTGTCCTGAACAACACCACTCTTCACGCCTTTTTCTACACAGAAGTTGTGAAGTTCAACGGCAGTCTTTGTATCTACCGCAGTTGGTTTTTCACAATACACATGTTTGCCGGCAGTTGCTGCAGCTTTAACCGCATCGGCACGACGCAGGGTTGTTTGTGCGTCAAAGTAAACAGGGTAAGCTGGGTCGCTCATCACGCTATCCAGATCTGTAGTCCATTTTTCAACACCAGACTCCGCCGACAACTCCTTGAGCTTAACTTCATTACGACCGACCAATATAGGATCGGGCATAATTCTTTCGGTAGGGCTAACTTGAACGCCTCCTTGCTTGATGATTTCACAAATTGAACGAAGCAAGTGTTGATTCTTACCCATGCGTCCTGTGACGCCGTTCATGATGATTCCGACTGTGTGTGTTTTCATAACTGTGATTCCTTTATTAAACGGTTTTTAAATATGCTTCTTTAATCATTTCGAGATACTGGTCCTGATCCATGGCCCAGTATTTATTGGAAAATATTTCTACTTCTTCGTATCCGGAAAACCCTGACGCGTTGACCCAGGAACGGATTTGAGGAATATCGATAACGCCTTCACCCATAAGACCGCGGTCATTGAGCATGTCCTCCGGCTGGTCTTTCCAGTCGCAGATATGGAAGGCAAATAAGCGTTCCTTTTCGCCAGCAATGCGAGTCTGCTCTTCCAGTTGATCATCCCACCAAACGTGAAAGACGTCCAAAGCTATTCCCAGGTATGGGTGATTGATCGCGTCGCAAATGGCATTCGATTGAGCCATGGTTGTAACCGCGCTACGGCTATCGGCATACATCGGGTGAAGCGGTTCTATTCCGAGCTTCACTCCAGCCGCTTCTGCATGGGGCAGCACTGCGGCAATTCCATCCGTGATTTGCTGACGAGATTCGAAAAGTGATTGTCCAGGAGTAGCACCGACTACCAATGCGATCAGGGGTGCTTCCAGTTCGGCAGCCTCATCAATGATGATTTTGTTTTCATCAATGGCCTTTTGGCGATCCGAAGCCTCGAGAGCTGAAAAGAATCCACCACGAACGTAGGACACAATATCTATACCTTCGTCCCGGACCATTTGCCCGGCAGCCTTAATGCTACCATCGAAAGCCTGAGCAGCGTCCCGCCAGATAGACATTCCCTTTACACCAGCCGCGGCATACTTACGGGCAGCCGTATCCAAACCCCAAGGCTTGGTCGTGATGGTGTGAACACAAAGATTATCGAGGCTTACAGACATCCGAAAAAGGTGTAGTAGGGTTCGTCGTTGATGATGCGCTGCAAGTAGAGTGCTGCTTCACGAATGTGGTAATCGCCCCATTGGCTGGATTCGTTGCAGGCAATCTTCTGACCTTCCGGCACATTGTCCCATCCGTTGGGTTGGTGATAAATAGAGTGGAGTAGGAGACCTTGGTGGTTCTCGTCTTCACTGAGGTAGGGGGCGGACAGCATGGACTGCATAGATGTGAGACCCGCCTGCCAGTAGCGTTTGCCATCCTCGGAATCGAGCCCGAGGTAGCGCCCCAGTCGCAGAAGACCTTGGACACCTATCGCAGCAGCGGTGCTGTCGATCGGCTCCCAATCGTTGTAGGGATTAGAAACTTCATTTTTGAAGTCACCCAGCCGATGCAAGTTTGGCGCCCCTCCATCCCAGTAAGGAATACCATCCGTGGGAGTATTTGCGATAAACCAATCGCAAGTCGCTTTGGCACCCTTGAGGCAGGTTTCTTCGAAAGCATCTTTTCCACCCAGCTCGGCAAAGGCCGCATCATCCAGGGTATCGATAAATTCCAGCTCTTCAGCGAATCCAACCATGGCCCAGCTCAATCCACGGGTCCAGGTGGTGAACCCACTGAAACCTTGCTGCGCATTGGGGCAACGGAAGCGGCCATCGTTAGTGTTGAATACTGCTTCGTGCGCGGTGCGGCCCCACTCGTCGTAACTATCGCGACCTTCGCCATAAAAGATATTGTACTTGGCGGTTGCGTTAATGTGCTGAACTCCACGCTCTAACAAACTGTTGGGAGCATCATTCTCACCCATGAGCGTGTGCCCCAAAGCGTGAGCGACCATAAGGATCCGACAGCTACGGATTGTATCCACAAATAAACTATGGGGACCGTTAAAGGAGTAAACATATCCTCCACCTTCATGAGTGGTAGACCAGCGTGATGCCTGAACCGCGCCACTTACTTTCAAAGCCAATTCACAAAAATCGATATCACCCTTAGTGCCTTCGATTTTCCCTTCGCGGATCAAACGCAACCAGTTGCCGTAGCAGCTCAAGTTGTTGAATCCATGGTCGTGAACACCCACGTGGCTGACGTGACTGGCCATACGACCCACCGTGTGTTTCTTACCAATCTCCAGGAACGACTCGTCTCCGGTTGCATCATACTGGAGGAAAGAAGATCCATAGACGAAACCTTCGGTCCACTCCGTCCAACCCATGGCCGTGTACTTGCCATTTCGAGTAAACACGGGAGCGCCGTTTGCCACATCGTAGTCCTTTTCGATGGACTCAATTTTTTGACCGGACAATTCCCAGAAGCGAGCAAGCGCTGGGCTAAGGTCAGCAGGTGAAAGGGTAGTGTTGATTTTCATAAGCTGTATTTAGTAAATGGATTAAAATCTTTTATCTTTAAGTAGGTGAACAATCATGATCTGGCTATCGGCCAATGCCTCATAAGCATGCTCCTGGATGGCATCGAATT
Source organism: uncultured Opitutales bacterium (assembly GCA_938075565.1). GTDB lineage: Bacteria > Verrucomicrobiota > Verrucomicrobiia > Opitutales > UBA2995 > UBA2995. The sequence goes on along the minus strand of CALJGU010000246.1, from coordinate 4,622 downwards.
GAATGGATTCTCCGGAATTTAGCACATGGGCCTCCTGCGGAAGGGTGAGTCGAATGGATCCCTTAAGCACCCAACAGATCTCGTGATCATCGTGGTGCACTTCAGGCTTGGAAATCTTGGCTCCTTCATTAGCACTCGCGACGATGCACTTCGCCTTCCCGTATTGGATGGAATCAAACTGAAACCCTTCCGATTCGTAGGACTGCGCTTGCTTCTTATTAGAAATAGGTGCCTCAGCCAAAGTAAGAATATCAGTAGCGCGCATGCCAAATACCCGACCGATTTTATAAAGAGTGCTCACCTCAGCCTGAGTCTGATTGCGCTCGAGCTTTGAGATCACACCTAAGGATACACCACTCTTCTCAGACAGGTCATTCAAAGTCATACCCGAGCGCTTCCGGATCTCCCGGAGAACACTAAAATCAAACATGGGTATGCTTAAAACGTCCGAACTCATGAAGTTGAGCAAAAAGGCATAATTTTCTTTTGCAACTAAAAAAAGTTTATAATTACCTCTTAAAGAAAATATTTCCTAAAACGAATTATTCACCAGTGAAAGGCTAAAGACTGTGCTGTCACTATGACTTAGATCACGAAACATTAAACCTAACCACTTGTGTTACATTCTGGGGCTAGCGAAAAAACGGATACTCCTGAATCCAATGAAAGCCCCGGTTCAATAAAAGGAATTGGGTTTCATTAAGTCTTCGAAAACGAACATCTATGTCATTGCCCTGCCAACTACCTGCAAGATGGAGCTGTTCGTCTTCTAATCGGGAGTACTCAAGTGTGCGTCCTTAATTGGGATTCCTTTCAATGGCTCTTTCAAAACGCCTTTCGATCTGCCCAGGGTGGTAGGCCTGTCGGGTCCCTCCGGCCGTCGTTATGGATTCGTCGAAATTGGGGATGAAGGAGACGGTGCCGTTTTCGGTATCGATACTGGTCAGGTAGTCCTCGTTTACATCATTCATGAAACGAATGGTCGCTAATCCAGAGCGTTCGATGATGAGCGTACGCCAACGAATTTCATCCGTTAGCAGCGGAAGCAGGAGTGTGCCATTGGATGAAAACGTTTCGACCTCATAGATACCATAGATGGCGACCGGAGTTCGATTGTAAGAATTCCCGCGAGCATTGACCATTCCGAACAGCCGAAGGCCACGCGTGATGGTCAGGCATGCCATTCCGATACCAAACCAGATGCGGGCTTTCTTTTTAGTCTTAAAGAGCGGAGGGAATTCAAACTTCTTACTCGGCCTATTGAGAATCAATACATCGACCAATCGACGGAAATCCGGCGCGATCAGAATAACCGAAAGGGCTAATAAGTTCATCGACCAAATCTTGACCGACACATCGAAACTCAAATTCAATGCAACCACATGGGCCATGGCACCGAAGCTGATCAGTGCTCCCAAAGTCGCTGACCGACGATTGAAAAGCAACAGACCGCCCAGCAACTCGACCAATCCTGTAAATGCGGAATAGGCAGCCGACGAGCCCATGAATATCCAGAGCAATGACGTGGGAGAAGAATCACCATAGGACTGCACCAGTTTGGACAGATGCGGTGGAAGCATCTGAAGGTGGAAGATCTTAACCACACCGTAGGTAAACATAGATATCCCAAGTGTATAGCGCAGCAAGACTCGAAACCATACATGAAGGGTAACGTAATTCATTCGCCGCCTGTCGAGGACACTTCAAATCAAGGTGGCAACTACGGCCAAGACTCCACAACCAACCATCATGATCCAATGACCCAGGCCGTCTCCATCTGAATGCACTGGCAGAGGCGGTACCTGCAAAATGGAGTTAGCAACCCAAGGTATAATGCCACTCCATAGTGCTCCGAAAAGATATATTATGGGCAACGACAGTGGAGCATAGCCTCCCGAAAAACTACCCAAAAACAAAACCACATAGACAAATACAAACCGGAAGAGGATGCGATTGACCGGCGGCCAAACAACGGTGACCACATCCGATTCAGGACAGTCCGAAACCGAGTCTGAATCTTGTAGCTCGGTCATGGCAGGGCTGCGAATAGGTGCCTTTAATAATATCCTGAACCTACAGCTCTTCTATCCAGATATTGCGGAACTGGATGCGGTTGCTGTGATCTTGCAGCATGATGGGACCTGGTTCCTGAGGAGGCAGGTTGGATCTGCTGGCTTCAAGGTGCTGAGTCGCATGGAAGAGCTCCTGGTCGTTGTGGATAAGCACGCCGTTATGCCGTACGGTGATGCGAGGTCGTTTAACCAACTCCCCATCTTTGAAACGAGCAGCTTTGTATTCCACATCGTAGGTCTGCCACTGAAGGGGAGGGCGAGCGGCGTTGACTTTTGGCGCCACCAGACGATAAAGGCCTCCACACTCGTTCCAGTAACCGCCGAGTCCGTAGCTATTAAGGATCTGCACCTCAAAGGCCACCGCGACGTCACTTCCCTGGAAGAAGAGTCCGCTATTTCCACGGCCTTGGCCGGTAAGACCTGGCTCCACCGGATAACGAAACTCCATGTGGTAGCGAACGTCTTTGAAAGTATCCTTGGTCATGATGGGACCACCAATGGGAGGCATCGCGCCTCTGTGATACTTACTCGGGTTGATCTCCATATAACCCTCTTCGGTGAGCGTCCAAGTCATGGGGCGGCCATCGGTGTGAACCCAGGCATCCATATCAGAACCATCGAAGAGAACCTTAGCACCTTTGGGCACTTTTTTACCTAAGGTGGGTGATTCGAGCTCAACGCGTTTCAGTTTAAATTTTGCTACCTTCCCATAAACGTCCCCATAACCGGTAAGTCCGTTCTCATCCACTTTCAGTGACCAGCCATTCTGGCCGTAGTTAATCGACCCTTCGTAAAGAGAGGCACCCTTTGCGATGTGGTAGGGATCGGCCCTACGATCCAGGTTCTGCAAGAACTTCACATCATAAACCCCCACATCTACATTAATGACCTGAGCGGAGAGGGTAGGATTGATATCCTGGTATGACTTCTCAGGAGCATCGTACCACTCACCTACATAATTGCCCATGAGGTGGAGATCGGCATCGGCGATATCGGTCCAGTCGGCACTGGCAAGAGCGGCATTTGTTCCAGCCAACAAAAGCCAGAAACTAAAAAAAGGAAGGATGATTGTTTTGATCATGGTTAATCTGCTTGAGAATAAAGAGGCGAAATTAGAGCTCCATCCTTTGAAAACCAAGACCTTTTGCGGGGTTTCTGGCTCCATGCCGAAAAATATACGCTATATAGCGTTACGCCACTTGGCGTAACTTTTATCTTGAAAGTACGCTAGTCAGCGTTACGCTGACTAGCGTAACAATGAAAAACCCATTCACATTCGGAAGAGTTGTAGACGGTAAGGACTATTGTCCCAGGCCGGAACATGAGGCTTTATTAAGACAATCTATTGAGAGCGGCCACAATGTAGCCGTTATCGGCCAACGTCGCGTTGGAAAGACATCCATCATTCTGAGAACAGCGAACACACTACCCAAACAGCACTTATTGTATGTAGATCTTCTAGCCGTAAATACGGTAGCAGAAATTGGTGAGCGAATTGGGCGAGCATACATCAAGCTGGGGCACGCCCATGGCTTTTTGCAGCAGGCGATTCAACTATTCGCCAAACTACGACCCTCGGTAAGCTTCGATCCAATCACCGGAACACCGTCTGTGGGACTTGCGGTGGATCGATCCCAATCCATGCAAACCCTGGAGGATGTCCTGGATCAATTGTTGGCCGGCCATAAACGAGATCCATTGATTGTGGTGTTTGATGAATTCCAGGATGTCCTGAGAGTTGAGGATCCTCAAAAGGCTTTGGCGTTGATGCGTGGCAAAATTCAGCACCACGAAGATCTTCCCTATGTATTTTCAGGTAGCATTCGAAGTAAGATGCGGATGATCTTCAACGATCCGGACAGCGCCTTTTTCAAAAGTGCCATCACGCTCGAACTGGAGCCGTTACACCTCGAACAATTTGAAGCCTTCCTAACCAAGCACTTTGAATACGGAAATCGTAAGACGGATGCCGATCTGTTCAAAGACATTGCAGAATTGGGAATTCAAATTACCGGAGATGTTCAACAACTGTGCTGGGCCTTGTGGGAAGCCAGTGAGGAAGGGGACACCATCAATAAGGATACCATCACGCGTGCACTTGAAAGGATCTTTACCCTGGAGCGTATCAGCTACGAGGATACCGTTTCCGAACTCACGGATGTTCAACGACGCTGCCTGGTCAGCTTGGTGAAAACAGGCGGACAATCGATTCACTCAAAGTTATTTAAGGAAACCAGCGGAGTCGCCCAATCCAGCTCCATCACTAAGGCAGTGAATCGGCTTCTGGACAGAAGGATAGTCTACAAGTATCGCAAAACCTACCAGGTTGCGAATCCGTTCTTTGCGGTATGGCTAAGCCAGAAGGAATACCTTTGATTCGACTATTTGACCGCATGTGACCAAAATAATTTTAGAGAAAAACACGTACAAACTGCAGGAACACATTGGATAATGAAGGTGGGCTTTTTGCTCACATGCTCGGCCTGACATGACGAGTGTTCCGTCCTAATTGTCTCAGTTACGCACAAACGCGCGCGCCTTCAACAATCC
>CALJGU010000245.1 GCA_938075565.1 uncultured Opitutales bacterium | reverse complement strand
ACAAACATTAGGGGTACACAGGTGAAGGTGTATTTAGATCAAACAGGTTGAGCTAGTTTGGCCAGTTTAGAATTCTCCAAAGGTAATCGGGTAGGGCAAGCGCGTCCTCGCGGTGCCGTTGTATCGAAACGTCGTGATCGGCATAGCTGGAAGCTATGGCCCTACCTTTTCTCTGATCAAAACGGATCCTTATTCGGAACGTCGTAGGTCTTCTCGTGTTGGGCCAGGGTCTTCTTTAAGCGTTTGACGATTCCCTGGTAGTCCGAGTTCTCATAGACGTTGTTGATCTCTTGAGGATCCTCCTCGAGATCGAAAAGTTCCCACTCGTCGGTGACGTAGAAATGCATGAGTTTGTAACGATCATCGCGAACGCCTCTGTGGCGGGCCACCATGTGCGGTCCAGGGTATTCGTAATACCGGTAATAGATGCTCTCGCGCCAATTGGAGGGTGTCTTTCCTTTGAGAATAGATACCATGGATTCACCGTGCAGGTTTTTCGGTGACTTGAGGCCGGCTACCTCCATGAAGGTCGGAGCGTAGTCGATGTTCTGAACGAGGGCTTCGGGTTTCGATCCCGGTTTGATCTTGCCGGGCCAGCGAGCGATGAGGGGCATGCGGAGTGATTCTTCATACATCCAGCGCTTGTCGAACCAGCCATGCTCACCCAGGTAGAATCCCTGGTCTGCGGAATAGATTACAAGGGTATCGTCGGCCATGCCCGATTCGTCGAGTGCAGCAAGCAACCGTCCGACTTGGTCATCGATCTCTTTGATGCAGCGGAGGTAGTCCTTGATGTATTCTTCGTATTTAAATTCAAGGAGTTCGAGGCCAGTCAGGTTGGCTGCTTCGAAGCTGCGGTTGCGAGGACCATAGAAAGCGTCGAATGCTTTTCGTTGCTCAGGAGTGAGGCGCTTGTAGTGAGGATTCTGAATATCGTAAGTGACAAGCGGTGGATTGATCTTCAGGTCATGCTCGTATTGCATGTGACGTCCGATTTCCATTTCCTGATGCCAGAGTGGGGAGGAGCGTGTTTCGTAAATATCGTAGAGGGTATCCGGTTTTGGGATGACTGCGTCTCGTAGGTAATCGAACTGGTCTGTATCGGGCATCCAGGTACGGTGGGGTGCCTTGAATTGACACATAAGGAGAAAGGGCGAGTCGTCACTTTGCTTTTTAAGGAACTCGATACTCAAATTGGTAATGGCTTGGGTGGAATGGCCTTGGACTTGAATCATGCCATCGGGAGTCCTGAAATCGGGATTGTAGTAACTGCCCTGTCCTGGGATGACTTTCCATTCGTCAAAGCCAGTCGGCTCACTGCCTAGGTGCCATTTACCAAAAACCCCTGTATTGTAACCGGCCTTTTGCAGTTCCTTAGGGAAGGTCCATTGGCTTCCATCAAATCCATCCTTTGGTTTCAGCTCAGCATTGTTTCCATAAAACCCGTTGGCGTTGCTATGCTTGCCGGTAAGAATGGTGGCTCGGCTTGGGCCGCAGATGGAATTGCCGCAGAAACTGTTGTCGAAGATCGCTCCTTGCTCAGCCAAGCGATCGAGGTTGGGCGTTAGGTCGTGCGCTTGAGCAAAGTCTTGCAGCCAGGACTCGTAGGCGCCGATCGCCTGGATGGTGTGGTCATCGGCAAAAATAAAGAGAATATTGGGAGACTTTGCGTGGGATGCTCCAGCCCAGGTCAGGCTAAGGAGTAGAAGGCAACGATACAGGGTAGATAGATGTCTAAGCATAGGGGTATTTTACTTAGGACAATTGAAGTCGCTGGCAAAACTATTCACCCAGAGCCATTATTTGTATTTTAGTCTTTGCCGATCCCTCAACATGCCTTTGGATCGTAATCTGTCTCAAATGAATGCACGATCGCATTCACTCAAAAGAACTACCCATGACTAGAAGCTTAATTATTACCCTAATTTCTTTTCTGTTCTTCTGCGGGCTAAACGCAAAAGACCCCAACGTGCTCATCATACTGGTGGATGATTTTGGCTACGGCGACTTGAAGAGTTACAATCCGGACTCGAAGATCCCTACACCGCATCTTGATCAGCTCGCCGCAGAAGGCATGCGCTTTACCGATGCTCATTCGGCTGGCTCTCTCTGTCACCCATCGCGCTACGGCTTAATGACCGGGCAACTACCTTACCGGATTGATTATTCAAAATGGCCCCAGCATGGCTTGATCGATCCAGAGCGAACCACGGTTCCTTCTCTTTTAAGAGGACAAGGCTATAGCACGGCCATGGTCGGGAAATGGCATTTGGGTTTTGAAGAAAATGGCTACGAAAACCCCCTGCCCGGTGGACCGGTCGATGTAGGGTTTGATACCTTCTTTGGGATTCGGGCCTCTACGGATATTCCTCCTTACTTTTACATCGATGGAGACCGGGCCCTGGTTCCGCCCATCGATCGGATCGACAATAACTACAGCGATGACGGATGGACAAAGATCCAAGGAGCCTTCTGGCGTGAAGGGGGTATTTCTCCAAACTTACAATTAGAGGATGTATTGCCGCGCTTCACTGATGAAGCCGTGGGCGTGATTCGTGACCATGCTCGTGAAGATACGGGCAAACCTCTATTTCTTTACCTTGCTTATCCTGCACCCCACACACCTTGGTTGCCATCGCCGGCGTTCCATGGGTTGACCAACAATATGTATGGTGACTTCACCGCGATGGTCGACTACATGATTGGCCGCGTGCTGACAGCGTTGGAGCAATCTGGGATGAAGGAAGAGACCTTGGTCATCTTCAGTTCTGATAATGGACCCGTATGGTATGACAAAGATACGGAGCGATACGACCACGCCTCAACCGGTGGTATGCGCGGAATGAAGGGGGACGCTTATGAAGGCGGACACCGTATGCCCTTTATCGTGCGTTGGCCCGGTGAGGTTGAAGCCGGATCAGTAGCTGACCAGACCATTTGTTTTACCGATGTTCTAGCCACCATGGCCGATGTTACGGGCCGAGCGTTGAAGGAAGATGAAGGTCCTGATAGCTTTTCATTTCTTGAAGCCCTCAAAGGCAATGAGGTAAAGAACACCAGCGCGCGCGCTCCTCTAGTCCTCCAATCTGCCCGAGGCCATTTTGCCATCCGCTCCGGTAAATGGAAATACATCAATGGCCTGGGTTCCGGAGGTTTCTCCGATGGATTCAGCGCCGCTTATAAAGCAGTGAAGCCTGGTCCGAACGATCCCACCGGTCAATTATACGACATGGAAAAGGATCCTCAGGAGACCACCAACCTCTGGAAGAAGAATCAGAATGTAGTGAAGCGCCTAGCCGCCGAACTCGATAAACTCGTCGAAGCACAACACACCCGGGAGTATTGATGGTTTTCAGCTGTAAACCGGCATTGCGAGGACGCAATGGCCCTACCCATTTTCAAGTATTTTTGGGTGGTAGGGCCAGAGCATCCCTGCTCTGCCGCTTATTCAGTTGTTTTTACCTCTTTGCTCTTACCTCTCCGCTCATTGCTTCTCAGCCCAACATCCTCCTCATCGTTGCCGACGACCTCGGATACAGTGACCTAGGTTGTTACGGTGGCGAAATCGACACGCCCAACTTGGACAGCTTGGCTGCGAATGGCGTTCGGCTGACTCAGTTCTATAATACCGGCCGATGCTGTCCGTCCCGTGCCAGTATCCTGACGGGGCAATATCCTCATAAGGTCGACCTGGGGCATATGACCATCGATCTTAAGCGACCGGGTTATCGAGGTCGCGTATCTGAACAGGCTCAAACGATCGCGGAAGTTTTGAAGCCCACTGGTTATCGATCCTTTATTGCGGGTAAGTGGCATCTGGGTACGGACGATCCGACGCAACATGGCTTTGAGGAGTTCTATGGCACGCTCACCAGTGCGAAACGCTTCTTCGATCCTGATCATATTCTTAGAAAACCAGAAGGTCGAAAGGCCAGGCAGTATGCCGAAGGTGAGTTCTATGCAACGGATGCCATCACGGATCATGCCCTGGATTTTCTAGACATGGCTCGCGAGACACCGGATCAACCATGGTTCCTCTATCTTGCACATCCGGCACCGCACTTTCCGCTACACGCTCCAGAGGAAGACATCGCGAAGTACGTGGACCGTTATTTAGACGGTTGGGATAAACTTCGGGAAGAGCGTCTGAACCGAATGAAAAAGTTAGGTATCGTTGATGCCTCGACTGAATTAAGTGGCCGGTCGCCTTGGTGGAACTACGGTGAAACCGAAACAGAATACAATCCGGCTTGGGATGCTATTGATGAACCGGGTCGAAAGGAAGACTTGGCTCGGCGAATGGCGATCTTTGCTGCCATGATCGATCGCATGGATCAGCAGATCGGACGTGTTTTGAAGGATCTTAAAGCGAACGGTGAATTTGAAAATACCTTGATCGTATTTCTCTCCGATAACGGCGCTTGCGCCGAGTGGGACTGGAAGGGATTTGATGAGCGATCAAGCAACATTAATCATTTGCACAAAGACCTGAATGCCATGGGTAAGGCTGGAACCTTTCATAGCGTAGGCTCAGCCTGGGCGAATGTTTCGAACACGCCATGGCGGATGTATAAGCATTATAATTACGAGGGCGGTATCAACTCTCCAGGAATCGTGCATTGGCTTGCGAAATTATCCGATAACGCAGGCGATTTATATCACGAACCTACTCACATTATTGATCTTATGCCGACGATCGTCAGGGCAAGTGGTGTTGAGTATGAAGGACAACTACCCATGCCCGGCAAGGATTTGATCGAACAACTAAACTCTGAGGAAGCGGAAATGCGAACCCTCTATTTTGAGCACGAGAGTAATCGCGCCATTCGGGAAGGGAATTGGAAACTGGTCGCTTTGAAATACCAACCTTGGGAATTGTATGATATGACCACCGTTCGCACTGAAGGAATTGATGTATCCCAAAATTATCACGACGTAGTAACACGCTTAAGCGCCAAGTGGGATTCCTGGGCAGAAGAGAATCACGTGACACCGTTACCGAAAGATTATGGGGTGAAGTATTTGCCGAAACTGGATTAATGTAGCCACGGTGGTGACACCGTGGACTTTGTAGGAGCTGCTTTCGCTGCGATGAAATTTAGAGAAAGAAGAAGACTAAGATGAAGAGTAAAATTTTGATACTAATTGGTTTGGCCTGCGGTTGTCTTATGGCGGTAGCCGACCGCCCCAACGTCGTCGTCATCATGACCGACGACCAAGGCACCCTCGATCTCAACTGTTACGGAGCAAAAGATCTCTACACGCCCAATTTCGATCGCATGGCGGAGAACGGAGTTCGCTTTACTCAGTTCTATGCGGGGTCCTCGGTGTGTTCGCCTTCGCGGGCTTCACTGCTTACTGGAAAGTCTCCGTCAGGTGCAGGTCTTACAGGAAACGCGGGTAGGGTAGGCGGTCTACCTCCTGAACAGGTTACGATCGCCGAAATGTTAAAAGCCGAAGGTTACGCGACGGCGCACATCGGTAAATGGCATTTAGGAAAGGATCAAGGGCGTCGGCCGAAGGATCAGGGATTTGAATACACCTTTGGTCACATGGAGGGATGTATCGATAATTACTCGCACTTTTTCTATTGGAGTGGACCCAATTACCATGACCTTTGGGAGAATGGAAAAGAGGTCTACGAAGACGGCTATTTCTTTCAGGACAGCCTGATCGAGAAGTCGCGTCGCTTTATCTACGATAACAAAGATCTGCCGTTCTTTATCTACCTCGCCATCAATTTACCTCACTATCCCTTACAGCCAGATGCTAAGTGGTTGGAGCATTATAAAGACCTACCGTCTCCACGAAAGAATTACGCAGCCTGTGTCTCTACCGTGGATGAAAAAGTAGGCCTGCTCATCACACATCTCGAGTCAGCTGGAGTGCTGGACAACACCTTGGTTATTTTTCAATCTGATCACGGTCACTCCGTTGAAGAGCGCACCATGTGGGGTGGGGGTTATGCCGGTTCTTATCGAGGATCCAAGTTTGGGTTCTTTGAAGGGGGGTTGCGTGTGCCAGCTATCGTCATGGGACCCGGTGTCGCCAAAGGTACAGAAGTTCACAACTCAGCTATGAGTATGGATTTGCTGCCAACTATCGCCGACTACTGTGAAGTCTCCGAAATGCCGGAAGGTGTCGAAGGCGTAACTCTGCGCTCCATGCTCGAAGGCAACGACCAACAGCTCCGCAACACCATGCGCTGGAACATGCGTGGTGACCGATGGGCTGTCCGCCACGGTCCCTGGAAACTACTATTCAATCCCCGCGACGACACCAAGGAGTATCCGAAGTTGGATACCAATGGAAAAGATCGTTACTTCCTGGCCAACCTCGAGATGGACCGATCTGAAAGCCGAAACCTAAGTAGTGAGTATCCTGAGAAAGTGGAAGAATTGATTTCTGTCTACAAGGAATGGGATCATGCCATTCCAGTTGAAGCTATTCGTTGAAGAAACGTATTTTTTTAAGATTCAATGCGTCTTTATCAAGTTATTTTGGGACACAGGCGTTAGATGCGTAAGAGAGGCTAGGAATTGTCGCAATAGCCTTAACTAGATAAGAAGAAATTTGAAAAATTACCGGTTGGATTACTTCTTCTCGATAGGTGCTCTCAATTCAATCGTTCGATAAACGAAGCTGAAGTTTTTTCTCGAATTTCATCCAGGCTCGAGCCGGGCATGATTTCTTTAAGGGTAAGTCGACCTTCACTGTAGTCGAAAACGGCAAGGTCGGTAATAATCACCGTGACTGCCTTTTGAGCAGTTAGGGGCAGTGTGCACTCTGGTACGATTTTTGAAGTTCCGTTACGGCTCGTGTGGGTGAGTGTAATGACTAATTTCTTAGCACCGGATGCGAGGTCCATAGCTCCGCCAACTCCTAGTAGTGGCTTTCCTGGTACGGCCCAATTGGCCAGATTTCCCGCTTCATCGACTTCGAGGCCACCCATGATAGCCACATCCACATGACCTCCTCGTATCATTCCAAATGAATCAGCGCTGTCGAAGTAACTGGTCCCATTGAGGGCTGTAACGGGGATCTTGCCCGCGTTGACTGGATAGTCCATGGCACCCCCTCCATCGGTCGGAGAAGGCCCTATGCCCAGCATACCGTTTTCGGTGTGTAGAGTGATTCCGTCCTCCTCCTTGATGAGCTCTGCTACCAGGGTGGGAATACCTATTCCTAAATTGACAACATCTCCGGAGCGTAATTCACGGTAGGCGCGATGAGCCATATTCATGCGCGTTTCTGGAATGGTGCGATGACTGTCTATGCTCGCTGATGAACCCAGATTTTCCTCTGTTAATTTACATGCTACCAAATAGTCAACATGGCAGCCTGGGGTATGGATCGTCTCAGGTGTAAGTTCTCCAGCAGGAACAATCTCCTCGACTTCAGCTACCACGATATCTGCAGCAGTCGCCATGGCTTTATTAAAGTTTTGCTCAGTCATGCGGTATACCAGGTTGCCGACAGTATCCGCCTTCCAGGCACGAATGAAGGCTACATTGCCTCTTATGCCTTCAATAAAGACTTGCTCGGTGCCATTGATGGTTCGTCTATCCCGGTTTTGCGCGAGAGGCGTACCAGCAGATGTGGGCGTATAAAATCCACCGATTCCAGCACCACCAGCTCTCAGTGCTTCGGCCAACGAACCCTGAGGTAGGAGTTCGTGCTCAACGTCACCAGATTGCGCTGCAGTGACTGCATCGCGGTTGCTGGTGAAAAACGAACCAATCATCTTTTTGATCTGCCCATTCAGAAGTAGTTTGCCTCCTCCAAGGTTAGATTCACCCACATTGTTTCCAACGTAGGTAATGTCTTTAATTTCTGTCTCAGCGAGTGCATGAAGCAGGTTTGTTGGATTTCCGGTCATGCCAAAACCTCCAACGAGGAGCATGTTTCCGCTACTGACTTTTTGAGCGGCTTCTTGGGCTGTTATGACGGGTATCCTATTCATTAAACTACCTGCTTATTTTAACTACAGTTTTCCCAGCTTTTTGAGAACAGGCGTTGCGAGCTTGAAGGCTTGGTTGGCTGCTGGTAGTCCGCAGTAAAGGGCTGCGTGCATGAACACTTCTTTGATTTCTGCTACACTGACTCCGTTTGTGATAGCTGCGCGCACATGCATTTGAAGTTCCTCGTCTTTTCCTTCCGCCACAAGGATGGATAGCGTGAGCAGGCTGCGTGTCTTTTTGTCCAATCCGGGACGGTCCCAGATTTCACCCCAAGCATAGCGAGTGATGAATTCCTGAAAGTCTGCGTTTAATTCGTTCGTGCCTTCGACGGCTCGGTCCACGTGCTCATCGCCAAGAACGACTCTTCGGTTTTTCATGCCTCGGGCATGGATGTCTTGTGTGTTGTCTTCCTGGCTCATTTGGGATGCGGTAGTAAGAAATTAAATACGGTAGAGTTAAATGTCTCTGCTTTTTCAATATTCGAAAGGTGGGCTGCGTTTTCGATTTCTACATAAGTGGCTCCAGGTATACCGTCAGCAATCAGTTTTCCGTGGTCGGGGGGCGTGGCTTGGTCATCGGCTCCAGCAATTACCAGGCTAGGTTTGTTGATGCGAGGTAGGCTGGGGCGGCAATCCATGTCGCGTATGGCTCCACAGCAACCAGCATAGCCGTTGACAGAGGTTGAAGTCAGTTGTTCTCGTACTGAGGTCAGGTCTGCAGATTCTTTCGTTAGAAATACAGGGGTAAACCAGCGGTTCAATACGACCTCAGTAATGGATGCCATGCCATGATCAGTTACTTGTTGGATACGTAAGTTCCAAAGATCAGCTGGTGGGAGAAAGGCAGAGGTACAGCAGAGTGTGAGTGATTGGATACGTTCGGCTGCCTGGCTTGCTAAACACATGCCGGTCATTCCGCCGAGTGACAATCCACAGAAGTGAATGGAATCAAGCTCAAGAGCATCTAGTAAATCGACAACGTCTTTACCGAGTCGTTCAAGCGAGTAGGGGCCCGTGGGAGCGTCTGATTGTCCATGGCCACGGGTATCGTAGCGAAGGATTTGAAAGGAATCGCCAAAGGCTTGGGCCTGCTTGTCCCACATAGTCTTGTTAGTTCCAAGGGAGTTGGAGAATACCAAGGTCGGTTTGGAAGCATCACCTTCCAATTGGTAGTTTATCTGAACTCCGTCGCTGGTCGTTATGCTGGGCACGATTATGAAACCTCCTTGTTTAGAAGTCGCTCAATGAATGCGGAGCTGGATCCCAGTGCTTCTTGGATATCAAATACCCCCGCTAATGCATCGGTATCCAAGACGGATTGGACGACTGTATTCTCTGCCGCTACTTGAGAGAGTGTTCTTTTCTGTTTAATGGATTGCTTTATCAGGGCTCCAACCAGGTTCTGTGCTTCAACGCGTCCCAGTTTTGGTAGGAGGGATGCGGACAATCGTTCAGAAAAGACGACCTCTTTGGCCGCATTTAAATTGGAGCGCATTCTTTCTGTATCTACCTCCAGGCCTTCAGCGATTTCAGCCATAATGGAAGAAGCTGTCAAAGCGGCTGAGAATAGCTCTTTAAAGCTCGGCCATTCTGATTGCCATCCCCCGAGTCCTCGTTCGTGTTCCTGGGGCATCGCGGAAAGTAATGAGGATACTATTGCGGGCGTTCGATTGGCAGCTGCAAGGATATGCATGCAGCCGACCGGGTTATGCTTATGGGGCATGGCTGAAGATCCGCCTTTTCCTGGTTCACTTGGCTCTCGTAGTTCATCAATTTCTCCCTGCATGTGGAGTGAAATGTCGCGTGCTATTTTTGCCAGGCTTCCCATTAATACACCCACGGAAGAAGCTAAGTTCACGAGCCTGTCTCGATGTGTGTGCCAAGGTGCATCTGCCAGTGGTAGGTCGAGCTCATCTGCCAGATGCTGAGATACTTCCAGTCCTTTGAAGTCTAAGCTGGAGAGGTTGCCGACGGGTCCGCCAAACTGCAGGCAAAGCGATAGTTGTGCGGCTTCCTCTAGTCGAATCTTTCCTCGTCTTATCGCTGCTGCCCAGCCAGCGACCTTAAGGCCGAAACTGATCGGTGGTCCTGCCTGAAGTAGGGTGCGACCGAGAAGAGGGGTTCGTTTGTGGATGGCTGCTAAGTTAGTGAATTCGGAATCGATGCGTGTTAGATTTCGGTAGATCGATTGAAGTACTTTTTTGAGCTGAAGTACGCTGGCCGTATCCAAAATATCCTGACTCGTCGCTCCAAAGTGAACAAAGTGAGAGGCGCTTTCTGATATGGAGTGGGTCTGTGCTACCAGCTGTTTGACTAGTGGTATAACGGGCGTGCCTGCTTTTGCTCCCTGCGACTCGAGTTCCTGGGCATTGAGCGAATCTGCTCTACAGGCTTCTTGGATGGCGTTGGCATGTTCCTGTGTGATGATTCCTGATTTTGCAAGCGCACTGCCTAAAGCTGCTTCAACTTTGAGCATGGCCTTGAGTCTTTGCTCAGAGGATAAGGCGTGGGT
>CALJGU010000244.1 GCA_938075565.1 uncultured Opitutales bacterium | reverse complement strand
GCCTGTGCGCGGTTGGGTGTAAAAAACGGCACCAGGGGCCTGCTTTTTTTGCATTACCCATACGAGAAAGAAAAGTGGTGGTAGGACAAAAGCCACTATGGGCAGTGAGACAACTATATCAAAAGTACGCTTAAGTATCCTGTTGATAGGGTTTTCCAAAGGTTCATCGATCAATGTGTAGAAGGTGTATTCCCCTTCATGGTTCACGATGAGTGGATGATTAAAGTCTTCTTCCATGTTGTTGTATACATGGAAGCGGCAACCTTGCTTCTGCGCTGCCTCTACAATGTT
Source organism: uncultured Opitutales bacterium (assembly GCA_938075565.1). Lineage (GTDB taxonomy): Bacteria > Verrucomicrobiota > Verrucomicrobiia > Opitutales > UBA2995 > UBA2995. Next base: position 26,850 of record CALJGU010000244.1, on the reverse strand, counting down.
ACCCAGCTCTTCCTTTCCGACGTAGCCTTGAAGAACGATTATCTGGCCCACGCGGTTTTCTTTCATGATCCGTTTGTAGTCTTCAAGCTGACCAAGATATGGGATCCTTTTCGTACTGGCTTTGATTTGCTCGTTGGTGATGAAGCCTACGGGCTCGATACCAAGGCTAGTTTTCCTTTCGAGCCAAGTATTCAGCTTCAAAATAGCGTTCAAGTTGCCCACAAAAAGCGTTGGGATTGTGTTCTCCTTGAAAATGATACGACAAATGATTCTAGGGAAGTAGTAGTTCACGAAGAAAAGTGTCGTTCCCACGATTACCAAAAAGCTGAGTAAGAACACCCGACTGATCGCTTGATCCTTCAGAGCAAAAATCATGGCGAAAAGCACAAATCCCAAGCGGATCATTTGATGCTTGGTCATATCGAATGTTTCTCGCCAAGAGATGGTTGCCAGCACTTGAGCCCATTTAGGATAGGCACGAAGGCTTATTACTAGCCCTGCAAAAACACTGAAGAAATACAGTTTGAAGCTGATTGGATCAGCCATCTCAATCACTTCCGTCCTCTCTACCAAATGCCAGCATGCCACAAACAATCCCAATACTAGGAATGTCACCCAGATTGCGTGGAGTGTTGTTAGGCCTTCTTGCCTGTTTTTAAGCATGAGTTCAGGTAGTTAAATCGATCAGCTGATTTCGAGCTGTTCTGGTCTTAAGGTATAGAATCTAGCAAATTTTATACCCTAATACAATCAGGCGTATCCGCAAATATCTAGTGAAGGAATTCAGCAACTTTGCATCAGGAAAAACACTATGCAAGGTTGTTTGGAAATTGAATGAGAGGAATTCCTACAGCAAACTCTTTCTGAGCTTTTCCGTCAGATCTATGAAATACTCTTGAATGGAAAATTCACTTTGGTCTTTAGCGGCCTCAATGGAGACATAAGCGCCACTTGATTCTAACTCTTTGGCGTATTTGGTGTCTTTTAAATAGAGATTCAATAGCTCATCAATCAAACGGGCTTTCAGTTCAGGATTACTCACTGGAAATACGCATTCGATCCTGCGAAAGAAATTACGCGGCATCCAATCTGCGCTTCCGGTAAACAGCAGAGGTGCCTTTTCACCGTTTTCAAAGTAATAAATCCGGCTGTGCTCCAGGTATCTACCTAATATGCTGATCACCCGTATATTTTCGCTCAAGCCCTCCACGCCCGGAACAAGTCCGCAAATCCCACGGATAATGAGAATGATTTCAACGCCGGCGATGGATGCGGTGTACAAATTGTCGATGGTTTCCTGATCAATCAAACTGTTCACTTTTGCGATGATTTTAGCTGGCTTTCCATCGCGTGCGTTTTGCGCTTCTCGTCTTATCAGTTGGTTCATCTCCTTGTGGAGATTGAATGGGGCTACCTTTAGGATTTGGAAATTGGGGGATCGCGCAAAGCCGGTCAGAGTATTAAATAGATCTGCTACCTCCTTAGTCATTTCTTCATGGGAGGTCAGAAAGCTTAGATCCGTATAGAGCTTCGCAGTCTTAGGATTGTAGTTGCCAGTCCCCAGATGGCAGTAGCGTTTTAAACCGTCGGGTTCACGCCTGACTACCAGGCAACATTTACAGTGTGTTTTTAAGTGAGTCAGGCCGTAGACTACATGGACATCTGCCTCTTCGAGCTCTCTTGCCCATTGAATGTTGTTTGCTTCGTCAAAGCGTGCCTTTAGTTCAACGAGGGCTGTAACTTGTTTTCCATTCAGTGACGCTTCTTTCAACGCTTTGATAATCGGACTATCTCCACTTGTGCGATATAAGGTTTGCTTGATGGCAAATACTTGAGGGTCGCGAGCCGCTTGTTCGATAAACTCGACCACTGGTGTAAACGAGTCATATGGGTGATGTAAGAGGACGTCCTCCTTAGAAAGGATTTTGAAGATCGAGTCTGGTTTGTTCAGCGGGGGGCGCACATAGGGGATGAAATTCTTAAATTTAAGGTCAGGCCGTGGGACCATATCCTCAAAGTCGCGAAGGCGCATCATGTTGAGTGGTCCATTGATTCTATAGACGTGCTCTTCTTTGAGGTTAATTTGTTTTAATAGCTCTTCGAGAAGCTCGTCTTCAATGCGATGCTCAACCTCCAATCGGACTGCCGCGTTCTTTCTTAGATTCCAAAGCTCTTCCTCAATTTTTGTAACAAGGTTCTCAACTTCTTCTTCGTCGAAGTACAGATCACTGTTGCGAGAAATCCGGAAGGCATACACCGCACGTACTTTGTATCCTGGAAAAAGTGTGTGGGCGAAAATCTTAAGGATATCGCTTAAGAATATGTATTTCAGGTTTTTACCCGACTCAATCTGGACGACGCGGCTCAGAATGCGCGGCACTGGAATAATCGCCATGTGGATTGAATCCGGATTACTGCCTTTGCCATGGACCCAAACAATGAGATTGAGAGTTTTATTTCCGATTTGGGGAAAGGGATGGGTCGGATCAATCGCCAGAGGGGTGAGGACTGGGTACACTTCGCTGTCAAAATATTGCCTGACCCACTCCATATCCTTTTTCGACAAGGTATCCGGAGTGCGAAACAAGATCCCTTCCTCTTTCATCGCAGGGACTAGATGCTTATGCCAGCAACGGTATTGATCATCGACCAGCTTGCGTGCCAGTTCTTGAACTCTTGTCAGTTGTTGGCGTGGGCTGAGACCATCCGAACTCAGTTCGCTTACATGCGAATCTGCCTGCTGCATGAGCCCCGCAACCCGGATTTCGAAAAACTCATCTAGATTGCTGCTTACAAATGAGAGAAACTTTACCCTCTCGAGTATCGGGTACTTTTCACTCATCGCCTGTTCTAGAACTCGGCGGTTAAATGCCAGCCAGCTTATCTCACGATTAAAGTAGGGGACACGTTTTTTGACTGGCTCGGTTTCTTCACTCATGCAAACCCAATACCATGTGGTATTTTCTATGCAGAATAAAGCTCTATTGGAGTTGAATGTTCGGTGAAAGGCATAGAGCCGGTAATAATGCTCTCTATTTCACCTCACCCCAATGGCGGAAATCTCAGAATGGTGTATTGGGTCTTCTTAGGATTTGCCGGCTAGCTTTTCCATTAGCTCGTAAACTCTGCCCAACAGCTTTTTCGGATCTTCCAGAATACCTGCTTCGACTAGAGTATTATCAAAGATCTGATCAGCGATATTCTTAGCCAAGTCTGGATCGCTATCTCGTAAAGAGGCCAGGTTCTTGATCAACCCATGTCTTGGATTAATGTGGAGGACGACTTTGGCCTCCATCTCAGGCGCATCCGGATTCATCTGTTGCATCATTCGACGCATTGAGGCCGTCATAAACTTGTCGCTATTGGACGACATGGCCGGGCTGTCTACCAGGCGGTCACTGATTTTAACTTCCTCAACGCGCTCTCCGATAGTCTCTTTCAACCAAGTGCTTAGCTTTTCTGCTTCGTCTTTCTCGAGTGGCTCGCCTGCATCTTCTGGAGTGATGTTTTCGAGTTCGATTTCGTCCTGATCTGCCGAGACGAGGTTCTTTTCTTCAAACTCGCGAATGTGATTCATCACAAATTCATCGATCGGGAGGAATAGAAATAGAACTTCTATGTTTCTTGCCTTGAATGCTTCTAGGTAAGGGCCGTTTTCGATCGATTCACGTGAGGACCCTTGGAGGTAGTAAATTTCTTTCTGATCCTCCTTCATTCGGGATACGTAATCAGAGAGGCTGGTGAGTTTTCCTTTTTCGGTGAGTGATGACTCGAACCTAAGCAGCTTTGTCAGAGAGTCTTTTTGAGTGAAATCACTGGTCACCCCTTCCTTCAAATAGATACCAAATGTTTGCCAGAACTTCTCATAGTTCTCTGGGCGCTTTTTGGCCTCCTCTGCAAGAACCTTCAAGTATCGCTTGGTCAGAACCGAGTTTAGCTTTTGGACCAATGCGCTATCCTGCATGGTCTCTCTAGATATATTCAGAGGCAAGTCGGCGCTATCAACCACTCCCTTTAGGAAGCGTAACCAATCCGGAAACAGTCCTTTTGGCTCTGCATCGATCAGGACTTTTCGGCAATACAGAGCCACTTCTGATTCGGATCTGGAAAATCCCATGGCTTCAACATTGGTCGCTGGAGTAAACAACAATGCATTGATCGCCAGTGGAGCATCGGCGTTAAAATGCAGGCGGAGCATTGGCTCATCAAAGGCCTTGCACGCAAACTTGTAGAATTCGGTGTAATCTTCTTCTTTGATCTCCGACTTGTTTTTTAACCAGATGGCGTCCTGCGTGTTGATACGCTCACCATTCACATTGATGGGGAATTGGACGAAGGAGCTGTATTCCTTGATGATGCGTTTGATCTCATCCTCGGTGCTGAAGCTCTTGTGGTCATCTTCCAGAGAAATGACGATTTTGGTCCCACGGTTTTGGCCTTCTGCTTCCTCGACGGTGTATGCTCCTGATCCATCACTGGTCCACACATGACCTTCTTTAGATGCTTCCCAGCTGTGCGAGTAGACCTTTACATCCTTGGCCACCATGAATGCGCTATAGAATCCAACGCCAAATTGGCCAATGAGATTTGAGTTTTGGTCTCCGCCCTCCTTGAGTGCCTTCAGGAACTGTTTTGATCCCGAGTGGGCGATGGTTCCCAGGTTTTTAACCAACTCATCACGGGCCATGCCGATGCCAAAGTCCTGGATGGTCAGCGTTTGTGCTTCCTCATCCGTTGTTATATTGATTTCCAGTTCTTGCTCCTCATCGAATATCTTGTCTTCGGTGATTTGTAGATGCCTGAGTTTTTCCAGTGCATCGGATGCATTGGAAACCAGTTCACGAACAAAGATCTCCTTGTTTGTATAAAGAGAGTGAATGACGATATCCAGCAGCTGCTTAACTTCTGCTTGGAATTCATGTTTTTCGGGGGCGGTTTCGCTCATATTAAAAAGTGGATATTGGTAATTCTTTGTATCTTAGAAATTGAAATCGAAGGATTTATAGGGGTCTTTCTGCAAAAATCAAGAACTGTGGCAGGTCTATTCTTATTCCATTCTTAAAGCACAAATGCCAGCCGAGCCGAAGATGAATAGAGTTGTTTTCGCTAGGGAGCTAAACCTAAATGATCCCTTATGCCATCCATTGTCGTGAACAAGTATCCTTTAAAACGTCTTATAGACGAAGTAGGTCCAGTAGATCAAATCGCCATTGAAGAGCGGGTTGCTAAGTTTACCACCCGAAGTATTAAGAAAGGGAGTAAGATTCAGGGACTCAATTTGGCTGTTTCCATGGTCGATTTAACCACCCTTGAAGGAAAGGACTCACCGGGAAAGGTTCAGTCACTCTGCCAAAAGGCTCAGTCCCCTGACTCGGAACTCAATACGCCTCAAGTCGCTGCTGTCTGTGTCTATCCTGCTATGGTGAAGCATGCTCGCAAGTTTTTGGGCGATTCACCGGTGAAGATTGCGTCTGTCGCAACTGGTTTCCCGTCGGGTCAATACCCGTTGCGGACTCGATTACAGGAAGTGAAACAGGCAGTAAAGGACGGGACTGATGAAATCGATATGGTTATCCATCGCGGCGCTTTTCTTTCGGGTCAGGTTCAAACCGTTCAAGATGAAATTGCCGCGGTAGCGGAAGCCTGCGGGGAAGCCACTCTGAAGGTAATTCTAGAAGTCAGCGAATTGGAGACCTACGACAACATTCGTGCGGCCTCATTCTTGGCTATGAATGTATTGCGGTCCAATGATTTTATAAAGACCAGCACGGGCAAGACATCTGGCAATGCCACTTTGGCGAACAACCAGGTAATGCTCGAAGCCATCCGCGACTTCTATTTAGAGAGTGGAACTCCGATTGCCATGAAACCTGCCGGAGGAATCAAAACCGCGAAACAAGCACTTCATTATCTGGTGGCGGTCAAAGAGACGCTTGGAGATGAGTGGCTCAATAATCGACGCTACCGATTTGGCGCCAGCTCTTTGCTAAACGATTTGTTGATGCAACTTCGCAAACAGGATCAAGGAGTCTATCAAGCGCCTTGGAAATTCAGTGATGCCAGTTCCGGTTACTAATACACCCATTTATATTACCTATGCCCACACAGCGTAAAAATTCTCGCAATACCCGACGACGTAAAACCCCCGAACTTTTGTTTGGAGATTTATGGGAATTCGATCCCGCTCCTGAGTCTGCCGATCCCAAGCTGAAGGAAAGCTACTCTCTATATATAGATGGACAGCAATCGGCGCCCAAAAGCCGCAAGTATTTTGAGTCCATAAACCCGGGTACGGAAAAAGCGCTCACAAGAATTCCCGCCGCCGGGAAAGCAGACGTCAACGACGCCTTCTCAGCAGCCACCAATGGATTAAACAAATACTGGTCCAAATTATCGGGCAAAGATCGGGGCAAATACCTTTATCGTATCGCGCGACTGCTACAGGACCGGGCCCGTGAGTTCGCGGTTGCTGAATCTTTGGACGGTGGAAAACCGATTAAAGAATCACGCGACTTCGACATCCCGATGGCCGCCGCACACTTCTTTTATTACGCGGGCTGGGCCGATAAATTGGAATATGCACTACCTGGAGGCTCCTACTCGCCCTATGGAGTAGTAGGGCAAATCATTCCATGGAACTTCCCTTTGCTAATGCTTGCGTGGAAGATAGCGCCGGCTTTGGCCACTGGAAATTGTGTGGTCATCAAGCCTGCCGAGACGACGTCCATTACAGCTTTGAAGTTTGCTGAGATTCTTCAGGAGGCAGAGTTGCCGCCAGGAGTGGTAAACATTGTTTCCGGTGCTGGAGCGACCGGCCAGCTGATCGTTAATCATCCCGCCGCTAAGAAAATTGCCTTCACTGGCTCTACGGATGTTGGAAAGGCCATCATGCGTGCCACAGCCGGAACGGGGAAAGGCCTAACTCTGGAGCTTGGCGGAAAAGCAGCTAATATTGTGTTCGAAGATGCACCCATTGACCAGGCAGTTGAAGGTGTCATCAATGGTATCTTCTTCAACCAGGGTCATGTTTGCTGTGCAGGCAGCCGCCTGCTTATCCAAGAATCGATCGCCAAGACCTTTGTGCAAAAACTGAAGACAAGAATTGCATCACTCCGCGTAGGTAATCCACTCGATAAGAATACCGATATCGGTGCCATCAATTCAAAGGAGCAGTTGGATAAAATCAACGACCTGGTGAAAAGTGGAGTGAAAGAAGGGGCGGAGCTTTTCCAAAGCAGTTGTTCACTTCCAGGCCAGGGTTGGTTCTTCCGCCCTTCATTGTTTGACGGGGTAACCCAAAGTCATCGGATTGCGCGTGAAGAAATTTTCGGCCCGGTGTTGAGTATTCTTACATTCCGCACCGTGAGTGAAGCCATTGAAAAGGCTAACAACACCGCTTACGGATTGTCGGCAGGAGTTTGGACAGACAAGGGATCCAAGATCCTCAAGATGAGCACCGCTCTGAAGGCAGGTGTCGTCTGGGCCAATACTTACAACAAATTCGATCCTACGTCCCCATTTGGCGGATACAAGGAGAGTGGCTGTGGTCGCGAGGGCGGCAAACAAGGCATTTGTGATTACCTCAAAGTTGAATACTAAATTTTTATTTTATGTCGCGTATACCCGTAACTAAAACACCCAAAGCTTATGTGGGCGGAAAGTTTATCCGTTCTGAGAGTGGACGAGTTTTTCCTCTCAACAACAAGCGTGGGCAGTTTCTTTGCAATATTCCGGAATGCACACGCAAAGATACACGCAACGCCGTTGAAGTGGCCGGCAAAGCGGGTGGAGCTTGGGCTTCACGCACTTCCTACAACCGTGGGCAGATCCTGTATCGTTTGGGTGAGATGATGGAGGCACGTGCTGAAGAATTGGCACAGGCGGTCGCCATTACTGGTGCGGTCACCCTTGCGGCTGCACGAAGAGAAGTCGCTAGTACGATCGATCGAGTTGTCTACTACTCAGGCTGGACGGATAAATACGAACAGGTGCTCGGAAATACGAACCCGGTGGCCGGACCTTTTTTCAACTTCTCAGTTACAGAGCCGGTGGGAGTCATCGGAGTGTTTGCTTCCGATTCTCCGAGTTTGCTGGGATTGATTTCACAAGTTCTTCCCATTATTACTTCTGGTAACTCTGTCGTAGCTTTGGCTTCGTCTACCAATCCTTATCCTGCGGTTCTGCTCGGCGAGATGTTAGCTACGTCTGATCTTCCCGGTGGTGTATTGAATATTCTGACTGGATTCCGGGATGAGTTACTTGAGACATTTGCCAGCCATGAGCATATCCGTGGGCTAGATTTGTCTTTGGATGTTGATGGCAAAAAACAAGCTGAGATCTTAGCCGCAGAAAGTATCAAGCGCCTCAAGGTGCGTGAGCAGGAAAACACCCGCTATTGGAGTTCTGAGAAAGCCCAGTCGGTCTACGCTATCCGCAGCTTCCTGGAATTCAAGACGACTTGGCACCCCATAGGAGTCTGATCTTTTTAGAAGCTGATTCCCTGTTTTTCGATTTCAGCATCAATTTCAGCTTTGCTAGGCATAGCTGGTGCGGTGCCAAACTTGGTGACTGAAAGTCCTGCAACAACGGACGCATAGCTGACTGCTTTTTCGATATCGCCATCGAATTGAACGAGCCCCGATGAGAATCCCCCCACAAATGCATCCCCCGCACCGGTTGTATCAACCGCTTCTATCCCCTTGATGCACGGAACTTCAAAATAGCGATCCTCCGAAGATACAAAACAACCGTTTCCTCCAAGGGTGATGATAAAGGTGGAAACTCCAAAGTCTCTGCAAAGAAGATGCAGTTGATCGGAGGACAGCGATTGAATGCTGGCTTCATTAAAGGAAGCATGTTCTTCCGGAAATCGTGCCCGGATCAAATGAGCAAATTCTGTTTCATTGGGCACCAAGATATCTACGTAATCCAGCATGCTTGGAGGAAAGTCATCTCGCATGGGAGCTGGGTTCAGCAAGGTGGTTACTTGGTTTTTCCTGGCCAATCGTAACGCATGTTCGGCGGCCTCTAAATTAAACTCTAACTGAGAGACTAATATCTGAGCTTCTGAGACTAAATCCTCGGGAATATCGGCAGGGCTCAGAAAGTTGTTGGCTCCAAGAGCAACTACGATCTCGTTCTCCCCTCGATCGTTGACGAGAATTGCCGCAGTACCTGTTGCCTGCTCGGCCTGGAGTGCGAGTCGAGAGTCTATGCCCTCTTCCTCATGGAATTCCTTGGCAACTTGAGCAAACGCATCTTTTCCCGTTGCTCCAATAAAGGCTGTAGGCACGCCTGTTCTGGCGGCTGCCACTGCCTGGTTGGATCCTTTCCCTCCCGGCCCTGTATTGAAATCTCCAATTAGGGTCTGCCCCGCGGTTGGGAACTCAGGGAGTCTAAATGTCAGGTCTTGAACGTAGCTGCCGGTAACGACGATAGATGAGGCCATGATTTTCTCTTATTAGGTGGAGTGAACAGTCAGAATCGTGTTGGCGGAGAGGCTTGTTTGCCAGTCAATTTAACGAATGTGGGATTCTCTTAACTCAAGTGAGTTTTTGACTTGGCCCTTGGCCTATTCTTACAAATGTTTTGCTTCGATGAGATTACGTCCTCAGCTTTCCCAAATTAGTTAAGATATGCATCCGAACTACCGTCCTGATATACCTTATCCTGAAACTCCGGAAATACTTCAGAAACGAAGTTTACTTGGCCAGAACCTGGACGACGTTGAATCAGTATTGCCTGAGGTCTACAACTGGATGTATCTGTCGCGAAGAACGGATGATCGATTAAGGGATTTATTCCGCCAAGGATTGGTTTACGGAACGCTTGCTGGAGGCCAGGGAAACGAGGGCATGGCTGCCCCGATCGGTCTCCTGCTTGATCGGGAAAAAGACGTGGTCAGCTTTTCTCACCGAAATCTGGCTTCTCATCTTATATGGAGCGATAATCTCTGTGATCACCTCTGCCAGTATATGGCTAATTCCGGAAGTCCAACGCTGGGTCGCGAGGGAAACGTGCACCACGGAGATCCTCTTAATCGGAGTCTGCCAATTATCAGCCACCTTGGCCCCATACTATCTAGTGTAATGGGCGGCATTGATTCTCAAAGACGGATGGGCCGCGATGCGATCGGTATTGGATTTTTTGGAGACGGTGCTTCGAGTACAGGTGATATCCATGAGACGATGAATTTTGCTGCGGTGCTGAAGATACCCATGGTCTTTGTTATTGAGAACAATGGATACGCCTATTCAACACCTACCGACGAACAGTATATCATTGATTCACTAGGAAGTCGCGCGACGGCCTATGGCATGGAGTATGTGACACTCGATATTTCAGACACTGCCGATATCGTTAGTCAGTTGAATGTTGTGTTTCAAAAAACCCGGGAATCCGGGATGCCGATCGTAGTTGAGGTTAATACCTTACGCTTACAAGGACATGCGGCCTACGACACTTGTCACTATTTGACGGACGATATCATCGAAGGATGGAAAAGTCGTGATGCTAATCCCATCTTGCGCCAGAAGTTGATGGACGCGCATGGGGAGCAGCCAATCAAAGAGGCGGAAGAAATTATCGATGCCTATCTGGAAGAGTGTATCAAAGTCTCTCTCGCTCAGCCTCAGATTGAAGAACAAGATTTGGAAGGGGAGCAATTCTCCAATAGCCTTCATGGCTTTCAATGGAAGCAAGCCGGCAAGGAGTTAAAGAACCTAACCTTTGCACAAGCTTTAAACCATGCCCACAAGATGATTCTTGAGGAGTCCGAGGAAGCGTTGGTCATGGGGCAGGACATCGCTACTTATGGAGGCGCCTTTAAGGTCACCGATGAACTCTATGAGTTGTTTGGACGATCGAAGGTGATTAATACTCCTCTCGCAGAATCTGCGACAGTCGGTTATGGCATTGGTCTAGCTTTCAATGGACATCGTCCAATCATCGAGTTTCAGTTTGCCGATTTCGCCACGGATGCTACGACCCAGATCTGCCTCAATGCCGGGACCTTTTATTACCGCTGTGGAGCGGCTATCCCGATGGTAATGCGTTTCCCCTGTGGTGGCGGTTTGACCTTTGGCTCCTTTCACTCGCAAGAACTCGAGGCGATGTATACCCAGTTCCCTGGGCTTAAGGTGCTTTACCCGAGCTCGGTGCAAGATGCGTTCGACTGTATGTTGGCGGCCTACGATTCCGATGATCCAGTGCTGCTTTTCGAACACAAAGGACTCTATCGCGGACTCCGTGATGACGTAACCATCAGCAATGATTATCACCACGTTTGGAAACCAAGAATGGTGAGGGAAGGTAATGTCGCTACGATTGTAAGCTACGGTTTTATGGTCGGTCTCTGCGAGAAGGTCTGCGATTACTTGGCCGATGAGTATGAATACGATTTTGAACTGATTGATCTACGCGCATTGAAACCTGTTGACCTGGATCCCATCCGTGAGTCGGTCCGGAAAACGGGACGATTAATAGTCGTCCACGAAGCACGCCGTAATACTGGTTTTGGAGCCGAGGTGGTAAGTCAGATTTGTGAAGAATTATTCTTCGACATGGAAGCACCGCCGCTTCGAATAGGATCTCTAGATGCACCTGTTCCATTTGCTGCTCCCTTAGAGCGACAATACATGCCTACGAAAGAGTCGATTACCCAGGACATTTTAAACTGGTTAGATAAAATTAGCTAGAGTATGTCCAGCGATAGCCAAGCAACTGCTTCTTCTCATTCATTGGATTGGGAAAGGATTAAGCTACTAGTACTCGACGTTGACGGTGTGTTAACGGATGGAACAGTTTTTGTAGGGCCCGACGGCTATGAGCTTAAGCAATTTTGTGTGCTGGATGGTTTGGGTCTGGTCTGCGTGAGTAAAGTAGGTGTCAGCCTTGCGGTTATTTCCGGCCGCTTGTCACCTGCTACAACCTCACGCATGAACGAACTCAGTTTTGATCATATCATCCAAGGCCGAAAGGATAAGCGATCCGCACTTGAAGAGTTGGCTGAACAATTAGGTGTGGAAAGCCAGGCCATTTGTTACATGGGCGACGATGTTATTGATGTCCCAGCTATCGAGTATGCAGGTATTGGCGTGTCTCCTCCCAATGGGGTGCCTATGGCTTTGGAATCCGCGGACTACGTTACAAAAACAACGGGCGGGTTAGGTGCTGTAAGAGAAGTATGTGACCGAATCCTTGAAAGTAGGAACGAGAATGTGCTTAATCTGTCTACATCGTCATGACCGCCCAGCTTTTTAAGCGAATATTTCGCCGTGGATGTATCCCATTGGCCCTCTTGGCCTTTGTCTTCGGCCTTCCTGTAAACTCTCAGATTCTTCCCGATGCTCCGATCGAAGGTGTCACGGTAACCATATTCAGTGACGAAGGTTACAAGCTGTGGAATCTCCAAGGGAGTTCCGTTGCCTATAATGAAGATGGAGGAGTTGAGGTTAAGGAGATGGACCTTGAGATTTATCAAGGGCAGGAGGAAAAGGAAATAGATATGCACATCGTGGGTGCGCAAGCGCTGTATGAATCCGAAAATCAGACGGTTGCCGGTAAAGGCGGTGTATTTGTCGACGGAGACTTTTACGATATTGAAGGCGACAGTTGGAAATACTCGCAGGACGAAAGAATAGTTCAAGTGACTTCCAATGTGAAAGTGGTTATCGATTACGAATTGGAGGCATTCCTGAAATGAAGAATCAATTGTTTATAGCTCTTCTACTACTGTTGGGAGCTCTAGTTTCCTTCGCTCAGGAAGAGGACGAAGAAACGCTCGATCTTAAAAACACCATTCTCTACGGCGATTACCTGGAGATGAAAAGTGGTGATGAAATATCCGAGTTTAACCTGACGGGAAATGTGAATGTAATCGCCACGAATCTGGAGTTGACCAGTGATGAGCTCTACATCGTCGCCTTGAAAAAGGGGGATGCCGACGCGACTGTCACGGAGATGGGCAAAATTACAAAGTTCACCGCAACTGGGAATGTGAAGATTATCACGGAGGGCAGGACTGCTGAAGCGGGTCATGCTGAGTTTATGCCCGAGGAGAAGACGGTTGTTTTAACAATCAATCCTGTCGTGACTGATGACGGTCGAACCGTATCCGGTGAACGAATTACTTGGTCGCATGGTGATCGCCGAGCTCAAGTTGAAGGTGGAGATCAGCATCGCGTGAAAGTTACGCTTGGTGCTTTGCCTGATTCTGGCTTCGACCCAAATGCACCGGATGAAGAGGGTGACGAATCTGAGGGCGAACCGGCTGTCGATGAAACTTCCGTAGAGGAGGTTGAACCCGAAGAAGAATCTGCTACAAACCCGCAGTAATTTATGGCGCCTCCTGTCACAGTATCCACACACGAACTCGAAAAGAGCTACTCAAGCAAACGGGTCGTTAATAAAGTAAATGTGAACGTGACGGCAGGGGAAGTTGTTGGCCTTCTTGGACCCAATGGAGCGGGGAAGACCACCACCTTCTATATGATTGTGGGTTTGATTCCCGCATCGGGTGGACGAGTCCTGGTCGGTGATTCGGACATCACTCATTTCTCAATGCATAAACGCTCGCGCTTGGGAATCGGGTATTTGCCACAGGAGCCCTCTGTCTTTCGCAACCTTTCAGTCCTAGACAATATCAAAGCCATTGTGGAGACATTGCCAATTCCCAGAAAGGCTAGGAAAGAGCGGGTGGAAAAGCATCTCGAAGAACTCCACCTTACTCAGATAGCCAAACAGAAGGCTTATACCTTAAGTGGTGGCGAACGTCGTCGACTGGAGATTTCTCGTGCGTTGGTTACTGAGCCGAAGTTTCTGCTTATGGATGAACCCTTTAGTGGTGTGGATCCTATCAATGTAGCAGAAGTACAGAAGATCGTTCTGGAGTTGAGCGAAAAGGGTATTGGTATTCTTATAACGGATCACAGTGTGCGTGAAACCTTAGGAATCGTGGACCGTGCTTACTTGCTTCACAACGGCGAGGTTCTTCGCGAAGGAACCAGTGACTTTTTGATCAATGATGAAGTAAGTCGGGAATTTTACCTCGGCGAAAATTTTAATATGTAACCGCACTATGGATCTCCGAGCTAAACCCAAGATTGTCGAGAGCATTGAAGTTAACCTCTTCTATGATAAATTTAAGGACAACTTGCAGCTTTCACTGGTTGCCGGAGACGAGGGGCTAAAGAAGGTAATTAAGGAGAAGAGCATCAATCGCCCGGGTATTGCTTTGTCCGGATTTTTGGAGTCCTTTGCTGCGCGTCGAATCCAATTATTTGGAGCCGGCGAGATGGCTTACATGAAGACTCTCTCGCATGCAGCTCAGGAAGATATTCTCCTCAAGTTTGCTGAGAGAGAAATCCCCTGTATCGTCGTATCTCGGGATTTGGACCCCACCCGAATCATGATAGAAGTAGCCAACCGTTATGACATCGCTCTATTTCGTACGCCGATGAGTTCGAAAGATATCGTGACAACGGCGACCGTATTACTGGAGCATGAATTTGCCCCGATGGTTACCGAGCATGGAACGATGCTCGATATTAAGGGTATTGGTACTTTCTTGAGAGGAAAAAGCGGCATTGGAAAAAGCGAATGTGCCTTAGCATTAATTGAGCGAGGCCACAGTTTAGTTGCCGATGATCTTACTTACATTCGATTGATTAATGAACAGGAACTATTGGCGCATAGCTCTGAATTAAACCGGGGTTATATGGAGTGTCGTGGAATTGGTATTATCAATGTTGGCGATCTCTTCGGTATTCGAAATGTACGTTTGGAAAAGCGAATCGACTTGGTCGTTACTTTTGATGAATGGTCTGCTGAACACGACGAAGATCGAACAGGATTAGAAGAAAGCTTCTTCAACATTCTCGGTATCAACGTTCCGCAAATTGAGATTTATATTCGACCTGGTAGAGACCTTGCTCGCTTAGTGGAAGTCGCGGCGATGGTTCGTGCAGCCAAGATCATGGGGCATGACTCTGCGAAGGAGTTTAATGATCGCCTGATTGCTCACATGACAAAAGGAAACAAGGAATAATTTTTTTCACCAAAAGTTTTTCTTTTTCCCATGCTGTTTTTGATCTCGTCAACAGCTTCATTGCTTCCTTTTTTAGACGAAGTGCCTTTCCTAAATGACTTGTACAGATAAGCTTCCGGCGTTGTTGAATTAGGGTGGCAATTTCAATACTTTCTTTTAAAAAGTTATCAGCACTCCACTGTGAATAACTTGTGTGAAAGTTCATCTTGAAAATACGAAAAAAAGCGCGATTCTTATTGTCTATTGCGGGTGGCAAATGATTCGGTTGCACAGCGTCTGAATCGTTGCCCCTTTCTTTTTTTCTCATTTTGGGAGGCTTGGTTTTATAAATAGTTTATCATCAACTATTTAAATAATTTCGCTCTACTTTCTGTTTCTTTCACCGCTTTTCTCGACTACAACTATGACTCAAATGCTCGATTACTTACTTCAACAAACCTTATTTATCACGCCCGCTGCTGCAGTGGGAATTACTCTTGTGAATAAATCATAGGTCCTCGGAGTAAATGTCACAGTTTTCAAAAGTAGAAAATTTCTGGGATGCGGTAAAGCCTGAGCTCGAAGCTCGATTTACAGCGGATGTATTCAACATGTGGTTCGAGCCGATGAATTGCATGCAGCAGACTGATACCGAAGTAGTGTTGAGTGTTCCGAACGAATTCTCAGCGATATGGGTGCAGGATAATTATCTGGAACTCATTTCCGACAAGATTCGATTTGTTGCAGGTCGACCCATGCAAGTGTTTCTGAGAGTGTTGGAGAAATCAAAACGTAGTGACGAGCAGGAGTTGGATTTAGGGATTTCTTCTAAAGAAACCGTCCGTACCACAGAAGCTCCTGTTAAGGTAGAGCGTCCCAGAGAGTCGCGGGCACCCATAGGCAATTTTCTAAATCCGAAAAACACCTTTGAAAATTTTGTGGTGGGGCAAAACAACAACTTGGCGCACGCCGCTGCCGTTGCCATAGCCAATGCTCCTGCCAAAGCTTACAATCCCTTGTTTATATATGGTGATACCGGTCTCGGTAAAACTCACCTCATGCATGCAGTCGGTCACTTCATTCTGAAAAACAACCGACTTGCCAAGGTCGCCTACGTCTCGACTGAAAAGTTCACTAACGAATTCATTCGAGCCATTCAGGAGAATACCCTCGTCAAATTTAGAAAACGGTACCGCTCGGTGGACGTGCTGCTAATTGATGACATTCATTTCCTCAGCGGAAAAGAGCGCATCCAGGAAGAGTTCTTTCACACCTTCAATGATCTCTTTGAATCCGGGAAGCAGATCTTCCTTACCAGTGACCGGCCGGCCAGTGAGATTTCCAAATTGGAGAGTCGTTTAGTATCTCGCTTCCAATGGGGTCTTGTATCTGACATGCAGGCACCTGATCTCGAGACTCGAGTAGCTATACTTTCAAACAAGGCTAATTCCCTCGGCTTACAAATGCCGCAGGACGTACTGCAGTTTATTGCGGAAAAAGTGTCGCGTAATATCCGCCGCTTGGAAGGTGCACTTACCCGTGTGGCAAGTTACCACGCATTGATGGGAAAAAGTGTTAATTTGGAAGTAGCTGAGCAGCTCCTTGGGGACATCCTTCAAGAAGAAGCCCAAAACCAAGTTACAGTCGAAAAGATCCAAAAACGTGTAGCCGACTATTATAACCTACGTATCTCTGATATGGTTAGCCGACGTCGTCCGGCAAACATCGCTTTTCCCAGACAGATCGCCATGTATTTAAGCCGGATTCTCACGAGCCATCCTTTACAGGAGATCGGTGAGAATTTTGGAGGCCGGGATCATGGAACCGTTATCCACGCGTGCAAGACAGTGGAAAACATTATGGATCAGGATGAGTCTGTTCGGCGAAGTGTTGAGTATTTAAAGTCTCAACTGGCGAAAGCCTCTGGTTGAAATGGATTTCGACGATCCTCAAAAGGCAACCATCAGCCAGTGGGTATCTGATGGGCTGAAACTCAGTGACATTCAGACCAAGATTCAGGAAGTCTTTGATGTGTCCCTTACTTATATGGATGCACGTTTCCTGATCGATGATCTCGAGCTTGAGTTAAAAGACCAACCCAAGCCAGTGGATAACGATCTCAGAAACGCACCTCCACCGCCCCCGCCACCAGCTACGGAAGGACCTGAAGGGGAAATGGATGATCCAGTGGCTGAATCAAGTAATGTTTCAGTTGCATTGGATCGACTCTATCAACCAGGTGCTGTTGTAAGTGGGCAAGTAACCTTTTCTGATGGCGAGCAAGCGGATTGGGCCCTCGACCAGACCGGAAGATTGTCCTTAAAAGCAGGTACAGAAGGCTACCAGCCTGTTGAATCTGATATTCAGGAATTCCAGCAACAACTCAGTGCATTGCTCCAGAAGCAAGGCTTCTAGCCGGGTTTTAGCTTTACTTTCCGCTGATTTTCTAGATTTTAGGGCTTATAGCTAACCCTTTTTAAGCCCGCGGAGCCATTATGAAAAAGCTACTTATTATTCCTGCCCTGCTTCTCATTTTCAGTCCGGTATTTGCAGATACCGTTCTCGAGGAGCAAGCTATTGCATGTATATCTGAAAACGGATCCAACACCTCCGGTCTTGAATCGTGTCTTTCCAAGTTGTTCGTTCCTGCCTCTATGGATTGTGACGAATTACTTCAAGTGCATCGCACAATCGTTAAAGCTGCAGAAGGACGAAACAACGCGACCATTCGTGCCGTATCCAGAGTATCGTCCAAACTGGCCATCGTGAGTCTTTCTGCGAACTGTTACTCCCCGGATGTTGCAGCCCGCTTAGTAGCCCGTGCAGGTTCAGAAGCAAGTGGTGGTTCCTCAATCGTTGCCGATGGCATCGTATCTGGTGCCGTTGACGCCGCTGGATCTCTTGGAGTTGATTCCGGTTCTCTAGCCAACTCTACTGCCAGCGCCTCTGGTGATGGAGATTCAAGTAGTGGCAGTCAGGGCGGTCCTAATAAGGCAGCAGCTAGTGCAGTGGAAATTTACTACGACAATGAAGTCAACGTTAGCCCTAGCGGAACTAATAGCTAAATTTCTTAGATAACCATTTTCAAAGCCTCGGAGATTTCTCCGGGGCTTTTTTATTTTAGCAGATCGAGCAATTGAGCTTCGCTGATCACTGAGACCCCAAGAGATTCGGCCTTTGTGAGTTTTGACCCTGCACTCTCACCTGCTACTAGGAAGTCCGTCTTTTTACTTACCGAGCCACTGGCTTTTCCACCGGCTGCTTCGATCAGTGTTTTTGCTTCGCTTCGCTTCATGGTTGGTAGAGTACCTGTTAGGACGAAGGTCTTTCCTGCGACTGCCACTTTGTTCGCGCTTTGGTCAGGTGGTTCTTCTTCGGCTTTCAACCCCGCCGCCATCAATGCCTCGATCATAGATTTATTGTCGGGGTCACCAAAGAAAGAAACGATACTTTCTGCCACGATGTCCCCGATTCCCTCAACTTCAACGAGAGCATCAACCTTTACTTCGAGTAAAGCACTCAGGCTAAAAAATGTTTTCGCAAGCAACTTCGATGCGGAAGATCCTACATGTGGGATGCCAAATCCATGGATGAGTCTCCATAGCTCTCGGCTCTTACTCTCTTCCAGCGCCTGGAGTAAATTGTCAGCGGACTTCTCAGCAAATTTTTCCAGAGTTAATAAGTCCTCTTTTTTTAATGAATAAAGATCAGGTATTGTGGTGGCGAATTCTTTGTCTACCAACTGGTCTACGACTGCTTCCCCCAGGCCCTCAATGTCCATGCATTGACGTGATGCGAAAAACTGAATCCGGCGGCGGACTTGGGGTGGACAGCCAATTGTATTGGGACAGCGATGGGCAGCTTCTCCATCCGCTCTCACCACCTGGGTTCCGCAGGAAGGGCAAGATTCTGGGAATGCGTAGGATTCCGCGCCTTCGGGTCTTTGAGCGAGTACGACCTCAATAATGGCTGGAATAATTTCTCCTGCTTTTTCAACGATGACGCTGTCCCCAATTCGAACATCTTTGCGAGCAATTTCATCGCTGTTGTGCAGGGTAGCTCTAGACACCGTGGTTCCCGCAAGTTGCACCGGTTCCAGAATTGCAACAGGCGATAGGGTGCCGGTTCGACCTACTTGAATTGCGATGTCATTCAATCGAGTCACCGCTTGTTCCGCCTCAAATTTATAAGCGATCGCCCACCTGGGAGCTTTAGAAGTCGATCCTGCCTGATCCTGAAGTTCCAAGCTGTTTAATTTGATGACCGCACCATCCGTGGGATAGGAGTAGGTTTTTCGAAGTTCGTCCAAATTTTGTACCGCCTCAATACTCTTTTGGATGCCGTTGACCAGCCAATGGTTTTCAACCAAAGGGAAATTCCAACGATCCAAATCAGAGAAGAAACTCGAAAGCTTTTCGTAGTTGAGTGGCTCACAAAATCCTCTGCCATGAGAAACCCAGGTCAGCTTCCGGCTCTTCGCTTCCTTGCGGTCCAACATCTTAATGGTCCCCGCGGCCAAGTTCCGTGGGTTTGCAAACTCCGGTTGCCCATCTGCTCTTCGCTGTTCGTTGATCCGTTCAAACTCTTCGTTGGTCATGTAGATTTCGCCACGAACTTCGAGTATATCCGGATAAGGTGGCGAAAGTTGACGTGGGAAATTGTCTATTAATTCGAAGTTGGCCGTGATGTCATCTCCTTCGATTCCATTTCCTCGAGTAACCGCCCTTACAAATAATCCATTCTCGTAAGTCAGGCTTACGGCTACTCCATCGATTTTAGGTTCTACTAGATATTCTTTTGGTGCATCTCCCAGGAGTCGCTCCACCCGTTTCTCAAATTCCTCTAATTCTTCAAAGCTGTAAGTATTATCGAGACTCTGCATCGGTTCGCGATGTGTGTAGGAACTAAACCCGGATAGCCGGTCATCACCTACAACCTCGACCAGTGATTCCTCTATTACCAACTCCGGATACTGCGCTTCGAGCTCCGTGAGTTCTTCTTTCAGGCGATCATACTCGCGGTCGGAGATTTCTGGAACAGCCTCCCGGTAGTAGAGCTCGTTGTGATGCCGAATTGAATTTCGCAGTTCATCGAGTCGAGCTTGGATCGCATCATCAGCCATACTCTTAATTGTTTAGAGCTGCTTCTGCTTGTCCAGATTTACTAGTGAATTTCATCTCCAATAGCTTCGAATAAAACGGAACAACCTTGTACAAGAAAATTGAAAGAAAGGCGCCGGAAGTGTCTGCATACCAGTCATACCACTAAACTGATCTTCCCGGAGTAAATGACTGCCGGAATTCATCAAAGGCGCCGTAGCCAGAAGTGATAAGAAAAGCGCAGATAGCCCACTTCCAGGTAACTGGTTTTCTGCATCGAAGAACTAGAATTCCGATCAACCCAAAGATTAAAAAGTGAGCGACCTTATCGATACTTACTATATCTGGACCGACGATCGAGCTTGAGCCGGATGCCATGAAAATCGTGCCTGCTAAAATAAGTGGCCAGATCCAGCGTTTCATATCGGACAACCGATGGGGTTATTGGGTTTTGAAAGTTAAGAAATTGAGGGATTAATTAAAATGGTCGGGCCGGGGAGATTCGAACTCCCGACCCCTTCACCCCCAGCGAAGTGCGCTACCAGACTGCGCTACGGCCCGTACCAAAAAAATTGAAGGCGAAAGTGTGTTCCTTTACTACTTTGAGGGTCAAGTGCTAACCCGAGCAAATTAGTATCCTCGAGTGGTACCTGGAGGGGGGGTCGAACCCCCACTCCCGAAGGAACCGGATTTTGAGTCCGGCGCGTCTACCAATTCCGCCATCCAGGCCTACTCGAATGCGAACTCATTTATAGGGATCGCCTTCAGAAATAAGGGGGCCTTTATGGAAGTATTCAGTCCCCAAGTCCATAAAAAAGAAAGTGCTATTCGTAATCTTTCAAAAGGTCTTTGTGTGCCTTGTGGCGAGCCCTCAATCTGAGGCCTTGCAAACGGATGAATCCACTTGCGTCGTCAGGATTGTAGTCACTGTCGACTCCCTCCATGGACGCCACATCTTCGTCGTAAAGTGAATAAGGCGATTTGCGTCCTACTGTGGTGATACTTCCTTTATAAAGTTTCAATCGGATGGTGCCCGTAACTGATTGCTGACTGTTGTCGATCAAAGCCTGTAATGCCTCTCTTTCTGGAGCATACCAGAAACCATTGTAAACCAGCTCTGCATATTTAGGAATCAGGCTATCTCGTAAGTGCATGAGCTCGCGATCCATAGTCAAGGTCTCCAATTGACGATGTCCATGAATTAGAATGGTGCCAGCCGGTGTTTCATAAACGCCGCGGCTCTTCATCCCGACAAAACGGTTTTCTACAATGTCTACGCGACCAATGCCATGTTTGCCTGCGATAGCATTTAGCTTTTTGAAAATGGCAGCTGGATTTCCAGCTTCTCCATTGACTGCTACACAATCACCTTTTTCGAAGTCCAGCTCAAGATACTCTGCCTCATCGGGAGCATCCTCCGGATCAACTGACAATTTGTACATGGATTTGTTATCAGGTGTAGTGGGATCAAACCATGGGTCTTCCAGAATTCCGGCTTCATAGGATATGTGCAGTAGATTGCGATCCATCGAGTAGGGCTTGGAAGCAGAGGCTTCAACATCGATATTATTGGCTGCGCAATAGTCGATCATTTCTGTGCGTCCTGGAAATGCCTGACGGAAAACTTCCATACGCCATGGAGAGATAACCTTAAGATCCGGCGCCATTGCCGCATAGGTCAGTTCAAAACGAACTTGGTCATTGCCTTTACCGGTTGCACCATGGGCAACAGCAGTAGCTCCTGCTTTGCGTGCAATTTCAATTTGAGCTTTGGCTATGAGAGGACGTGCGATGGATGTTCCCAGCAAGTACTGTCCTTCATAAATAGCATTTGCTCTTATGATAGGATAAATAAAATCACTGGCGAACTCTTCTACTAAATCGATGGTGTGATGTGTCGATGCGCCCGTTGCTTTGGCTTTCTCTTCAAGGCCATCGAGCTCCTCTTCTTGTCCAACATCTGCCGCAAAGGTGATGATCTCTGCGTTGTAATGATCCTTAAGCCAACGGACTAAGACAGAAGTGTCTAATCCACCTGAGTATGCGAGTACGATTTTCATGAGTAATATAAAGTAATTAGCCGTTGATTTTAGCCAGCATGGCGAGAATGGCCTTTTGTATGTGAAGCCGATTCTCAGCTTGATCGAAGATGATGGAGGCCGGACTGTCCAGTACCTCCTGAGTTACTTCCTGACCTGGGTGAGCGGGAAGGCAGTGCATGAAGAGTGCATCAGGTTTGGCGTGTTGCATGATTTGCTCATTCACTTGGTAGGGGCTAAAAGTCTTAAGCCTTTCTTGCTCTTCATCTTCCATACCCATACTTACCCAAACATCAGTGTAGACTACATCTGCATCTTTTACCGCCTCCATTGGATCCGTATGAAATGTCCAACTGGGATTCAGTCCTGACCTTCGAAGCTCTTCTTTAATCTCGTCTCCAGGTTCGTAGCCCTGAGGGCCGGATAACGCTACTTCCATGCCGAACAATGACCCACCAAGTATCCATGAATTACCCATATTGCAAGCGGTGTCACCCAGGAACGCAATCTTCCGGCCTTTGAGAGATTCTGACAATGGACCGTCTTTCGCCCAGCGTTCGACCATGGTGAATGCATCGGCATAAATCTGGCAGGGATGAAGATAATCGGAGAGAGCATTGATAACGGGCATCGAGCCCATTTCTGCAAACTCCTCCAAGACACTGTGATCATAGCACCGGATAACAATCCCGTGTAAGTAGCGGGATAGGACGCGTGCTGAATCGGCAATACTTTCGCCTCGGCTAATCTGTACGTCGTTTTTGTTCAAGTATAGGACCTTGCCTCCAAGCTCCTGAATACCCACTTCAAATGATACTCTTGTCCGCGTACTCGATTTGAAAAAGAGCATACCCCAAAACTGTTCTTCCAGCCATTCTGAGTCGATTCGACCCCGCTGCTTCTTTATTTCTTGGGCGAGCTTGAAAACTTCTTCGACTTCTTGAGGGGAAAAATCCGTTGATTTTAGAAAGTGTCTCATGATTTAAGATTTTTAATGAGTGGTTGCCAATGAGGCATGTTGAGCTAAAGCAGCATCAATGATTTCGATTGATTGATGTAGGCTTTTTTCGGGTACAGTTAAGGGTGGTAACAGCCGTAGAATATTTCCTCCGGCTCTGACCGTTAACAGACCCTGAGACTGCAAATCGTTTTGAATGGCGGTTGGGTCCTCTGAAAAATCCATTCCTATTAAAAATCCTCTCCCTCTTATCTCTATTAGAGATTCATATTTCTCTGCTAGATTATTGAGTTGTTCGATCCAAGTTCGACTCAAGTTGCAGACCCTTTGTAGGAGATTTTCTTTTTCAATGGTTTCCAAAACAGCGAGTGCGGCAGCGCAGGCCATTGGATTTCCACCAAATGTACTTCCATGACTACCGGGAGTGAATAGGTCTGCATAGGCTTCTGAAACCCATACCGCTCCTATGGGGAATCCCCCTCCGAGCCCCTTTGCCATGCCGATGGCGTCTGGTTTGATGCCGGCGGATTCGTGGGCAAAAAATGTTCCGGTTCGACCTGTTCCACTTTGCACTTCGTCGAGTAGGAGTAACAATCCCTTCTCTGTGCAAAACTGTCTGAGGTTTTGAAGGAACGAATCGGAGGCAACGTGGATGCCGCCTTCTCCTTGAATGGGCTCCACAAAAATAGCCACCGTGTCGTCGTCTGCCAAGGCTTCCACGCTTTCAATATCGTTAAGCTGCGCTACTGGAAAGTTATTCAGCATGGGGAAGAACCCTTGTTGGATTTTTTCCTGGGGAGTAGCGCTCATGCCTCCGAATGTCCGTCCATGGAATCCATTATTGAATACAATGACTTTGTTCGAGGGGTTCTCAGATGTGCTCTTTTTATTACCGAACAATCTAGAGAGCTTAATGAGCGTTTCACTTGCTTCTGCCCCGCTGTTGCAAAAGAAGAGACCACCAGGTCCAGCTCGTGATACCAATGCCTCACATAGATTCCCTTGAGGTTGCATCTGGTACAGGTTGCTAACGTGTATCAACTTGTTGGCTTGGTCATGAATCGCCTTAACTAAACTAGGATGACAGTGCCCGAGCGATGCAGTCGCGATACCTGTTACAAAGTCGAGGTATTCGTTTCCTTGGTCGTCCCAGACCTTTTCATTTTCGCCTTTGACGATTGTTAGTGATGGCGCACCGTAGTTTTTTAGCCGATACGCTTGGTATTGTTCTTCTGTGTTTTTTTGAAATTTCATGGGTGTCGATTGGTTGATGACTAGTGAACGATTTCTGTTCCCACACCCTTGTCCGTAAAAATTTCGAGTAGAATGCTGTGTGGGAGTCTGCCGTGTACGAAGTGAACTCGATGAACACCTTCCTGCAGGGCTTTAATGGCCGAGTCTACTTTTGGGAGCATTCCCTTTCCAATGATTCCTTCTTGTTTAAGTGAATCAACCTCACTGGCGGGCAGTGTTGAGATGATTGAATCATAGTCTTCGGGATCACGGAGTAGACCTGGCACATCGGTCATATAAACCAATCGTCGGGCACGTAGATGGCATGCTACATGAGCAGCTGCTACGTCCGCATTGATATTGTATAAATTGTCATCCTCATCACTACCGATAGGGGAGATGATGGGTGTATAGCCTTGGGAAATCGCTCGCTTGATCAGGCGCGATTCCACGCTTTTAACCTGGCCGACAAAGCCGAGATCAACGGGATTTCCTTCTGCGTCTTTTTCAAGCTTAGTGCAGCAAAAGAGCGTTTGTCCGGCCATACCTAGAGGTCTGCCGAGCTTAGCTTGCACCAACTCGCAGATATCTAGATTGACCGACTTATTGAGTGTCTCTTCGACAATGGAAACGGTTTCTTTATCGGTGAATCGAAGCCCATTTATAAACACGGGCTTAATCCCAGCTTTTTCCATGGATGCACTGATGGCTTTTCCTCCGCCATGAACGACCACGACATGGATTCCAACAGCCGCGAGGAAAACGATATCCTCGGCCACTCGATTTCTTACTTCTGGATCTGGATCGTCCATGAAGCTTCCTCCGTATTTAACTACAAAGATGCTGTCTTTAAATTGCTGGATATAGGGAAGTGCTTCGAGGAGGACCTTAGCCTTGGCGATGACTTCTTCTTCTGAGGGAGTAGTGGCGATTTGCATAGCTCTCGAGGGTGAAAATTAGATGAGTCCCGCGGTTTCGTCGAAACCGTGCCATACATTCATTATCTGAATAGCCTGACCAGCAGCACCTTTCATCAAATTGTCTTCTGCAGAAGTGATGATCAAGTTACCTGTCCGAGGATCCGCTATGGCTGAGAAATCGACCCGATTGGTTTGGCAAACCCATTTGGAATCAGGAGTTGTGCCTGACTCGAGCAGAGATACGAAGGGCTTGTCGTTGTAGAACTTCTGCCAGGTGCTGTATGCCTCAGCCAATTGGTCGCCAGCTCCAGGAACCACGATTGTAGTTACGATGCCTCTATTCATAGGAGACAAGTGTGGTGTAAATTGAACGACCACATTCACTCCGGTAAACAGGCTCAGCTGTTCTTCGACTTCTGAAAGATGCCTATGTTTTACCAATCCGTAAGCTTTGGCGCTTTCGTTTCTTTCGCAGTAAAGAAAGTCTTCGGCTAGTTTTCTTCCCGCTCCGCTTACGCCACTCATGGAGTTAATGACGATTCCAGCTGTCCCGATGATCTTCTCCTTCATTAAGGGAAGAAGGGGCATGAGAATACTTGTTGGATAGCAACCAGGAGCCGCGATCAAATTGTCTTTCTGCCAACCGTCTTCAGTGATCTCGGGGATTACATAGGAAGATTTTGCTAACCAATCCGGATTTGGATGCGGATGACCGTAGTAGTCTTCGTAGATATCAGGGGAGTTGAGCCTAAAATCTGCGCTAAGATCGATTACCTTTTTCCCGGTTTCGCACAGTGGGATCGCATATTCACTGGCAACACCATGTGGCAAGGCGAGAAAGACGAGATCTAGTTCTTGGTTTGCGGCTAACTCTTCTGGGTCAGATGCAGAAAACTCTAGTCCCTTTCCTCGATTTCTTAGTGAAGGGAATACTGATTCAACAGACTTACCAACCAGGGACCTGGAAGTGACGGTGGTAAGTGTTATATTGGGATGATCCAGTAGTAGGGAGAGTAGAACCTCTCCGGAATAACCGGATGCGCCGACTATGCCTGTTTTCATGAAATTAAGGTAGAAATTTAAATAGTGTGTTAAGGAAAATTGGAAATAAAAAGCCCTCCAAGGTTTGATCCTGGGAGGGCGTAAAAAGGGAGTGTTGCTGGTTCCTGGATTAACGCTTTGAGAATTGGAAGCGTTTACGGGCTCCTGGTTGACCTGCCTTTTTACGCTCGCGGCGGCGAGGGTCTCGTCGGAGGTGACCAGCTTTCTTCAAAGGAGCTCTTAGTTCTTCGTCAAATTTGAGAAGTGCCCGGGCGATTCCATGTGCACAAGCTTCTGCTTGGCCATTTACCCCACCACCTTCAACTCTGGCGATAACGTCAAACTTTCCTTTTTGTTCAATTGTATTAAAAGGGCCTTCAACCATCCGTACAGCTTGGTCGAGGCTGAAGTAATCATTCAGCTCCTTGTCGTTGACCTGAATTTTTCCTTCTCCTTCAGAAAGACGTACTCGTGCCGACGCTGTTTTGCGACGACCCGTTCCTAGATATACCGTAGTAGTACTCATAAATAAAAA
>CALJGU010000243.1 GCA_938075565.1 uncultured Opitutales bacterium | reverse complement strand
ACAGGCTTCATGAGCGCGGCCATTTCGCCGTTTCGGGTGCCTTGCTTCATATCATTGAGCTGACGAGCCATGTAGCTTGGGGAACGGGCAGCAATACCGGGGATGTTCCCAATACCGTTTAGATCGGGACCATGGCAGATCGTACACTGAATGGTTTTGCCCCTCCCGCCTGCAAGAACGAGCTCGGCGCCTTTCTGTATAGAACCGGGAGGAACGTAGGCTACGAAGCCGGATCTTGGATTTCTTAAAAATTCTGTTCCGTACGAATCGACTGGGGATTCGATGATTCGTTTTCCTATGGGTTCGGTTCCAGCTTGGTCGCCTTCGATCGGAATGTGCAGGCCGCCGCGCAGGTAGGTTTTAGGGACGGTGTCTGTTTCGATCACTTCAATCCATTTTGTCCATGGCAAAGAGGCCATGTATTCAGATACGTCCATCATCTCCTTCTCAGTCATGCCTTTGGCGGTATCGATCATGAGTTGGTAGTTTGATTTACGTGGGTCTGCACCATGACGCACATCATTTTTGAAATCCATCAATTGTTGGAAGAGGTAGAGTTCGTCCTGTCCGGCGGGAGGTGCATTCTCGGCTTTTCCTTTTCCGTTCGGGTAGTGGCAGAGTGCGCAGGCAATGATGTTTCTTGAAGGATCTCCTTTGGCATAGATGTCCGGCATCTTGGGGTGATCTTGCGGATACCAATCTGCAGGAGCGTTTTGAAACTGAACGCCATTTTCTTTGCCGGTAATTTCTTCCCGCGTAAATGTGAGTGACGTATCTGGTAGGCTATGTTTAACCGTGTCTTCTGGAAGTGGGTGCGGCGGAGTTATGGTGATAGCGTAAGCCCAGGCCAGTTCTACAAGATGATCTGGTAGTTCGTCTTCTACGGCATTTATTAATGAGAAGCTTCCAAATAGTAAGGTTGCTATTGTGCAAGAAAGGTAGGGTTTTCTAATTTGCATGAATGGGCTAGGGTAATGGATCAAAGTTTTCATTAAATCTGTGCGCAAAATCTCGGTTGGCAATCTTGCATTTAGTACGAACCCAACGGTCAAACGATCTTTTGGAATAATAAGGTTTGAATGTGACGCTTGGGTGGTAGATTTTTTAGGCTTACTTCCATGCCTCTATGCGCCTGAACTACAATACACTGTCTCTTCTTTTTCTTTGTTTTATTGGTACTCTGCTTCGCGGAGCTGATCGGCCCAATGTATTGTTGATTTTGGTCGACGATCTGAAACCGTCGATCGGGGCTTATGGTGATTCAGTTGCCATCACACCGCAGATAGATCGGCTGGCCTCTGAAGGGATGCGTTTCGAGAGTGCTTATTGCAATCAATCGGTCTGTATGGCTTCCCGGTACAATCTGATGCTGGGGAGTCGTTCTTCATCTACTGGCTTTTACAGCTTTGGTACTCAGTTTCGGGAAGTGTATCCGGATGCGATTACGTTGCCGCAGCACTTTATGAATAATGGCTACGTAGCGCACTCGATGGGGAAGGTATTTCACATCGGGCATGGCAATACCAACGATGATGCTTCCTGGAGTGTGCCTCACTATAAAGACAAGGTGATCGAATACGTAGATCCTGAAAGCAATCATCGTGAGCTGACTCGTGAAGAGGGTTTATTCACCAATCAAGGATCTCGTGACGAAAACGGTGAGTTACGTCCGCGCGGTGCTGCCTGGGAGTCGCCCGATGTTTTGGACTATGCATATGCCGATGCTCGGGTGGCTGAGACGGCCGTGGACCGTTTACGATGGTTGAAGGAAAATGAGGACAAACCCTTCTTCATGGCAGTGGGTTTTGTTAGGCCTCATTTACCGTTCTCGGCACCCAAGAAATATTGGGATATGTATGACCGGTACGAGTTGCCGATGCCGGAGTTTGAAGATGCACCTGAAGGTGCCCCAAAATTTGCTGTGAAACGGGGTGGGGAGATTAATGCGTTTAAACCAGTCCCTATCGTTGAGCCCTTTGCTGAAGACATGACCCGTCAATTGATTCACGGTTATTATGCCAGTGTGAGTTATATGGACGCCCAAGTCGGCAAGGTGCTGGATGGATTGGAAGCTCATGGATTCTCTGACGATACCATCGTAGTGCTTTGGGGCGATCATGGTTGGCACTTGGGTGATCATGGATCATGGACGAAGCACAGTAACTACGAGCAGTCCAATCGGATTCCCATTATCGTAAAGGCTCCCGGGGTCACGAAAGCTGGCAGTATGACTCAGCAATTGGCTGAGACAGTGGATATTTATCCCACGCTTGCTTCGCTCGCTGGGCTTCCGGCCCCGAAGACGTCTCAACCTATTGACGGGTTGGATATGACGCCTGTATTGAAAAACGGTGGTAAGCGAATCCGAGAGTACGCCTACCATGCTTACAATAAACGAACTCATCTAGGACGTGCTTTACGTGATGAGCGTTATCGGATCGTTGAATGGACTAGCCATGAAAATGGGAAAATCGTGTATGAGCTTTACGATTACGAAAAAGACTATCTTGAAACGGTGAATATTGCTGCTATTGATCTTAACGCATTGAACTACATGAAAGCCCTTCTCGCGAAAGAACCTCCTGCCAAAGCTCAGGTTCGAAGACGAGGTCGATAATTTTATCCTAAGAACCATGAAAAACAATCTGATCCGCATCGTTGCCCTCTGCCTGCCAGTATGGGCCCTTATATCTGGCTGTCAGCCCAAAGAAGAAGCTACCTCCGAGGATACTCGGCCCAACATAGTTTTCATCATGAGTGATGACCATGCCTATCAGGCGGTGAGTGCTTATGGTTTTGGACTGAACAATACACCCAATATTGACCGGATCGCTAACGAGGGTGTCCTTTTTACCCGGAGTTCTATTACTAATTCAATTTGCGCTCCCAGTCGTGCTGTGATGCTCACCGGTAAGCACAGTATCATGAACGGGAAGGTGGATAACATTCAGCCGTTTAATTGGGATCAGGACAACTTTGCCAAGAGTTTGCAGGCCGCAGGTTACACCACAGCGATGGTTGGGAAAATCCATTTGAATGGACTGCCACAAGGCTTTGATTACTCGAACGTGCTTCCGGGGCAGGGGAGTTATTACAATCCTGACTTCATCGAGAATGGTGAAGAGATACAAATTCATGGCTACGTGACTCAGGTCACCACCGACATCGCGCTCGATTGGTTGGAGAACAAACGGGATAAGGAAAAACCTTTCCTCATGCTTTACCACCAGAAGGCCCCGCACCGTACCTGGATGCCTGAGGAAAAATACTTCACTTTGTTTGATGATAAGGAATTCAAGCTACCCGATAATTTCTTTGATGATTACGAAGACCGTCCGGCTGCTGCGAATCATGAGATGGGCATCTTCGAACACATGGACGTCGTCTATGACTTAAAGATGTTGGACGATGAAGGGGAGCTTCAGACTAAATACCGTGAGTATGCTCAGCGTAATTACGATCGAATGGATGAAGAACAGAAGGCAGCCTGGGATGCTTACTACGATCCGTTGATTAAGGAATTTAAAGCTGCCAATCTCGAAGGAGAGGCATTGGCTAAGTGGAAGTTTAACCGCTACATCAAAGACTACCTGCGGAGTATTCAGTCGGTAGATGATGGAGTTGGTGACGTATTAGATTACCTCGAAGAAAATGGCTTATCTGAAAACACCATTGTCGTATATACTTCTGATCAAGGATTCTATCTGGGTGAGCATGGATGGTTTGATAAACGCTTCATGTATGATGAGTCATTTCGAACACCGATGCTGATCAAATACCCCAGGGAAATTAAAGCCGGGCAAAAGCTGGATCACCTGGTTCAGAATTTGGACTTTGCCGCTACCTTCCTGGACTACGCTGGCATCGATATCCCAGAGGATAATCAAGGGCAGTCATTTCGTCGTGTAGTGAGTGGTGAGACCGATAGCTTTCGCGATCATGCTTACTATACCTATTATGAATATCCAGCGGAACACAGCGTAATGCGTCACTATGGAGTTCGGACTGATAAGTACAAGCTCATTCATTTTTACCACGATAAAGACTATTGGGAGCTCTACGACATGGAAGAGGATCCTTCGGAAATGAATAACGTGTATGACCAAGCTGGGTACGCTGTCGTGCAAGCTGCATTACACAAAAAGCTGGAAGAGGTTAGAGCGAGCTACGGTGATAGCGACGAACTCGATCAAGAACACTTGAATCGGTATCTTGAGTTCATGAAGAACCGCCGGCGGTAGCCATAGACTCTCACGATTCAATTGTAGCGATGCTGGAAACAGCATCGACTAGGCGAGGAGTCTCCTACAGTCCCGCCAGGTACTTTATGCTGGTTTGGACACTGGCAAGTGGATCTGGTGATTGATCTTGCTCAACATGACAGTGGTCAACTCCAGTGACCCAAGCAGCTTCTATGATGGGAGCCATATCAATGATTCCATTGCCCAATTCCTTGAATGCATCTTTAGGGATGGCACCATTGTCATACTCTGGCATGGAGAGGCCTCCTTTTAAATCCTTCAGGTGAATTTGAGAAACACGTCCTTCAAGTTTCTTCATCATTTTCACTGGATCGATTCCGCCGAGTTTCACCCAGAAGACGTCCAGTTCAAATTGCATGTCATCTGAAAATTCTTCGATCAGGATGTCGTATCCAGATACGCCACCTTTTTGAGGGGCGTATTCGAATGAGTGATTGTGATAGGAAAGCTGAATGCCTGCTGATTTTGATTTAGCCGCGGCAGCATTCATCAGATTGGCCATCCGCTTGTAGTCATCTAAGTCTTCCCTTTCATGGTTATGTAGGTAGGGAACAACCAGATGAGATAATCCGTGGTTTCTTGCTTTCTCTAAAATATCGTCGAAAGGAATAACGCCATCTTTGTTGGGGTCGGTAACGGACTCCCATGCAAAGTGCGAAGAATTGACCTTCATGCCATTGTCTTTGGAGGCATTGATCATGTCGTCGGCATTAGGAAAGCCATAAGGCTCCACTTGCTTGTAGCCGGCGTCAGCAACTGCCTTAATGGTTCCTGCTGTATCGTCGGCAATCTGATTGCGAAGCGTGTAGAGCTGAATACCGATCTGTTGGCGGTAGGGATTGTTCTCAGCCAATGCGAAAGCTTTCAAAGTGGCAGAAGAGGCGAGCGAAGTTGCCAAGGTCGATTTAAGAAAAGTACGTCTGTGCATGATATTAGGTAAACGGATTAAGTGAGTTCTATTAGAACATTCATTGACTGGAAAAGTGCCGAATTCCAGTCTTTTTATTTTAATTGTGCTAGGGATTGATGTCGGTTGAGGCACGTCGGGCTTCGAGGTCGGCTTGAATTTCATAGGCCTTTTTATCATTCATCGGATAGAATTTTAAGGCAATAATTCCTACTACTGCTAAAATTGCAGGTAAGATAGCATAAATTAGTCGCATCCAAAATATTGCGCTTTCTGGTTGTGCTTCTTTAAGGGCTGCATCAAATCCAATCCAAGCGAGCATATAGCCCGCCCCGCCAAAGGTAATTGCTTGGGTCATTTTTTGGAACCATCCAGTAGCTGCACCGTACATACCTTCTCTTCTAAGCCCCGTTTTCCATTCATCCCAATCACAAATGTCTGCTTTCATGGAAGTGACGAACAACCAGAAGCCCATGTCACCCATTACCATAAATGGATAGGTGATGAGCTGTAGGTATGGATAGTTTGGAGTGTAAAGCCACCAGCTAAGAATCGAACCAACTCCGATTAGGCCTACGCAAATTGCTAGACAAAGGATTTTGCCAATACGGGCTGACAAATAAGTTAAAATTGGAATTGAAATGAATGCAGCAACGGTTCCAATAGCCCCGCCCCACCACGCCAGTTCTGCGCCAAAGAGCATGTCTCCTCCAGCTACGTAATACACATTAACATACGCTCCTAGGGCTAGAACAAAATTTGACCCAAAAATGGTTACGAAAGTGAGTAATACCAAAATTCTAAAGGGGGCATTCTTCCATGTCATTTTGAGTGCCTTAGCCATATTGACTCTGGCTTGACTTTTAGCTTGTTTGGCGTGGCCTTCTTTCACCTTTATCACAGTTGGGAGCATTAACAGAATAATCGTCAATCCAGTTGCAGCTCCCACCCATTTAACCCCCACCATCGCGTCTCCGTTGAATACAGGAAGTTGGCATAAAAAGAATAGCCCCGGTAATATGAATTTGGCTATTTGGGCAAAGAATGTTCGGTAAGCGAATACTCTTGTACGTCCGTGGTAATCAGAGGAAAGTTCATAACCTAAGGCATTATACGGTACTTGAAGTACCGTTACTGCAGTATAGTGCAGTAACGTGAATATCATGAAATACCAAAAAAGTAGTTCTGCTTGATTATAAAATCCTTTCGGCACCCACCATATGATGGTGAAAACAATTCCAGCTGCTATTGCTCCGCCGAAAATGTATGGCCTTCTTCGCCCCCATTTTGAGCGAGTATTATCGCTTAAGTTCCCGAGAAAAGGATCGGTGAAAGCGTCCCAAATTCGTGTGATTATAAAAACGTTTGCAACCAACTTCGAGTCAAGATGCAGAATCATATTGAAAATCTGATTCCCTAAATGTTTTACCCCTGTTACGGCGAGTTCATGTGGGATAGCTCCGATCCCATAAGCTATTTTCTGGCCTCTAGAAATTTCCTCCGTTTTCGAATTCGTATTTTCTGTTTCAGAATTAGAAGCCATAGCGTAACTGGGAAGAATGGAGTAAGTGTCAGTCTGAGATCGAGATGCTAAACAGTTGAATTCATCTTTATCCCTCTGGCCATGCAAAAAGAATGTACCCGTTGCACAATGACTTTGAGCAACGTCGAGTTAGGCTAAAAGCTATTTGGAACTCCTGGAGCGTAGGAAGCGAAGTGTCTCTGACGCAGGGATTGTCAAGGTGATCGTATCACCATCGATAACGGCGTCTGATAGGTCGAGTGCTTCCCAGTCTTTTAGATTATCTGTTTTCTCGATTTGGATCGTGACGACAAATTCGTTGGCTTCGGTTTTCTCGATGACGATCTCCGGGAATACTGAACTAGAGGAAAGAACGAGACCCAGGTAAAACTCGGGATTAGCGGCTAGCAATTGAAGAGTAGGGGTATCGTCGGTTGCGGGATCAAAGATAGTGCCCACTTCATCGCCATCGTTAAGCTTGTCGCCGTCTGAATCTTTTTTGTTCGGATCGGTTCCGTGCTCAGTGAGCTCAGCAAAGGCTGTGAGGCCATCCTCATCGTCGTCACTTTCATCTTTTACGAAGACTGCGGTCACAGACTTATTCTCGTCCATGAATAGGTTGATGGTTCCATCGGAGGAGTCGCTGTCACCTTCCCAATGGTCGAAAAGGTAACCCACGGCTGGAACTCCTTCCGCGATAGCAGTTGTTCCCTCTTCAAAGGTTCCGCTGCCATTGGTCGCGACAGATCCTGCCCTGGCAGGGTTAATGGAAGTGGTGAGGACATACTCGTTGGGTGGAATCTCGGTGAAGATTGCTGTGATAGCCTTGTTTCCATCCATGAAAATCTCCAAGGGGTTCTCGGTTCCAGATGCGTCGCCTTCCCAGCGATCAAAGAGATAGCCCTCTGCAGGAACGGCTTCCGCTGTTGCCATAGTTCCTTCTACAAAACTGCCTTCTCCATCGTCGGAGACGGTTCCTCCTTCGGCCGGGCTAGCCGTTTTGGTGAGTGTATAAACGGGTGGGGGAATAAGCGCGAAAACAGCGATGACCGATTTATTGTCATCCATGAGTAAATCCAGGGGATTCTCGGTTCCCGTTGCGTCGCCTTCCCAATGATCAAACATATAACCCTCAGCTGGA
>CALJGU010000242.1 GCA_938075565.1 uncultured Opitutales bacterium | reverse complement strand
CGAATTTCGGCTCGGTTTAAATCGCAGCTAAAGCAGTTCCTAAATTTTATCTCTGAAACCAATTATATATTGAAACAATTCACATCAATCATCTACGGAAGTACGTGGTTACTTGCTTTTATCCTCTTCCAATCAGTTCACGCGGGCCGTGTCGTCGTTTCCTCTTCGAAGCCAGACCAGCTGACAGTTTACTCTTTGAACAAAGAGTCAGGACAACTCACGAAAGAAAGCCATATCCCCACCAGTGGACCTCCAGGTTGTTTCGCTTTTAACGAAGCAGGGGATCGACTTTATGTGTCGCTACGGCAAGTAGGGAAAATCTCGGCCTTCTCGATCGACCCAAGAGGAAACGCCATTCTACTCAATGAGGTGAGCACAGAATCTTATCCGGGCTACGTTCGTGTCCATGACTCAGGAAAGTTTCTATTTTGCTCTTACTACCAGGGCGGACAGGTCAGCGTATTTCGTATCCACGACGACGGTACGCTATCAGACGACCCGATCCAAACGATTAAAACCGATGCCAATGCCCACGCGGTGGTAACGAATCCCAGCGGCGAATTTCTTTTCGTGCCACACACGCGACCCAACAAGATCTTTCAATTCAAAATCAATACACAGACGGGTAAATTGACTCCTACCAGTCCACCAATTCTTCTACGGGCAGCGAACACGGGTCCACGTCATCTCTGGTTTAACCCCTCTTCCGGCATGGCTTATGGAAGCAATGAGCAAGGCAGTAGCATTAGCACCTATTCGCTGGATACGAGAGACAGCACTTTCTCAACTATCGAAACTTTATCCAGTCTTCCCACCGGCTTTTCAGAAAACAACTCCACCGCCGATATCGAAGTCCACCCCTCCGGCAAGTTTGTTTACATCGCCAACCGAGGGCATAATTCTATCGCCAGCTATACTATCGATCAGATGGATGGCACACTGAGCTTTCTTGAACACACATCCGCAGAACCGGTTCCACGCTCGTTCAACATCACTCCGAATGGAAACTTTTTAATCGCAGCGGGTCAGCAATCCGAAAAACTCCGGGTTTTTCGGATCGGCGAAACTGGACAGCTAACTCATACACAAACCCTCGACGCAGAAGGTGCTCCCTGGTGGGTGGTCAGCCAGCCATGGAGCAAGTAAAAGCAATACTCTTTGATGTATTCGGAACCGTGGTCGACTGGCGCGGATCTATCATCCGCGAAGTTTCTGCTGTCGGTGAGAAACTTGGAATATCTGGTAATTGGGGCCGCTTTGCAGATCGTTGGCGGGATGGTTACTACACCGGCACTCAAGATGTGGTGAATGGTAAACGTGAATGGGTATCAGCAGACACACTACACTTAGAGAGACTCGAGATTCTTAAACCCGAGTTTGGATTGGACGGTCTCAATGAAGAGGAAACCATTCAACTGAATAAGGCCTGGCACAGACTCGATCCGTGGCCCGATTCAGTCCAGGGTCTTACTCGCCTGAAACAGAAATATATCATCGGTAGCCTTTCCAACGGGAATATTGGATTGCTGGTGAATATGGCAAAGCATGCCGGACTACCCTGGGACATCGTTTTGAGCGGAGAGAATTTTAGGTCGTACAAACCCGATGCGAGCGTGTATCTGGGAGCCGTTGAAACGTTGGGACTCAAGCCTCATGAGGTGATGATTGCCGCGGCTCATATCACGGATCTCCAAAACGCAAAGAAGAATGGTCTCTCGACCGCCTTTATAGTTCGCCCAGATGAATTCGCAGACGGTGAATACAAACCGGATCTCGAAGCTGACGAGAATGTAGATGTGAATGCATCCGATTTACTCAATCTGGCTGAGCAACTTCGAGCCTGAGTTTCGAGATGTCTGCTGCACACGATCACGACCCCGTAAACGCCATTTCAGAAGCTGAAGCTACCAGCAGGACAGCGGAGATTTTTGCTGAGATTCGGGAAGTCATGCAGATCCCATTGGTCACCTCAATTTGGCGGAAACTGGACGCTATTGATGGTGGACTCTAGGCAGCTTGGGCAGCGACAAAGCCGATATACTTATCAGGGCAACCCGATGATATCCTCAAACAATTGAGAGCGGACATTAACCTTCCGATTCCGAAGACGCTCACAACTGATGAGGTGAGAACTGCTGGTATCGAGGAGAGAGATATTCAACCCATCAGCACAATTCTCGCTGCCTACAATCGTTCTAACAGCTTAAACTTGATTGCGCTTACCGCACTCGCTCGCAAAGGAAGCACACAACAACTCGAACCGGTTCAAAGACCAAAGGTGCAATGGCCAACATTGCCTCCTCTACTTTCACAAGCCGAAATAAATCAAGAGAACTGGTCATTGCTTGAGCGAACTATTCCTATAGGAGTGAGAAATCCGACAACAGCCCTCCCCACCCTCTGGCGACATATCATTCATTGGCCCGGTTTCATAGAGCTCATGTTGGAGCACTATCAGTCTCTGCACCAAAGCGGAGAACTATTCGATATGGTCAAGCGAGTCACCGCCTTTGTTGAGCAGCTTGCTCCAGGAATGTCACATTTCCGAGATACCTCCGCAGACGTATCCGAAGCAGCCATACAAATGATAGAAGCCTATGTAGGCGAACCGCAGTCAGTATGTAGAATGTCGAGTGTGGGATCCAGCGTGGAGAAATGGCTTCGAGCAAGCTGCCAAACTTAAGCAGCTTCTTCTTTGTCCGCATTCAACGGCTTGGTGCAATCCAGGAACAGCCAGGTAAACGCACTGGTAAGATATAAGGCCATCACCAACATGAACATTGGATTATAGTCAGTGATCCTGGTCGCTTCACCGTTGATCATTTCGATGGTTGAAAAGTGGTCTAACAAAGGACCCACAACCAATGGTGTAGAAAGGGCTCCTATATTACCCGTCAAGTTTACCACACTGAAAGCAGTCGCTGGATGACGACCTCCGATATCGGTGCAAGTACCAATCATGGTCGGCAAGGACCAATCAGCAAAAAACTTTACACAGAATAATCCCCAAGCCAAACCGGCTACACTGGACTGTTTAATGGCGAAAAATAAAATGACAGCTCCAGTCCCCTTTCCCATAAAACCAATTATACTGCGCCCCCACCGGCGGCTACCAGTCAACTTGATCATAACATCATTTAAGACACCCCCAACAAAAGCGCCAATGGCGCCTCCAAATAATGGCATGCTAGCATAAATACCCATTTCAGCGACGGTGATGTCTTTGGAAAGAAACAGGCTTCCCAACACGG
>CALJGU010000241.1 GCA_938075565.1 uncultured Opitutales bacterium | reverse complement strand
GACTATTAGAGGAAGGCGTAAGTCACCTGACTATAGCTTCCGAGCTTGAGTCGCCGCCTGAGTGGGATCCTTTTGAACAGGCAGAGGCCCAAGTGTTCTATATTAAATGCGATACGGGTTCTGAAACGGAGCCGGAAAGTTTGGTTCGCGAAGCCCATTCGCTTATGGGTGGGGTCGACGGGATGGTTCATTGTGCGGGTGTTTACCTGGAAAGTGATCCTGGGGATCGAACACCACTACAGTTATGGGAAGAATCGGTGAATATTAAGGCTCGAGGAGGTTATTTACTCGCCAATGCCTTTGCTGAAATTGCAAACGCTGGAGCCAGCTTTGTTGGCGTTACTTCAATTAACGCAGATCAGTCCGAGCCCGATCACCTTGCTTACGATTCGGCCTGCGCCGCATTCAGTGGATCCATCCGCTC
The DNA here is from genome assembly GCA_938075565.1 of uncultured Opitutales bacterium. Classification (GTDB taxonomy): domain Bacteria; phylum Verrucomicrobiota; class Verrucomicrobiia; order Opitutales; family UBA2995; genus UBA2995. Next base: position 7,897 of record CALJGU010000241.1, on the reverse strand, counting down.
ATTTGCCGTTCAGCACGCACCGCGCCTTCGTTTTAACGCTTTGGCACCTGGGTTAATTCAAACACGAATTACCGAAGAGGTCACTCGAGATGCGGCGCTTCATTCGCATGCAATGAGCAATATTCCTATGAGTAGAGTGGGTGATCCAAAGGATTGTACTGGAGCGGCCGTTTTCTTGCTGGGGGAAGATTCCTCTTATGTAACAGGAATCACGCTCTATGTGGATGGAGGTATATCGGCCAATCAAATGTCGAAACCTTCGTAATTGGCTGCCTGTTTAATAATCGACTCTGACTTTGCCAAAGTAGCTAGCGGAGCTTTCCTTCGATACGGGAGCTTCGACGCATACGAGTTCGTAGTTATTGTCGATAGGGGTGATAGATTCAGATCCAGGAAAGGTGATGAAATTCAATGTATTCAAATCGCTTGAATACATGGGTGTGTAGGTGAGCCCCGAGTTTTTTTGTCGTATGTATTTAATTTGAAATACACTGGAAACATCGTCCTGCATTATCTGGCAAGCGGGAGGCCTGAATCGCTGCCGGGTAGCCAGGTTCTTGAGTCAGGTTTTGAGAAATCCAGATTGAAGGCGAACTTCATTAGATTCTGCACACCATCTCTCTTTGGCATGGCGAGTGGTAGTAATTCCTCACCACTAAGTCCGGCGCTTGCCGCAGCATTTGCAATTTGAGTGGCTGGATCGGCTGGTGGTGGAGCAATCTCTCGTTCCGGCGGGATGGGCCATAGGACGATTTGTTGGCCCGTTGTAGTGAGGATGGTGTCTTCTGCATCATTGGCGTTCCCACCGGATGCGAGTAGTTGTTCCGAAATAAAATCATCTTGAGGAATGAGTTCCTCGAGAGTGGTGGCTCCAATCACTCCACTGCCATTACTGAAGATTGAATTATCTACAATAGGATCGATCCACTCAATAAAGACTATCAGTAGTTTCACTAGTCCAACACCTTTTACGGTCCACTCAATGGTAGTAATGCTAGGTCCAAAATTATCGGTAACTCCCAGTGATTTTTCTGATCTGCCATTGATCATGAAAGTCTCGGTCGAGCCAGAGATATTGGTTTCGGAAACACGGACTAGGGCCTCATAGGATTCCGTGACGATTAACGGATCTGAACCACCGTATAGATTATTTATGGTATCTGTGCCTGCGTATACAGATCTGCGATCGACTATGTCGTTACTCACTGTGCGTAAGTCAAAGTCCGGGCTACTGCTGGTCGACTCCATCAACTGATGATATCTGACTAGAGTAACCTCACCGATCGTTGCTATGCGGCGTATCAGCCTGACTCCATCGGTCGGTGCATCCCCAAGACCTAATCCTGTGTAAGTAGTGGTAGAGTCCAGAGTGATACTGGCGGCGCCTTGTCCGCTTCCGCCATTCAAGCTTGCAGCTGTTGTATTCCAAAGTCGGTTGCCGGTTTCATCAACGCTCTGGTCGCTTCTTCCTATTGTGGAAAATGGATCATTGAATTCTCCCCCGTCTGAATGGCTTATCGTTTCTATAGGAACAGTTCCCCTAAAACCATTGATTATGGGCATGATGATCCGATCTTCAGGATCTAAGCCTAGTAAGTTCCTGGATTCAGCTCGAATCGTACTTCCATCAAAGAAGGATTTAGAAACCGATGTTTCCGTCCAACCAGGCTCCGTTGCCAGGGGATAGTAGGATTCGACCTGGCCTGCGAACGGTGATGCGCACCATAAAGTGGCTGCTGTGAAGACTACTGGTAGATGGTGCAAATGCTTTAAGGCGCTCATAGGTTCAGCCTAGAAGGTAGCTTTCTATGAGGTAAATCACCCGTTTTATTGCTTGTTTTAAGGGGACTTTGAGAAGTTTTTGACTCACTTGCCGAACTTATGGCTCAGATCTGGGTCGAATAGGCTTTTGTTTCCGGGAATTCTTCCTAGAAAAAGAAGTATCTAATACACATCTATGAAAAAACTAATCATTACCTTCCTAAGTGCAGCCGTTCTTATGTTTGCTGCAAACTCCGTTTCTGCCGCAGCTCATGGCGGAAATAAGGCCACTCCTCACTCAGTGATCCATGTGGTAACCGTTTCCTGGAAAGAGGATGCTTCTGAGAAGCAAATTCAAGCAGCACTTGATGGTGTTGTTACGCTTGCAGCAGAATACGATGGCATATCCAGAGTCTGGATCAAGACCCTCAAGGCCCAAGGTGACAAAAGCCACGCTTTTGTCATGGAGTTCAAGAATGCAAAAGCTTTGAAGGACTACGCTGGTAGCGATGCTCAAAAGAAGTGGTATAAGGTTTATCTTCCAGCTCGTGGAGGAAGTACAACCTTCGATATTACGAACTAGTCTTTTTTGACTTAAACAGTTTTCAAAGCCTCGAGGTATATTGCCTCGGGGCTTTTTCTTTTACTAGGGTGGAAATCCCTACTCGCATTCTTCGGCTGAATTTGGTGCAATTCGACTCAGTCACTTCTTTATGAAATATCTGTATTCCTTGTTCTCTTGTTTAATTCTTCTAGCATCTCCGGCCTTTGCGCAGACTCTCGATTGGGAAGATTATGATCCACCGTCTACCTTAGTCGTTCCTGAGAATCCAGTTACTCGGGCCAAGTTTCCATTTGTCGACATTCACAGTCACCAATACCGGATGGGACCGAGCGACCTAGATCGATTAGCCGGTCAGATGGATGAGATGAACATGGCCATTATGGTCAACTTATCAGGGCGAGGAGGAGAAAGACTTAAGGAGATGGCTGGGGATATTCGCGACGGACACCCCAATCGTTTCGTGCTCTTTACCAACCTTGATTGGAACAACGTAGATGTGCCTGGTTGGCAGGAGCGAACCGTTCAGCAACTGGTTACCGATTTTAAGAATGGAGCGAAAGGACTGAAGGTCTTTAAAGGGCTGGGGCTTTCGAATAAAGATTCCAAAGGTAATCGCGTGGCGGTCGATGACCCTCGGCTCGATCCCGTTTGGGCAAAGTGTGGTGAGCTAGGTATTCCGGTCCTGATTCACTCGGCTGATCCCCAACCGTTTTGGGAGCCACACGATAATCAGAATGAACGTTGGTTGGAACTCAAGACGCACTCACGGCGTAAGCGCGGTGATGATAATCCTGCTCCCTGGGAACAGATCATTGGTGAGCAGCATAACATGTTTAAGAAGCATCCCAATACGCAATTCGTTGCGGCTCACTTGGGTTGGCTCGGGAATGACTTAGGGCGCTTAGGCAGAACTATGGATGAGATTCCGAATATGAACGTCGGTATCGCAGCGGTCATCGCCGAGCTCGGTCGCCAACCTCGCATGGCCAAACGTTTCTTTGAGAAATACCAGGACCGCATCCTGTTCGGAAAAGATTCTTATCAGGTTCACGAATTTCCCACTTACTTCCGAGTCCTTGAAAGCGACGACGAGTATTTCCCATACTATAAACGCTACCACGCCTTTTGGAGAATGTACGGCCTCGATTTATCGGATGAGGTATTGAAGAAGGTCTATTACAAGAATGCTTTGCGACTCATTCCCGGGTTGGACGCGTCCCTGTTTCCGGAGTGAAGCTTAGCTTGTGCGGAATTGAATCTTCACAGGGTATCTCATCTTCCAATACAGCATGATAATAAACCCAATCGCTGCGCCACCTACATGAGCGAAGTGGGCGATTCCTCCTCCAAATAGAGAAACGCCTGTGATTCCCGAAAAGAGGTCAAGGAGGACGATCCCAGGAATGAAAAACTTGGCTGGAATCGGTATGGGAAGAAAGATTAGACTAAGCTTGGCATTTGGAAACAGCACGCCAAATGCGACTAAGATCCCGTAAACAGCACCAGAAGCGCCTATAGCGCTCGAGGTGTAATTTGTTAGAAGCGCAATTACGGTTTCTTCTGGCAACTTTGCAATCAAGGTTGGATCCGCCTTGGAAGTTTGCAAGAGTGTCAGCATGCTTTCTGGGGTGAACCCCGCAGCGATGAATGCTTGGTAGGCGTTATTGAAATGATAGTAATTAACGCCCAAATAAACGAGGCCAGCTCCAATACCTACCGTGAAATAGAATATGAGAAACCGTTTCCATCCCCAAACCATGGTCAGCGGTATTCCAAAAGATGCTAAGGCAAACATGTTACAAAAGATATGTAGAAGACTACGATTATCATGTAGAAACATGTGGCTGATGAGCTGAAAAATGTGAAAAGACTCTGATTTTGGAAAATATAAGGCGCAGTAGTTCAGGACCGTTTTGTATAGGTCCGGTGCAACCAGTGCTGGTAGGTAAATAATTCCATTAATGGAAATCAGTGCCAGGATAACAGGTGGGAATTGTTTCATGGTTCTAGTAATAAAGGTACGACCACTGAACGTATCTCGAGGGAAACTTGAATGGTTTGGCAATTAAACGACGATGGTTTTTGGCAGAACTTATCCTTTCAGCCCGAGTCCTATCGACTTACAGTAGCGAATACTCTCTTCGATCTGGGCCTTCTGATAGTCTTGGGTCGCTTTGTCCGCATCGTGGGAGGCGACATCAGATTTGGGACCGACAGGTGCCTTCCAAGGTTCACGTGGAACGCCGTTTCTGGCCCAACGAATATAGCGAGCTAAGGTAGCTGGTTTTGCGTCCGAGTAGAATTCCCAGAAGTCATCCTGCAGGAAGGGGATCTCTCGGTTAAATCCGGAAATGGTTTCAATGTGAACGGGAACGTCGGGGCAGAGTTCTTGAAAACGATCAAAATACTTTTCCCAGTCAACCATACCTTGTCCCATGGCGGTCCACTGAACGGTGGTACCATTTTCTGAAGGCCAGATAGCTGAGTCACGCAAGCTGGTAGTGAGCGCGTATTTGCCCATGACTTCCAGATTCTCAAGTGGGTCTTCCAGGGTCCAAGAGGCATTTCCCGCATCGAGGTTGGCCCCCATGTAGTCGCTGCCGCCTGCTTCTTCGATGAGCATGACTACTTCACGTGCCTGCATATCGCCAGCATGGTTTTCCATGGCTATCTTGACGCCTGCATCCATGGCTTGCGAGCGGCAAGCACGGCATACTTTGGCCGTGTCCTTGATACGTGCCATGATGCCGCCTTCAGTCTTTCGATCGTCGCGATTGCCCAGGACCACCCGAATTACGGGTGAACCTAGATTCTCCGCTACGCGAATGGACAGGCGCAGATGTTCTTCAGCTGTGCCCCAGTCATCCTTGAATGTCACGGATGTGGGGCAGATACTCCAAGTGCCCACGTGAATATCAATGCCCAGGTCATCGGCCTTTTTCCTAACATCCGTAAGGTAGTTTTTGTCGAAACTCTTGAAATGGTTCAGGTCCGACATAAAGAGGGAATCGATACCCAGCTTCTCCGAATATTTGAGATGGTCTTCGACCATCCAGTTCATAGCTCGGACGGCAAAGTTGTCGTAGCCGAGTTTAATACCCTTATTTTTGTGATGGGCGGCTAAGCTAGCTAAAGGGCTGGCTGCCAGGGTCGCAGCTCCGACGGCAGCTGTCTTTAGAAAGTCACGACGGTTTTGGGACTGAGGTATGATTGACATGTAAATGAGGAAACCGAACTCCTAGGTCTCAGGAAAGAAAATTCTTTAAGGATGAAAAAGATCTTTAGCCAAGATTAGCGGCCATTTTGGCTGTAAGCTGGAAAATTTTAGACCTGTAATTGGGGCAATGCTTGCTTTTTGCATAAGATGTCTCGATGTATTGTTAAGTCGAGATTGCCGAATATAGGTAACCTCGACGATCTGATCCGTGAAAATTATTATCCAATTTCTATTAATTGCTTGTTGTCTGTTTGGCCCTATCCAAGCCAATCCAGTTTCTTATGCGGACAATGCAGGCAGCGTAAACATAGCCTCTACCTTTACTCAGGTTGAGTAAAAGATCCTTTTCGGGACCATCAAAACAAGGGTAGATATAGATATTGGTCTCTTGACTTTGAATGAAGGATTTCTCGAGGGAACTTATCGAGTTCAGATAGATGAAGACACTGTTCCTGCACCATTTAGGTTTGTTGCCAAAAGTAAAAATGAGATGGGTCAGATCTCTTTGCCCTTCAATGATTCCTTTTCGAAGTTTTCTATAACAGGCGGGATTCTAAAGGGCCAAGGCTACTGTATCGAAAAAGATAAGTCCCGTGATATTACGTCTGAAGTAATTCCAGACGATAATAGTACAGAAACAGGAACCATAAAATTGACCATTAATACAGGTGAATGAATTATGGATTTTGTTTCAGAGTATTCAGTAGTCGGAGAATAAGCGATGTAGATTACGTCTTGATTGGCAGTATTCTATTTTAAACGCCACTCGTACTTATCTGAATCAAAGTCGTAGGCCCCTTTGGTGGGGACTTCTTCGGGATAGTGTTCCGGAAGCCATGCTTTAAACTGCTTTGTGAACTCGCCGTGAGTTGATACCAGATTGGTCCATTCATGGGGATCACTCAGGGTATCGTACAGTTCTTCGCCTTTTCGTCCTTCATCGTAGCTTATGTAACGCCAGTCTTTGGTTCGGATGGCGGTATTACCTTTGAGGTAGTCGATGATCGCAGGATGTTTCCAGGGAATGTTTGGAGTTTCCAGTAATGGAGTAACGTTGACGCCATCGAGATCCGATGGGGTTGGTAGATCGCACAACGTTGTCAGAGTCGGGTAGAGGCAGGTCAAGTCGACTGGTGCGTCTGTTCTAGTGCCAGGTTTCGTAACCTCGGGAACAACCATGATTAACGGCACATGGGTCGATCGTTCCCAAAGGGTGTTTTTTGCATAGTGATCTTTTTCGCCAAACGCATATCCGTGGTCGGACCAAAGAACAATGATGGTGTTTTCCGTGTAAGCGCTTTTGTCGAATGCTTTCATGAGCTCGCCGACCATTGTATCCGCATGGGCAATACTCGCTAAATAGGACCGTACGCAATTTTCGAGTTCATTGTGTTCTTCGATCATTCGTAAATCGTTGCGCCGGTACTCTGCCATAATTTGACCACCTTCGGGAATGTCATCGAGGTCACCCGGTTTGTTGATGGGAAGGTCGACGTCTTTTTCTGGAAGGGCATCGAAGTATTGTTTGGGCGCATAAAACGGCAGGTGAGGCTGGAATATGCCTACAGCCAGGAAGAATGGCTTATCATGTTTCCGAGCAAGGAACTCGCTGGCCCAGTTTACCGTTTGGCCATCGCCCATTTTCATGGGCTCTACCTCCATGGATCCCCAGTCTAAAGAGTCATTGGGGTGTCGTGGCAATTGGTCAGTTAAATAGCGGCGATCTTCTCCACGGCGTTTGAAATAATCGACGATCAGGTCCTTATCCTGAACGAGGTCAAAGTATTCATCCCATTGGTCAGGTGGATTGAAACCATCGGTGTGATGGTGCACCTTACCGCCGCCGGCAGAGTAGTAGCCGTTTTGTTTAAAATAGTGCGGCAGTGTAAGCAGATCCGGATACGCCGGCCGCCACCAATGTCCGTTGCTGTAGAGTCCGGTAGTTGAAGCTCGTTTGCCGGTCAGGATAGCAGCGCGACTAGGACCACATTTGGGGCTAGGCGCATGGGCATTGGTAAAAAGGAGTCCACGTGCCGCAAGAGCATCGATGTTTGGCGTTGGCACTCGATCAGACCCCAGGCAACCGACCCAGTCATTCATGTCATCGACGGAAATGAAAAGGACGTTTTTTGGAGCTGACTCAGCTCCAAAAGCAAAGAGCGGAGAGAGTAGAGCTAAGAGAAGAATTGCTAATATATTGGATCTTTTCATCAAGGTAGGGCCCGATCGCCGAGCGAGCCGTTGTCTTTTAAGTTCCGGACGGCTCGGCGATCCGTCCCTACCTAATTACCTCACTATCTCATCCAATTCCAAAGTGGCAAACACGATATCCTTCTCCTTCTCATAAAGTAGGG
>CALJGU010000240.1 GCA_938075565.1 uncultured Opitutales bacterium | reverse complement strand
CATAAAAATAGCCAGCTACGATCCCAAGACACCAGAACGCCTAGAACAAAAAGAAGCCTATCTAGCAGCCGTTCCTGACTCCGGAGCTGATCGACCCAATATCATTCTCATAAATTTTGATGATTTGGGCTATGGCGATCTTTCCTGTTACGGGAACCAACTTATTAAAACACCTGCTATTGATAGCTTGGCTGCGAACAGTGTGAAGATGACTTCCTTTTATTCCTGTTCTCCGGTCTGCACACCATCTAGAGCGGGATTATTAACGGGACGATTCCCCAAGCGAGCTCAAGCGGGGGACGGCGTGTTCTTTCCTGAAAGCCATCCCATGGCCGATAGTCGTAAATTTAGCGGTCATGCCAATGAGTTACCCAAGGATGAGATTACGATTGCGGAAGTATTGAATGCTGCCGGTTACGAAACGGGCATGATTGGAAAATGGCACCTGGGAGATCGGGCAGGTCATTTGCCCAATGATTTTGGTTTTAATGACTACTATGGAGTTCATTACAGCAACGATATGATTCCGCTGCATATTTATCGAAATGCTGAGATTGAAATTGAGGACACAACGGAGTTGGCGGATGGCGAAGGAAACTTTTTAACGGGTAAGGCGAGTTACCTCGATCCAGAGACGCCACTGAAAACCAAAGGAGTCGATCAAACAACCTTAACCGATAACTTTACTCAGGAAGCGATTCGCTTTATCCGGGACCATAAAACATCACCCTTCTTTCTGTATTTCGCTCACTCATTTCCGCATGTTCCGCATTTTGCTTCCAAAGCACATCAAGGAAAGTCTGCCGGTGGATTATATGGGGATGTCGTTGAAGACTTGGACAGAAGCGTGGGCGCAATCATAAGCACATTGGCCGAGCTGGGATTGAAAGAGAACACACTGCTCATCATTACCAGTGATAACGGAGCCGACTTTAATGGAAGTTCTGGAAATCTTCAGGGAAAGAAATTTCAAACCTATGAAGGAGGTCAGAAAGTACCACTCATCGCTTATTGGGAAGGTACTTTGTCTGAAAACTTCGTTACCGATGAAATGGCCATGAACACGGATTTGTTTCCGACCCTTTTGCACTTGGCCCAGGTGCCGCTTCCGACTGACCGAAAAATTGATGGGAAAAACATCTGGTCCATCTGGAAGAACAATACCGTTAGTCCTCACAACACCTTATTTTATTTCTCTTCCTATGATGGGATGCCACGCGGTGCGAGAGGTCGGCAGTTCAAATATCACGACGATGCTTTCAAGGTCGGTGTTGAGCTCATTAAGGGCTTGAAGATCGCCGAAATAAAGAAACCCCAACTGTCCGATTTATTGCATGACAATGAGTCGCATAACCTGATCAGGAGACATCCGGATATCGCTGAAAACTTAAGAGCCTCTGTAGAGCGATTGCGGGATGACCTAAGCAGCAATCAAAGAGGTTGGGTTAACAATCCATAATTATCCTTATGCAAGATTTCTCTAATACCGGAAGCACCGCCGAAATCGATTCCCGCGAAACAGTCACCGGAAACGTCGGAGAACTGGTTGCCGCTATGACCCTTAAGGAAAAGGTCGGTCTGATGACCGGCAGCTGGCGCACTCAATTTATTTTGCCCTACCACCATTTAATCAAGAAGCAGTACAACTTCACGCCCTACTGCAACACCGGCGTCAAACGCCTGGGTGTGCCTCCCATGAAATTCTGTGACGGCCCACGTGGTGTTGTCAGCCAACGCTCCACCTGTTTTCCCGTGGCAATGGCGCGGGGAGCTACCTTCGATCCTGAATTGGAACACAAGGTGGGAGTAGTTGTTGCCAGGGAAATTATTGCTGCCGGTGGTAATTTCTTTGGAGGAGTATGTGTAAACCTGTTACGTCACCCGGCTTGGGGACGTTCCCAGGAGACCTATGGAGAAGACTCTCATTTGCTGGCCAAGATGGGAGTTGCGGTCACCCAGGGCGTGCAATCCCTAGGCGTGATGGCCTGCCTTAAACACTATGCTCTCAACAGCATGGAAAATGCCCGTTTCAAGGTAGATGTGCAATGCTCTGAACGCACGCTGCGCGAGGTTTATCTGCCTCATTTCAAAGCCTGCGTCGATGCCGGTGCCGCCAGTGTGATGACTGCCTACAACAAGGTTCAGGGGACCTACTGTGGTCACAGCAAAAAACTGGTTACTGATATACTCAAGCAGGAGTGGGGCTTTAAGGGCTTCGTAATAACCGATTTCATTTGGGGTATGTACGACACTGTTGAAGCGGCTACCGCCGGGATCGACCTCGAAATGCCCTGGCCCAAATTCTACGGAAGAAAGTTAGTCAAGGCAGTCAATAAAGGACGCGTCGATGAAACGTATATCGATGAGGCAGCGCGACGGATTGCAGGCACGACCTTGCGATTTTCCGAAGTTTTAAAACCACACTCAGACGGTGACCCAGTTGCCGCCTGCAAAGAACATTGCGAACTGGCCCGGACCGTTGCCGAAAGTTCTATGACTCTTTTGAAAAACGATAACCAGGTCCTGCCTCTGAAGAAAGGATCGATCAAGCGTCTGGCTGTTTTGGGTGAGCTCTCTGAAATCCAGAACATTGGTGATCATGGTTCTTCAAAAGTGGTTTCTCCCTACATTATCACTCCACTAGAGGGGCTTAAAAAGTACCTTGGTAGCGATGTCATCATTGATTATCAGTCTGGTGAAAATTTGGTAGCCGCAGAGGAAGCCTGTAGCGCGGCTGATGCCGTCATCTTTTGCGTCGGTTACCGGCATTCGGATGAAGGCGAAAGGATAATGAATTCAGAGAAATCTCCCGGCGGTGACCGTGACCATCTCGGGTTACGACCGGAGGAAGTGTCGCTCCTACAACAATGTGCTCCCCAAAACACCAATAACGTTGTCGTGTTGTTTGGCGGTAGCGCGATTACTCTGTCGGATTGGGACAGCGAGGTAGCCAGTATCCTTTTCGCTTATTATCCTGGCATGGAAGGGGGTAATGCGCTGGCCAGGACCTTGTTCGGAGATGTGGTTCCAGGCGGTAAGTTGCCATTTACTATTGTTAAGGATGCAGCGCATCTACCTTTCTTTGATAAGAATGCGGATGCTATCGAATACGGTTACTATCACGGCTATACGCTTCTGGACAGAGAGGGTATCGAGCCTGCTTACGCGTTCGGGTATGGTTTGTCTTACAGTCGATTCGATTTGAGCGACGCTCATTTCCTCATCAAAGATGATCGTTTCGAAGCCGCAGTTTCGGTCACTAACTCAGGGGCAGTCACCGCCGATGAGGTGGTTCAGTTTTATATCGGCTGCGAAGATGCATGTATTGATATGCCCAAGAAAGTGCTCAGGGATTTTCAGCGTGTAACCATTCCCCCAGGCGAATCCAAGCAAGTAACTGTGTCGGCTGGTATTGAGACGATGCGGTGGTTTGATGAACATTCAGGTGAATGGCAGCTCGAAACAGGACGATATAAGCTGTATGTTGGAAACAGTAGTCGGGATCAGGACTTAATTACAGGTGAGGTTGTCGTGAGTTAGGTTTATGTTCCTTTTTGACCTGAGCTACATGCAAAAAATGGCGCCCGGGATTTAGACGAAAAAAAAACCCTCACCTAACATAAACTAAATGGAATCTCTCTTCTACATTTTCAAACTACCGATCGTGCTACTCATGATCGCAGTAGTTACCCTCGTAGTAGGGCTGATACTTCCATCGAGGGTGATGAGGAAGAGATGGAGTTTCGGGTTTTTCGTTCTTCAAATTATAGCCCTGGTTGTTGTTACCTGGTTTCACATACAGCCTAAGGTCTACCCTAAATCCTATGTAGGGAAATAT
>CALJGU010000239.1 GCA_938075565.1 uncultured Opitutales bacterium | reverse complement strand
TACCCCCTTCCCTACCCTGATGTTTGGTGAAGGGTTTGGAAATACCTTTGGCAGCATAACTGGAACCTTAGGCAAACTCTTCGATATTGGCTTTGTCGGAGTCGCCGTAAATACGCTCGTCTTCGTGATTGTAAGCAAGTTTACCCAGGCACCCGACAAAGAGCACATCCAACGCTTTCAAAGAGACTTAAAAACGGATCTGGGACCTACCTCTAATGGAGACTAAAGCCCTTTCATATACTCAACCAACTTGTTGATCTGATCTTCTGTCAAGACTGCTGAGAAATTGGCCATAGGAACTTGCTCGTAGCCTTGGACGATAGCTAGTTGAGGTTCGTTAATCGATTCGCGGATATAAGCTTCATCGACCTCAACGATCTTCGTCAAGTTATTAACGGTCACTGTCGATTCGCGCCCCCACAGATCTTGGAAGCCAGGACCAATCAGTTTAGTTCCGTCGGTGGAGTGACAGGCGTTGCAGAAGTTTTTAAACACCATCTCACCATTCATATCCGGCAGTTTGCGTTCAAAGGTTTTGTCGGCGGGTTGTAGGCGAATATCAATCGTAGCTTTATTAATTGCTGCTGGTATTTCGATCACCCCATTGCGCTTCCATTTCACACCATCGCTCAATTGAACGGAGGCATGAACCGCGGGATCCAGCAGATAGTAACGAGGGCTTGAGTATGATTCAGGAAATACCAACTCGATCTTCACTTGGTCCGAACCGGAAGACAGCACTCGCTGTTCAACTTCAACACCATCGACTTCAAACAAAAAGGTAGGCTCACCCGACTGGACATCTCTACGGTAACCATTAAACTCGATATTTCCGGGAAGCGTATCTGCATCACCAATACGGAGTGGCACAGCATCGGCTCCCAGTGTTCTTCGAATGCCTAAGACCTTACTCCCGTAGCCACCACGACCAGTTACTTCACCTGAGAAATCGATGTATCCGCCCCACCAGGTGTAAACAGGAGCACAACGCACTGCATCAAAAGCATAATTAAACCCACCTAGATAACCCACGGCCACAGCCCTGGAATAACCACCGTCAAGTTTGCAACGTTGGACCCTAACTTTGTCCGAGACATAGACGTCGTGCATTTGCGCCCACAAAGGCGTCGCCGTGATCAGCAAAATTGAAAGTAACGTTAACCGTCTCATGGCAGCAGTCGGTTCAGGGTGTAGATGGCGTAATCGTTTTCCAGGGTGAGACCACTAACCGATTTTAGAGCTGGAAGTTTAATTTCCACAATCGTCCCTTCCCTCCTGGGAAGATCCAGGGATAAACGCTTGCCATCATGGGATGCTCCCACACGAGTGACCGATACTCGCTTCTCATTCACTGGCTCCGAGCCATAGCCGTCCCAGTAATGGTATTCATATTCGGTGACTAATACCTCTTCGGGTTTTATAGATCCGGACCCGATCGCTTCTGTGAAATGAATATCGAAGCCTTTTTGGGTCAGCTCAATACGCTGCATTTCGAAGGGTGTTTTCCGTTCGTCGAAACGAATGACCTCCATAGTCGGATCGCCGGCTACCCAGCCACGACCAACCGAGCCCACCCAGAGATTTCCGTCTTTATCGAAACGGGTCGAATACGCAGAACTACTCATTGGACGGATAAAAGGAAAGACGGCTCCCTGGTATTGGCCTGCCACCTGTTCCAGGGCACAACGAATGATTGTCCGGTGGGCGATGTCTGCGATGAATGCCTGGCCACCAAAGGGGCCAAATCCATGCTCTGGCGCAAAGGACGGATGCCCTGGGGAATTCGTCAGGTCACCATGAGAGAGCCAGACGGCGGGCCGTTTGCGCTCTTTTGAAAATTGTTCGTAGTCCTGTTTCAGTGAAGACTCGGGGATCTCTTCCACCGTTTTGTAATCGAGAACCTTCGGGGTTAGCCCAAACTCGGGTAGATCCCACAGGGAGGAAGGATGCCCCAGAAAGTCTCCCTCTTCAACATGCCCCAAATAGGAGGAAGCGATCCAATCCCCTTGGTTATCGGTAATAAACAATTCGTCTTTGTCGTTCATTCCGATGCCAGCCGGAGAGCGCAACCCAGAAGCAAATGGAACTAGCTCACCATCCGGCGTCCGCTTCATGACCCATCCACGATACCCAAGAGGCGAAGTCATTTGGTTTGGGTAACCATCAGGAGCAGCATTAAAGTATTTCGCTCCAGAGGCCAATCCACTGGAAAAGAATAGATCTCCCCCTGAGTTAATTCGAGGCCCGTAGGCAAACTCATGGTAATTTCCGGTGTAGCGAAATCGATCCTCGACCGTTTGGTAGACATCGGCTTGCCCATCGTCATCCGTATCCTTCAGCAATGTCAGCTCCGGACGCTGCATGACATAGACTCCTTCGTCGGTTACTCGAATTCCGTTCGCCTCGTGCAAGCCATCGGCAAAGATAGACCACTCGCCAGCTGATCGCTTCCACACCTGACCGGTGCGATTCGAAGTGTAGAGGTCCCCGTTCTCCGCGAAATCCATATCGGTCGGTTCAAACAGGTATGGCAACTTGGGCACAGGCACATCAATCACCTCCACCGAATATCCATGCGGCATTGTCGGGGTTTCTTTTCTGCGAAAAAATGAAACCGTAAATTCTTTCTGATTCGGGTGCAGGTTCTTGAGCAGGTTTCGCTGGTTCTGCTGACCACTCGTCCATAGTCGTTTAAACTTTGTCTGCTGCACCCAGTAATTCAGGTAGAGCTCTGAATCGGCACTCGGGCTAATATTGAAGATGAGGTGCTGAGTTTGGTCCGACTCAACTACTAAGGTTTCATCCACCTCCCAATTCATGGGACCTTCCGGTTCCTTCAAGCGATAGCGCATCCAAAGCTGTCCATCGCGAACCTCCATCCCTAACCATTCCGGAGAGAGCGCGTGCCGAGGTTTTTCTCCATAAGCCCAAGTAGCCCCAACCCGACCTAGATGGAATAGCTTTAAATCCGCTTCATTGTATTGAAAATCCCCCGAGGCATTCTCACGGCCAAACAATCCACGCCAGAATCCAACCACCGCCGGCATATTGGGATCGTAGAGGAAGTGATAGCCTTGATCCGTTCCGACAGCAATAAACGGACGGTCTCCATCAGACTGTGGCACTTCGCGAACGACAAAGCCATCAGTCACGACCACCTCGCCCCCTTCACCGATCTCAAACGCACCAGGTATTTCCTGCGCAGGCAGGTGGGCTCTGAAAAAAATGGCCAGAACACAAAAGGAGATAAATTTACAGTACCGCAGACGCATAGGGTAAAGACATAGTCCTACGACCGATGGAGAGATAAAAGCTTAAAACTCCATCGGTCGCAAATCCCCAAGCAATTGGACTCAATCGTCCATGATTCCGATGGCATTCAGCAATACTTTAGAGTCCCCGTCTCAATTCTTCAATTTGTCCGGAGCGAAGCAGCCTGCGGTGAAGTCAACGGTCGACCACTCCATGCCTTTTCCGGCTCGCACAGGATACATAAATGTAGTAGTTCTTATGCTGAACTTTTCTACTTACCCTTAGTACTACAATGTCTACCCAATCCAACCGATATGGTCACCACACCATTGGCCGACGGCAGTTTTTACGAGCTGCCGGGGCATTGATTGCCCTGCCTTCACTGGAATCTATCGCCGCACCACTTGCCAAGGCAGCAGCTCCTGCAGCGAGCGCTAAAAACCTTGTTTCCATCGGCGCCTACCTGGGTTGGCACCAAAACGCCTTTTTCCCGAAAGAAGTTGGCAGTGGATACACGCTACCACCCACCTTGGAACCTCTAGCCGATCACCAGGAAGACTTCACTGTTTTCTCAGGTCTCGATCACCGGGCTCCTAATGGTCATAATGCCTGGAGTAATTTCCTCTGCGGAAACACTCCGAAGGCCTATTCGATGGACCAGATCGTGGCCGACCAGATTGGCCAGAAGTCGCGTTTCCCATCCGTGCAGCTGACCGCTGGTACGGGTGAAGGAAGCAAGAACATGAGTTTTACAAAGCAAGGCATTGGACTACCAATGACCCAACGTCCGAGCGTGTTCTATAAAGAGCTATTCATGTCAGAATCCGATAAGGCCCGTATGGAGTATATGCTTCGTAGCGGGAAGAGTTCGCTAGACCTCGTTCTGGAAGATGCCATGCGCCTGCAGAAGGCAGTCCCACAAAGTGACGGGGAAAAGCTGGAAGAGTATTTCGACTCCATGCGCTCTGTTGAAAAACGGATGGAGCGTCAGATCTCACAAATCAACGACCCCCTTCCTACTACCGATTACAAATTACCCGATTCGGACCCTATCACACCCAATCTCCTCATGGAGGCCGAGGTGTTGATGTATGATCTCATGGCCCTGGCGATCGAGACCGACTCAAGCCGAGTGATGTCCTTCTTTATCGATGGACTCGGCCAAGTTTTCTCTTTCGATGGAGAACCACTTCGTTCCGGTTACCACGGTCTTTCTCACCACGGGAATGATCCGGAGATGATTCGCGACCTGGTATCGATCGAATCCGCACATATGCATTGCCTGAGCGGTTTCCTCGATCAGTTGAAGGAAAAGAAACGTCCGGATGGAAAATCTTTACTCGACGAAACGATCATCCTGGTCGGCACCGGCATGGGTGATGCAAGCCGTCACTCCAATGCCAATCTCCCAACCATGGTAGCGGGCGGTGGCTTCAATCACGGCAGCCATATTGCGGTCGATTCTTCCAAACCAGATGCGCCGCTATTGGGTGATCTATATATTACTTTGATGCAACGACTCGGAGTTGAGACCAACGAGTTCTCCAACGCGAATCGCAATCTGAATCACCTCTTCAGCTAATGAAAACGAAGAGTTTGATAAATCTGCTGATTGGAATTTCAGCGGCCGTAAGCCTGAGCGCCAACGAAAGTACCCCGATTTCGGATACGCATTATGAAATGCTTTCCAACTACTGCCTGAATTGCCACGACGAGGTGGAAATGAAAGGAGACCTGAACCTCGATCATTACTCGGTTGATTGGAACGACAAAGATCAGCGCCACATTTGGGAGAATGCATTCAACATGCTGCGGGACGGCCTCATGCCACCCGAGGAAGAAGATCAGCCCACCAAGGAAGAGCGCATCCAGCTGCTTACCTGGCTCGACGAGAAGCTACTACACAATACGCCTATCGGCGGTACGTTACCAAGACGACTCAGCGCCGAAGAATACCGCGCGACTATCAGGGATCTTTTTGAACTGCCCGAATACGAACTTCCCTTAGGATTCCCAAAAGACTCTGAATACCACGGCTTCAATAACGTGGGCGAGGGCCTGGTTCTCTCTCCTCCCCTCATGGAAGCCTACGCCAAGGTAGCCGGGCAGATTGCCGACACCATTTATCCACCCGCACGAAAGGCACCTCCCTCAACAACAAGGACCGCCGGCCCCAATGATATGGTGCTCAGTTTCTCCGCCGGGAAAGTGGTAGACGATGCCTTATTGCTGGTATCACGTGGACATGAAATTTTTCGCAGCTGTTCCTGGCCCAGCCGCATGGAGATTATGTCTTCCGGGACTTACCGGGTCACGGTGAGCGCAGCCAAGCACAAGCCGACATGGGGAGGCCCGATGAAGCTGGAGATTCGTGCTCGTGAGCTCAGTGCCAGTGATCGCTCCCGCGCAGATATCTTTCGCCTGCTCAAAGTCATGGATGTTCCCTCACCGGAACCTACAACGATCACCTTCGAAGCAGAGCTCTACGAAGGTCAGACTTTGCTTTTCCGCTGGATGAATGCGGACATGGCCCACGATTATACCAAATTCGCCAAACACATGCGTGAGTGGTTTGAAAAAGATAAGCGCTGGTTAGCTGCCTGGCAGCATACCGTCTTTCCGAATGGGGATTTCAGTAAGATTCGCACATCTGTTATTCGCGGACGCAGTGGTTGGGAGTTCCTTAACGAGGCGCTCAATGATCCGAACCTCGATATGAGCCGTGCGACGATGGATGACGAGCTTACGGTCAAATTCCTCGAACTGGCAGACTCCAACACCGGTATGTTTAATTTCGCCGATATTCTTTGCCACTACTACTTCACGAATGGTCCAGCTTTAGAGTTTCACCAGGCAACCATCGAAGGTCCGCTAAAAATGGTCGATGGCCCACGAGAGATGTTGGCGACAAAGCTCCAAAAGCAATTTATCGGCACACGCAAATCCGGCCAATCAGATGAGGCGTTGACACGAGAAATCCTTACAGGGTTCTTGCCAAAGGCATTTCGCCGCCCGGTTGATCAGCAGAGTATAGATACTTACCTGGGAATTGCGAAGCGTCACTGGGCTGCAGGTAACTCCTTTGACGATACCATGCATTTGCTCATTCGTAATATTCTAATCTCTCCTCGGTTCCTGTATCGGTTAGCGAGTCCGGATGAGTTGGATGATTATGACTTGGCTAGTCGCCTATCCTACTTCTTGACCCAGGCTCCACCCGACCAGCAGCTGTTGGAATTGGCACAAGCGGGGAAGTTATCGAATCCAAAAACACTACGAGCAGAAGCCATTCGCCTCATGCCGAGAGAGCCGGGTAACGCCATGGTGCAAAGCTTCACCGGCCAGTGGTTGGATACCAAGTTGCTGCCCGAGATCATGCCCGATCCGAAATTTAATTTCTCGGAAGCTGAGATCGCCATCGCCGAGGAGGAGGTAGAACATTTCTTTACAGAGATCCTTACTAACAACCTACCGATGACAGACTTCATCGATCCGGATTTTCATTACACTACGCCGACGTTTGCAAAGGATAACTATCAGTATACTTTAACTGGCACAGCCTCCGAGGACAGCTCGTCCATGATGGCTTCCGAATCAGGCCTGCAAAAGCTTCCCCTCGAAAGAGGAGGACGCTTTGGTGGACTGCTTGCTCAATCAGCAATCATGACAGCGACGGCGAACGGCGTGGACACACAGGCCGTACTTCGTGGTGTTTGGGTGCTGGAAAATATCATGGGCACTCCCCCACCCGAGCCACCCAAGAGCGTGCCCGGACTAACGCCTGATACCCGCGGAGCAACCACACCCCGTGAAATGCTTGCAGCACATATGGGTGACGCTTCCTGTGCCTCCTGCCACAGGCTGATTGATCCGATTGGGTTTATGCTAGAAAACTATGACCCCGTTGGTAATTGGAGAGAACTGTGGCCAAAAATTGATGTCCCAATCGACTCCAGCGGCGTGCTCCCAGACGGAACGCATATCAACGACATCAGCGACTTCAAAGCCTGGCTGGTCGACAACATCGATCTCTTTTCTCAATGCCTATCCGAGAAACTCCTGACCTATGCCACTGGACGTGTACCCAACTACGCGGAACGACATGAGATCGAGAAGATCGTGAAAGCGAACCAGGCGAACGGGAATGGTTTTCAGGATCTGTTTCTGGCACTGGTTACCAGCGAAACCTTCCGAACAAAGTAATTCAATGTGCTTCAACCGCTTTCAAAAGAGCTCAAAGAAATAAATTCCCAGAGTCCGATTAGTGATAGAAAAGCTCTTTAGAAAGCTAATGCCAACATGCGCGAAGAGCTGTGTTCCAATCCACAACCCACTTGGTCACGTAGCATTCTACGCTCCCGCGTGTCTTGCGAACTGCGCCTTGCTCTTCATCACATCTAGGCATTTTGAAACACATTGAACCTGCAATCGAACCCACCCGGACAAAATTGACAGCCAACTATTAAGGTAGGGCCACTGCGTCCCCGCAGTGCCGAATTACATTTTCCCATGAAAACATATTTCCTATTTCTATTTTCTATTCTTCCACTCTTATCCGCCTCCGCGGGTGAATTTGGGGAACTCATCTTTCACGACACCTTTGATCGTTCGGAATCTCAGGAGCTAAAGGACGAACCCGGCAACAACTGGACGACCAGCAGCGACAAGACCGCCAAAGGGCACAAGGAAGTCGATCTACGCGATGGGCACGTGTACATCTATACCCATGCTGAGGCTAACCATGCCACGTCCTTCCGCCAAGCCTTCAAGTTTCAAGATGGCACCATCGGACTTCGCGTCCTGTTCGAAGACGAGCAAGATGAAATAACACTCAACTTCGCTGACTTGGAACTAAAGTCCGTTTGGGCCGGGCACTTGTTCAAAGTGACCGTTGGCACCCAAGACGTAACCCTCACCGATCAGAAGACCGGCCAGATGGATCTCAAGATTCGTAACGCTCGTAATGACGGAACGATCACCAAAGAACAAGAAGCAATGGTCGCAAGCAAGGGTACCAGTTTTCCCAATACGCTAAAGACGAATCAATGGCACACCATCCGAACCACCATTATCGACAACGAGCTCATATGCACTATCAACGGCAGCGTGGTCGGTTCTTTCCAATCTGAAGGATTCGCCCACCCAACCAAACGACTTCTCCGCTTATTAGTTCCTTATAATGCCCACGTCGACGACGTGAAGATCTGGCGGAAAAAGTAGCCACCTACTTCAATCCATAAAATTGATAAGCGTTTCCAGCTAAGATCTTTTCCATCGCGGCCTGCCCTTTTGGCTCAAGGAATTTCATCACGACGGCCTTGTAGTCTCCATAACTGCCACCGCGCATGGTGACGGGCCAGTTGCTTCCATAGATCAAGCGATCTTCGCCGAATACGTTCCAGAGTTCATCGAGCACAGGCTTATAAAAGGTAAGATCCACAGGGGAAGGTTGCATTTGAGACTGCTGAAATAAGCCCGATACCTTGCAGTGCACATTGGAATTGGTAGCCGCTTGGGCCAAATCACGTGCCCAGTCAGGATCAACTGCTTTCCCGTCGATAACCACACCGGAAACGTGATTGATAAGCATCTTCAGCGATGGGATTTTCTTAGCAATCAGATCTACCTCTTGAAGTGTAAAGCTATGCATGAGGACATCCAAGGTCAGTCCTTCATCTGCGAGTATGTTTAAGTCACGCCAAACGGCATCATTGAAGTACCCCTCCCCTCTTGGTCGGTCTCGCATACGAATGCCCACAAACCGAGGATCTTTGGCTAGCTGCTTCAAGTTGGCTCCAAAATCGGGAGTGCCAATCTCAAGGCTTCCCACAAGTCCGATATAACGATCCGGTTCGTCCTTTACCAAATCAAGCACCCATTGATTGTCTTCCAGTCTGGAACTGGCTTCGACAATGACGGTGGCTGTAATGCCATTCTCATCACACACCTTTGCAAAGTCAGGAGGGAGAATCGGTCGGTAGAGAGCCGTGTCTGATTCCAGCGGCCAGTCTACACCTTCATCACGCGTCGTGTCGTAAAGATGAATGTGGGTATCGACGATGGGTAAGCTACTTTTTGAGCCACAACCAAAGTTTATAACCAGAATCAGAATAAATGCAAAAAGGAGATTCAAGCGGGGTAAGAACATAGCCGAATCCTAGATCTAACAGTTGGCGGTTCAACAACAGAGTCTGAGAAAATCAAACATGACAGGCTGCGAGATCTACAAAACTTCTTGGGAGCAGATATATCCAGCTTTCCCAACTACTTTACTTTTACTACCTTCAGGGAGGAAGCGGCATCGTTCCATCCCCTGGACAATCTCTTCATGCTGGGTTGATTCTTATCGATCGTCAAAGAGCCGTCGCGAAAATTGGAGCTTTTGAATAGTACAATCTGATATCCTTCTTCCACCATGACCGATGACGCTTCGTCATTCCACATCCACTCTCTTAAGTTGTGCAAAACCTGCCCATCATAGAGGGCAAAATATTTACCCTTATAATTGTCATCCTCGTATAGCGTACCCGCATATTTACTACGATTATTGGGTCGATCAACACCTCGCCCCTTCTGGATAATTTCCATCGAGGACACTGCTCGGCTCCAATTAATACGGTTTCCATTCGATGATCTCAATTGGTCCAGGTCAGGCACCGATTCATTTAGCACTACATAATTACCATTGAAATCACCATTCTCATACAGGACTACGGAATAAGGACCATCTATGTATACCCCAACCACTCTATCATTCCATCTAAGATTCGATCGAGATACACGATTAAGATCTGGGATATGATCAGTTTTTTCAAATACATGGGATGACCCTTGGTAATCCGCTTCGCTAAATATAGCTACTCCTCCCCGGGGTCCCAAATCTGGCAGAGTCGTCCTTCCCACGGTGGGTGAACTAGTTGAAGCTTGGTGTTCATCTTCACGGAAGTCTGCACGTAATGATTGAATCCGGCCCGACCAACTTTGCCTAGAGGGAGGCAAATTTCTCAAGTCAGCAGAACTTTGAGAAAGACGAACTGATTGCCCTCGGAAATTTGAATTGGTCCAGGCTTCCAGAACCACATCGCCTCTAAGCTCAATGGAGCGAATGTTCTCAAAGCGGAAAGAAACAATACCATTGTCCATGTCCGATTTTCGAGCCACCTCTTCTCCAGGAAACACTCGGTAGGAGTCACCTGTAAATCGATCGCCCGTGTAGAGAATAGCATAACC
>CALJGU010000238.1 GCA_938075565.1 uncultured Opitutales bacterium | reverse complement strand
TGTGGGGAAGCAGGTCTCGTTCGGGTTTTCATTGGGATTGAAACACCCAACGAGGATAGCCTGAAGGAATCCCTAAAACGGCAAAATGTCGGAATCGATTTGATCAAGGAGATGCAAGTCTTCCTCGACCATGGCATTTCTGTGACGGCCGGAATGATCGTTGGTTTCGACCATGACGGTTATGACATTTTCCAACGGCAGTATGACTTCGCCATGGCGAATCCGGTCCCAATCTTTACCTTGGGTGCGCTGGTTGCTCCTGTTTCCACCCCGCTGTATGATCGCATGGAAAAAGCGGGACGACTCGTCAAGGATGGTTCGGAAACGCAAGGCGTGTGGAACACCAATATAAATCCGGTGCTGATGTCTCGTGAGAAAATGGCAGATGGATTAAGATGGTTGGGGAACAGTCTATACCATCCGGACAACTTTGCGACTCGCGTCGTCAATATGATTGAGAAAATGGGTCCACAACTTGGGCCATTCAAGGCCGGCTACAAACCTCACAAAATGCGTGCCGTAGAAGCCCAGGGGAGTGGGGTGATTCGCAAGATCATCAGCAAAGGCCCCGCTGAAAAGCGGATGTGGAGAACCATTTCTGAGGCATTGCGCGAAAACCCGGAAGCGGGAGTCATGCTGATGAACTCCATGTTCAGTTACGCTCAGATTCGGTGCTTATATGATGCAGAAGGCTTCTGGGCTGAAGGTGGACTGGAAGCGCCGAAATTCATGACTACGAAAGCGGTCGTATAGTCGCTGCTCAAAGTAATTTACATTGATCTGCCTTAGGCGAAGGGCAGATACTCGTCGCACTATGACGCGATGCATTTTGTTTACTCTCTTCTTCAGCTTGAGTCTGGCTGCTGCAGATCGCTTGCCCAACATTGTCTATATCATGTCGGACGAATTGTCCTTTTATGAGCTGGGACACACGGGCAACCCCTACATCAAGACTCCCAACATCGACAAGATGGCCGCGAATGGTTTGCGGTTTACCAATGCTTTGGCCGCTTCACCGGTGTGTGGTCCACTTCGTGGTAGCATGTTGACAGGCAAACACGCGGGGCGCGCCTCTGTGCGGGCCAACGATGGAGGAACTCCCATCCGTGCTGAGGAGGAAACGATTGCCCAGGTGCTCAAGCAAAAGGATTATGCAACCGGAGGATTTGGGAAATGGGGCGCAGGCGGGCGAGGCTCCACAGGCGTTCCGGAGGATCATGGTTTCGATGTCTTTTTTGGTGTCTACGATCAAGTCCACGCCCATACGTTTTATCCGCCATATATTATACGTAATAGTGAGGAAGTTCCACTGAAGGGTAATATCGGTGGCCGTCATGGTCAGACCTATATGCATTACGAGGTCATGCGGGAAGGGCTTCAGTTTATTCGCGATAACAAGGACCAACCTTTCTTCGCATATTTCCCACTTACTCCTCCGCATGGAATGTACGATATCCCCAAGGACGATCCAGCCTGGGATCAATACCAGGGGGAGGCCTGGATGAAGGACCCGGATATTCATTGGGAAGCTAAGAATTACGCCGCCATGTGTACCATGGTGGATAATAACTTGGGTTCGATTCAGGCGTTGCTCCGAGAGCTCGAGTTAGAGGACAACACCATCGTTTTCTTCACCGGTGACAATGGTGGACAGGCGCGCTTCAGAAGTGACGAGCATCCACATGGATTTTTTGGTCCCAATGTTAATCCAGAAACCGGAGTCGTCTTTCGAGGGGGTAAAGGCAATCTCTACGAAGGAGGGTTAAAGATTCCATACTTGGTTCAATGGTCTGGCAAAGTCGAGGCCGGTCGGGTGAGCGACTTTGTGTTTACCCAATACGATGTCATGGCGACGCTTGCGGATCTGACGGGCACTAAAGTCCCAGAGGATACAGATGGGAGCTCGGTCTTGCCTGAGATCTTGGGAGAGTCACACCGAAAATACAGCCACGATATGTTTTATTGGGAATACCGCGGGCAGACGGCCGTTCGCTTTGCAAATTGGAAAGCAGTGCAGCCCAAGCCTTCTGACGATTGGGAACTCTACAATCTCGACTCGGATATTTCAGAAACGATCGATCTTTCTGAACGTCATGGAGACATCCTTGGTAAAATGAAGGCCTTTGCCAAAGCTTCACACGAGCCGGTGCGACCTGGCACTTTTGCTGACCCCGACCGTACGCTTCATGAACGCGACCGTTGGGCCAAGTGGGGAACTTCAGGAGAGGATCCTAGAAAGAAGAAGTAGCTACCTCCTTCTTGAGTCAGGAGTTATGTGGCTTGATGTCCCCGAGAAACTCCTGTAAGCGGTATAGCCTACTTTAATTAGTATCCCCGAGGCTAGAAGCCTCATCTACCCTAAATCAGTTATGTCCATAAAACGCGTGCATTTCAGTTTTGCGAAACATGTCTCACGACGATCTTTCCTCAAGGGAATCGGTGTCAGTCTGGCGCTTCCCGCCATGGAAAGCATGTTTCCCGCCTTTGCCGCAGCTCCGGTTCCAAGTGGCCCGAAACGTCTGGTGGCTGTCGGCAATTCATTCGGTATGTATCAGCCGTCTTTCTTTCCGACCGAAACAGGGTTCGACTATGTAGCTCCTGAGTTGCTCCAGCCTCTGGATAGTCTGCGGAAACAGTTTACCGTTATGTCCAACCTGGATCATGGATTGACGGGTGGTCACTTCGGAGTGCATTCGTTCCTCTCAGGTGTGTTGAAGGTGGATGCGAAGAACATGCCGGATGGGAACATAAGTGTCGATCAGCGCGCTGCAGAAGTGCTCGGATCGGCAACTCGTTTCCCAACACTTACCGTAGGCTCAAGTGGTGGGTTGCACAATGGTTGTCAGATGTCCTGGACTCGTTCCGGTGTGCGCGTTCCTCCTATCTCAGGACCTCGCGAACTATTTAGAAAACTCTTTGAGCAAGATTCTGAAGCAGGCAAAAAAGCAGCGACCGAAAGATCCGTACTCAAAAAATCGATACTCGACTCGGTCATGATGGATGCCAAGTCGATGTCGAAGTCTGTGACTGCTCAGGACCGTGATAAGCTCGATGAGTATTTGACGGCGGTGCGTGAAGCGGAAGTGAAGGTAGATCAAGGCCGGCATTGGATCGGCGTGCCAAAACCGAAGGCTCCCATCGATCAACCGACCAATCAGGGTATTGTGTTGGACCTGCCTACTTTGTATGACTTGATCGTGTTGGCACTGCAGACCGATTCGACACGCATTGCATCACTTGAAATTTCCAGCGAGCAATTTGACGCATCCATCTTGGGTGTTTCTGGTGGCTACCACCTCACCTCGCACCATGGGCAGGAAGAGAATAAGATCCGTGATCTGGTTAAGCTTGAGCTCTATCAAACACAGCAATTCGCCAAGTTCCTTGAGAAATTAAACACGCTTCAGGATGCCTCTACCGGAGGTAGCCTGCTGAATGACTCTATGGTGCTCTTTGGTTCGGGTATGGGAAATTCAAATGCGCATACGAACACCGACCTGCCTATCATTCTAGCGGGGGGTGGTTTCAAGCACGGTCAGCATATTGCTTTGCCTAAGGAAGGTTATAGAAGGGTGCCGTTATCGAATCTTTATCTGTCCGTCTTGCACCGAATGGGTGTTGAGGATGAATACTTTGCTCACAGCACGGGTACCTTGCCGCAGTTGGAAACCGCCTGATTCAAGTTTCACTGTGAAGCGCTTTCTTGTTTTCATTTTTGTAATAGGCCTCGTTCATGTCGATTCCTTGGCCGTAGCAAACTTTGAATCCAAGTTCCGAGAATTCACAGATCAGTACTGTATTTCGTGCCATGGCCCCAAAAAGCAAAAGGGCGATCGGAGATTTGATGAGCTAACCTTGCCGATTGAAGATTCGGCTACGCTGATTCAGCTACAGGATATTCTAGACATTGTGAACCTCGGCGAGATGCCTCCTGAAGATGAGGAGAAGCAACCCGGGGTTGAAGAAGTTCTCGTAATGATCGAAGGGCTAACTGAGACGGTCGAAGAGCACCATGAATTGTTATCTAGCACGGATCGGCAGACTGTGTTGAGGCGCCTGAACCGGAGGGAGTATCTGAATACCATTCGAGATCTTCTGAAGTTGGATACGAGCTTGTTCGATCCGACCCAGGCATTTCCAAGAGATGAAGAGGATCACCACGTCGATACGCTGGGGGATCAATTGGTGACATCAAGTTACCTGCTCGATCGCTATGTGGATGCGGCGGATGAAATCATTGAGAAAGTATTCGAGCTGGAAGAAAAACCAACCGTCGAGACCTGGCATTTTACGGATAACTTTCAGGGATTGTCCGGACTGGGTTCAACCATGGAGCAGTTAGCTGACTATGAATACATCGCCCTGTTCGAAGTTCCAACCTCTCAGCGTCACGAAGGAGCTTATGGCACCATCTACGATTTTCTGGAGGGGGTGCCTTATGATGGCCGTTACCGCATACGCTTTCAGGCAGAATCCAAGTACCGAGACCACGACCACATTGCTCGCATCTCTACGACCAATCCGAATCAATTGCATGAAGTCGCCATTGTGCCGGGCGATGAGCGAGTAGGGGAGATAGGGATTCCACAACGAATAGAGCCTACACTGGCTTCCTTTACGCTGCCTGATGATCAGTTAGATTGGTACGAGGCTACGGTATGGTTGGATGCTGGATACACGCCTCGCTTCACATTTCCAAACGGGACAAACAATCTTCGGAGCGCCTTCAGACCCGTCTTTGAAGAAATTGCTCCTACGCTTGATGAGGAACTTCAGGATAACTTTGGAAACCGGAAGTTTGTAACCCTGAAATACGGTGGGCTTCCACAGATCCTTATCCATGAGGTTGAGATCACGGGTCCACTTTATGATCAGTGGCCGAGTGAGGCTCAGAGCTCGGTGCTGCTAGGAGAATCGTTTTCGGGAAAAAAGGTAGCGAAGCTGGTGTCCAACTTTGCCTCCCGAGCCTTCCGTCGTCCGGCAACGAAGCATGAGGTCGATCAGCTTTTGGCCTTCTATGATGTTCGCAGATCATCTGGATTGTCTGAGTTTCAGGCATTCAAGGATACGCTGAAGCGTGTGCTCTGTTCTCCTGGGTTCCTCTATCTGGATGAACCCGGTGATGATGAAGGGCAATTGTCTGATCATGCATTGGCTTCACGCTTATCATACTTTCTCTGGTCTTCGATGCCGGATGAGCAGTTGTTAAAACTCGCCTCTCGTGGACAGCTTGGAAAATCGACAGTATTGAAGAAGCAGATACAGCGAATGCTGAAGGATACAAAAGCTGAGGCATTTGTAGGAAATTTTGTTGATTTGGTACTGACCTTGAAGGATCTCGGTTCACAACCTCCGGATCGCAAGGCTTTCCAGTTCTACTACGAACGGAATCTGCAAAAGTACATGTACGAAGAAACCCGTCTGTTTATAGAGCACATACTTACGAAGAACCGCCCTTTAACCGATTTGGTAGATGCTGACTACACCTTCATTAATGAACCACTGGCGGAGCTCTATGATTACGAGGGTGTGAGTGGATTGGCTTTTCGAGAAATTGAGAGACCAGATCCAGTACGGAGTGGGGTATTGGGGCACGCATCTATCCTAACGGTGACTGCGAATGGGATTGATACCTCTCCAGTTATTCGCGGCGTTTGGATGCTTGAAAACATTCTAGGGACACCACCATCACCTCCTCCTCCCGATGTTGAGCCCTTAGACCCCGATACTCGTGGTGCCACGTCTTTGCGCGATCAGTTGGAGAAGCATCGCCAGAATCCTACTTGCTACGATTGCCATCGAAAAATCGATCCACTTGGATTTGCCTTAGAATCTTTCGATCCCATAGGGCGATGGCGTTCACAGTATGATAACGACTTGGCTGTCGATAGTTCAGGTATGATGTCGGATGGAACGTCCTTTCAAAATACAGCCGAGTTCAAGAGCCACTTGCTCGGTCGTCGTGACCAAATCGCGCGAGCTATTACCAGCAAGTTGCTAACGATTGGAACAGGTCGCCGTATGGAAGCGGGGGACCGCCGGGAGATCGATCGCATCATCGCAAATGCAGAGGATCAAGGCGATGGCTTTCGCGATCTGATTGAAGAGCTCGTCCTCAGTGAAATTTTCCTGAGTAAGTAGTTACAGTCTAATTAATCAGGGTTGGGTCCAATCGAAGGGTTGGGTATAGGTTCTTCGTGGTAACCTAGGGCCGGACGGAACTTCCTTTTTGGGCAGGTGTGTTGCCAGACGCTTCTTTATAGCGAGGTATTCCGGTGTTTCAGCGAGGTTGGAGAATTCGTGGGGATCACTGCGATGATCATAGAGCTCTTCATCACCGCTAACGTAGTGAATATAACGCCAGTGTTCTGTGCGGACGGAATGATTGCCCGGCAATTGTGTAGTGAGTGCAGGGTAGGGCCAGCTTCGTTGTGGATCTTTCAAAAGTGGAACGAGGCTCCTTCCCTCGAGCCCTGATTTTTCAGGCAATTGGCAAAGCTCAACCAGTGTCGGGAAAAGATCGATGAGCCCAACTGCTTTTGGGCTGCTGCTTGCCGGCGTGGTGATTCCTGGAGCAGAAATGATGAGGGGTACCCGAGTCGATTCCTCCCAGAGTGAGCGTTTCTCCCAGTGCATTTTTTCACCAATGTGAAATCCGTGATCAGACCACAGGACTATGAGAGTGTTGTTGGCGTACTCGCTTTTATCGAGTGCTTCCAGCAACTTGCCGACGCAATGGTCGGTAAAGGTTGCGGTTGCCAGGTAGGACGCGACGGCTTTGTGCCAAAGTCCGTGGCGCGTAATGTTGTGATGACTCATGGGCGTCGTATCGAAGTAACGCGTGAACTTTCGGCCCATGGGAGGGAGATCCTCCAAATCACCCGGAATTACTTCTGGCAGCTTTACTTCACTCAATGGGTATTGTTCGTAAAACTCTCTGGGCGTAAAGAGGGGTAAGTGAGGAGTCGTCAGACCCACCGCGAGAAAGAAGGGTTTGGCATGCGGTTGCTTCAATTGTTGAATGGCCCAGTCGGTGTAGCGCATGTCGTTCATTTCGTCCGCCTCAAATGGCACAGGCCCAAAATCGAAAATACTGGGCTCTGGTAGCCCGCTCACTCCATCTGGTCCAATGTGATCACCCATCCAACTCCAGCCCCGACGTCCACCATACTCATCCCAGGAACCTTCCTCTTCCATGGTCCGATGATGGATTTTTCCTGCCGCCAGAGTGCGGTATCCATTGTTTCTGAAATATTGTGGGATCGTTACCGCGTCCTTCACCAACGGTGCATCGCGCATGTTTTGCTCAACATCGTAAACGCCGTTGGAGAACGGATAAGTCCCGGTGAGCAAACTGGTTCTTGAAGGTTGGCAGATGGGTGCCTGGCAATGAGCGTTGGAGAAAAACATGCCCCGCTTGGCCAATTGATCGATATGTGGAGTGATCGCTTGTGGATGTCCTTCCAGATGGCCGACCCAATCATTGAGGTCGTCAATGGCAATGAACAGAACATTGGGATGTTCAGGAAGGTTTTCTCCGTGGGCCTTTACTGCAATCAGCGAGATGAAAAGGCATTTTAGTAGCAAGCTTGGTAGAAAAGATTTCATAGTTCGGTTACTCAAAAGTCCGTCTGGCTTCCTTGGCCAACTGTGTAAACGTATTGATCAGGTCTGTTTCAGCTTGTTCGTCGAACCATCCCATCCCGTTGAACAAGCCACGTGTTTCGTAACCCCCGTCCTTAAGAATCTGTGCGGTTGGTAAATAACCATAAGCATCGTGGCAGTAGGCGGAGATCCAGAGTTTTTGGTGCCCAATGGATTTTCGGATGGCCGTGACGTATCCACTGACGACTTCGCCCGATAAACCAATCATAGTCAGGTCTTCCCCAAACTGCCACAGGCTGACAGGAGCGTCATAGTGAGTGGGTAGTTTACCTCCCGATTTAATAATCTCCATGGTTGTACTGGCAACGCCTCGGTGCCAGCCTGGTCCATTCTCAACAAGATCTTCCAACTCGGCTATGGGTTTGGGTGGCTGTAGTGTAAGAGGGGCTTTCGTAAGCGTTGTTGTAATCGCTCCTTTCACGGGCGTGAGATCGCTTTCAAGCAGACGCAGCACTTCGTTCGCAACGGTTTGACCGTGTTGTTCGGCAATCTCCATGGTGCCACGTGGGTAGGGGTTCGCGTTTCCTGCACAGCCGGTCATAAACATGGCATTGGCGTTTGGGTACTCGTTCTCCACTTCAGATTGTGCGAAGCCTGAAAAATCTCCGCACAAAGCGTAGTTGTTCTGAGAAAGGGTGGTGTTATGGCAAGCAACTTGGAAAAGAGCGGCCATGAGTTCCCCATCGGATGAGGTTAGCTTGAGGCAGGGTAAACTGCGATCAACATGTCCACTCGGATTTGGGGAAAGTCGAACTCCTCGAGGTGTACGTCCTCTGCGGTTCATAACAAATGGGACAAATCCGTTGCCCCAGCTCAGCTCTACCTGTTGCAGATTGCTTGCAGCCTGTTCGACCAAACCTACCAACTGTTTCTGTAACGAGCGAGTGTAGGCAACGGAGTTACTTCGGTATTCTTCCGTAGTACCTGCATGTGGCTCTTCTTCGAGCGTCAAGCGGGGCCCACTGTGAGTGTGTGACCAGGTTAGCAAAATATTCTTTCGCTGGATACCGGTTTCTTCAGTGATGCCTTCGTAAATAGCAGGCGTAATCTCCGAGTTGATACCAGCCAAGTCGGTGGTGATGATCGCCACGCGTCTGCGATTCACGTCTTGCAAGACCAACGCCTTAGCCCAGATGTCTTGTTCGACTGACGTGTAGGGAGTCGTTCGGCTGGCGTAGCCTGACATAACCAGCGGTTGTTCGGGTGTGATCTTGATCCGTGCACTGCCGGCCAACCAGTCTGCGCTGGCTGTCAGTTGAAGGAACAGGAAGAGGCAAACATGTAGGAGCAATAAGGGGTTTCTTTTCATCTCGAATGTAGATTAGTCGAGATGAACCTGTGTTTGCAATCGACTAATACAAGGCGGGCCGAGAAGAGATCATTCAAGTTCCAGTTCTGCGTAACGTCGTTTTATGGTGTCTTTGATTTGCGGATCCACAGGTGTCTGGAGCAAGTATTTGCCCTCGGGCGTCCATCCATCGAAACTTGAATAATAGTCAGAGGTTCTCCGCTTAAGTTCTTCATCGGATATTGGAGATAGGTTCAGTTTCTTTTCTAAGGACCGAAGTAAGAACGTGGCTGCCATTTGATTGGCGGCTTCATCCCAGTGACCATCGCTTTCAAAATGCCAGTCCTGGTAGTCGTATTGCTCGATGTTGTCGTAGAATAATTTAAACAAATCGATGGTATCGATTTCAGACGGAATGAAATGCCTGCTCTGGTATTCCTGAAGACGGGGCAGCAGAACGACATGGAATTGCGCTCCCTGATTTTCAGCGGTTTGTTTCCATTCCAGCAGTAAGGCTTTGAAGATCGCGGCGGTTCTTTTCAGCTCCGCTGTTTGTTTTCCTTTAAAGGCTGCGTTTTCCAGAAGCACCCCCGCTTCATCCTGAAACCGTGTTTCCTGGGCGCGTTTCTGGAAGCTGTCGATTATGAGATAGGTCAGGTGAAAACGACCCACGGTTTTTTTCCACAAGGACGTTGGCGGGACCTGGGTTTGAAATAATTGTCCCGACTCATCCAACCCAAAGAGATTGTTTTCGTAAATGTTCCTAAGATCGTTGACGCAAAACAAATAGTAGACGTGGTCCAGCTCTTCCGAGAATTCGAAATCTCGATAGCTTAGGAATGATTGGCCGGTGCCATAGCCGTCGACGCCAAAGTTCAACACATTGAATGAGGAACCACTTTCGTTCAGAAGATAGTCGAGGAACTCAACAAAAGTTTGTTGAGCTGGTAACCTCAGGTTTTCCAGGAAGGAATCACCAAAGAACCCGATGTTGGTAGCCTCTTGGATTTCTTTTGGGGAAACGTCTCTGTGTTGCCGCAGTGAAAGATTATTGTGGTAGACCGGGTGCGAATTGCCTGTATCGGGATGCTCGCGTGTGTAATGAGTATTTTTCGTCCTTACCCAAATACGGCTCATGCTTCGTTCATACTGGGCATCGGCAGCGTATTCATATTTTGGATAAAAAATACGAAGCCCCACTTCGAATGCTCCGAGTGGGAGGAGAAGAGAAACAATAACAAGGACTCCTTTCGCGAGAAAGTGCCTGGTCCTCCGCTGTGATGCTCTCACAATGCCTGTTTATCGTCAGACTTTAACCAGCCTGAGAAGCAAGGATGCGTTGCTGGATGTGTTCACCTGCGGTGATGGCCCCGTACTTGGCCGGTGACTCGGCTGTAATACAGCTCGGAATTGTTTCAATCAACACATCCGGATCCGGGTCACTAAAGAACGCGATAGATTGCCTACCATTCTTCATAGCAGCTGGACGTGGCACGACCCGGTGCGGAGTTGATTTGAAAAAGTCATTGCTCCAACGCTCGATGAGGTCGCCGGTATTTATCACCACGGTTCCTGGGATAGGAGGCGCATCTACCCAGTCGCCTTCAAGGTTTTGAACCTGTAGTCCACCTCGATCATCCTGAAATAAAACGGTAAGCGTTCCGTAGTCGGTATGTGCTCCCGCACCTAGTTGTCCTTCCGCTGCTCCCTCAACCGGTGGGTAGTGGAGTAGTCGAAGTGTTTGTGTAAGCCCAGTGTGGCGGGCATCGAAAAATCCAGGCTCTAGATCGAGTGCAATTTCAAAGGCTCCCATGACATCGGAAGCAATTTTTCTCACCCGATTGTAAAAGACTCTCATGAACGCTTCAAACTGCGGATTGGGCCAGAGTTCGGGACCACTTGGTAGACGTGTTAAATCGCGGGTTGTGAATGTCTCTTTCAAGTCTGCCGGCTTGCTGGGGTCGAGCGCTTCTCCCTGCATCTTACCGTAGCCGTGATTATAGTCTACATTGTAAGGCACCTTCAGCTTTTCATCGCTGGTGAATAATGAATGAGCGATGGCAAATGCTGCTTCAAGCATGTCATCCGACATCCCAAAGTTTTTAAGGTAAGTAAAACCAACCTCGTGGGCAGCGGTACAGATTTCCTGGGCTACTTTTTCTCGGCCTGCTTGTGTGCCTTCGAGATAGGGACCCATATCAATGATCGGAATGTTTGAATCGCTCATATCAGCTAGTTCTAGTAATTTCAGAGGCAAAGAGAAGTAAAAGTTCACATTGCATTGAAGAAACTTCGTTTGCATGCTCCATGCCATGAATCGACGACGCTTTTTAGGTGGACTAGCGGCAGCAGGCCTGGCTGCCAGTACAAGGTTTTCAAACGTGGCGTTAGCCAATCACCATGAGGATACAAAACTGAAAATCACCTCGGTGGATGCCTATCCTGTGAAGCTATGGGAACGGTCCGATCAGGGGAAGCTACCAGAATTTACTTCAGACTTCGATCCGAAGCGTTGGCGATACAAAGGACCGTTTGCTCAGTTGGCTAGCGCCATCATCGTAGTGATTAAGACCAATCAAGGGATTACCGGGTTTGGCATGGGTGCTGGTGGGGCAGTTGCATGTAAGATTATTGAAGGGCACCTACGCCATCTGCTCATCGGTACGAATCCGCTCAATATCGAGTTACTCTGGGATCAAATGCACACGGCCGGTGATTTTTATGGAAGAGGAGGAGTGTTTGTCATGGGCCTGAGTGGTGTGGACAATGCCCTTTGGGATATTCTTGGAAAGCATGCCAATCAACCCGTTTACCGTTTGCTGGGTGGCACGATCAAGGAACGAATTCCCGTTTATCATACAGGTACGCCCGATGCATTGGAGAATGGGTTGAAGCTAAATATCCAGCACTTCAAAGTCGTTACTTGGAATGGTCTCGCTGAAGGAGAAAAAGGGAAGCAACAAACCATTAAAGACCTGGATGCAGTTCGAGAAAGATTAGGTGATGACAAAACCATGATGATCGAGTGTGTCGCTGGTTGGAACGACGTCGACTTTGTCATCGATATGGCGCGGCGTATGGAGCACCTGAATCTTTACTGGATCGAAGAACCGCTATCTCCCAATAATATCCTCGGCTACGAACGACTCGTAAAAGAAATCTCCAGTACACGTATCGCGAATGGCGAACACGAGTATACGCGTTTCGGATTCGCCGAATTGATCCGTCATAAGGCCGCTGATGTTCTACAGCCCGATGTGACCTGGTGTGGTGGAGTAACATCATTGAGACGGATTGCAGCCATGGCCGCAGCGAACAACCTTGAATTTACGCCTCATCGCGGGGGTTGTCTTTACGGGTTGCCGCTTTGCCTCTCATCTACCCAGTGCAATTGGGCAGAGAGTTTTGGAACTACAGACGATGGAACTGACTTGATGAATGCGATGAGTGCTCCGTTTGAGGATGGACATTACTTGCCATCCGACGAACCTGGGTTCGGTACTGCTCTTACTGAAAAGATGG
>CALJGU010000237.1 GCA_938075565.1 uncultured Opitutales bacterium | reverse complement strand
CAAGTAATCGTCCATACCATCGGGAACCACACCTTTAGTGTTGTCTGGCGGGTATGTGACAGTATCGACAGCATACATTTGAAATGCGTCCGTAAAGATTCGAAAGTCATTTACAACTCGACTCGCCTGCGCACGATCTAGCACACGCTTGAATGCCGGAATAGACATGGCTGCCAATAAACCGATTATGGTCACAACGATCATGATCTCGACGAGGGTAAAGCCCCGTTGAGCCTGCCTAGTCTTACTGTCTACTGAGTTCTGAAACACATCTAAATTGCTAGGACAGCGTCCCTCCGACACAATTGTTCGTCCGACATTTACATTTTTTTCATCAAGTGCTCTGGAACTGATTTCAAAATTGCTAAGAGCACTTACTGTCCTCACATTTTGATTCTTAACATCACCCACCCTAAGTCCCATGTATAAATACTACCTAATATCCCTAGCCAGTTTGTTCCTCTCATTCAGTGCCTGCAAAAAATCGCCTGAAACCCAGGTATCGAACAGTTCAGAGGAATGGGTCTCCCTTTTTGACGGCAAAACACTCAATGGCTGGCGTGGCTATAACGGTGTCTCCATCGAAGGAGTTTGGGTGGTTGAAGAAGGTGGCGTACTTCACTTGGTCGGACGTCCCAAGAAAAGCCCCCACGTAAACATCATTACAGAGGCCCGTTATGACGACTTCGATCTACACTTTGAGTGGAAGGTTGAAGAAGGGACCAACTCAGGCGTGATGTTTCATGTTGGAGAAGGCCCCAAACAACCCTACCTCACCGGCCCTGAGTACCAGGTATTAGACAACTTTGGCTTTCGTTCTGGCAAAGGCGAACCCGTAGGCCCGAAAGAGCACACGGCTTCGAATTACGCGATTGAAGCTGCGGCAAGCGATGAAACCAAACCGATTGGCGAGTGGAATGAAAGCAGTATAGTCGTTCAAGGTAACCACGTGGAGTATTGGCTCAATGGTGTAAAAACCATGGAATACGAAATGCACAGCGAAAAATGGAACGAACAGATCGCCAACGCCAAGTTTAGTAAGTGGAAAGACTTTGCAACACTAGGAGAAGGTCACATCGGTCTACAAGATCACGGCCACCGCGTCTGGTTCCGCAACTTGAAGATCAAAGAGCTCTAGAAAGTTTCTTCATAGGGCGTCACTGTCCTAATCCCTAGGAAAATTGACAGAGCAAGTACTCTGTCTGACAATGTACGAATGCTCTTCTCCATTCGCTCTCTTCTTTCCCTTTCCATCATCCTTACCGCTTCAGGCGGATTCGCGAGGACACACGATCACCCGCACAAACAAGCGGTCATCGAATCCATTGA
The DNA here is from genome assembly GCA_938075565.1 of uncultured Opitutales bacterium. Classification (GTDB taxonomy): domain Bacteria; phylum Verrucomicrobiota; class Verrucomicrobiia; order Opitutales; family UBA2995; genus UBA2995. Next base: position 11,698 of record CALJGU010000237.1, on the reverse strand, counting down.
TACCAACACAGCAAACCTGATTGATATCAGCGACCGCATATGGGCCTACGCTGAAACCGCCATTAAGGAGAACCAATCTTCGGAAGCTCTTGCTAGCTACGCAGAGCAAAATGGATTCCAAGTAACACGAGGAGTAGCAGAAACACCCACCGCGTTTGTGGCCGAATATGGATCAGGCAGACCCATCATCGGAATCCTCGGTGAGTTCGATGCTCTGCCTGGCTTGTCTCAAAAAGCCGTTCCTTTCAAAAGCGTGCTGGAAGAAGGCGGCGCAGGTCATGGGTGCGGTCATAACATGTTTGGCACTGCATCCCTGGGTGCTGCCGTCGCCATCAAAGAACTCATTGAGGCTGGCGAACTCAAGGGCACCATCCGCTTTTATGGAACACCGGCGGAAGAACAGTTTTTCGGAAAACTCTGGATGATTCGGGCTGGTTTATTTGACGATGTAGACGTTGTCATGGATTGGCATCCGAACGCGGAAACAAAAGCCCACGTGCAAAGCTCCCTCGCGATGGTCGATTTCGAAGTGGAATTTTTCGGACAAGCGGCTCACTAGCCCCATGGCTGATATAAATCCGTTTGGTCCCTTCGTTCCCGTAATCGGCCAAGGCCTTCATTACCTGTTTTGCGGTCATCCTACCCAGCTTCGATATTTTTGAAGAAAATGCCAACCAAAGCTTGATTTTGTGACCAATCTCCAAATGGTCCGACCAGTTGAGATTAACACTATACCCTTAAGTATTTACCATGAAGATCAAACTACTCTTCTCACTCTCGGTCCTGAGCATCGTAACGAGCCTCGGACTCTCAGCCCAAACAGAGCACGTCTTACAAGCTGCCGACTTCGATATCGAAGGTAGCAATTACTACGTCGACCAAGGCACATGGCTGGCCATTGATCCAAGCAAGGGCCATCGCAACGCCTCCGCCAAGACGACCGTTCCGGCTGGCAATGTTAGGTTCACCGTCGAACTACACACGGTGGGTGAAAACGATGGTTCTTCGAATTATGAAGTGCTCATCGGCGGTCGCTCCATCGGCACATTTACCGCACCCGTTTCTCGTCAAACCACCGAAACAGGCCCGCGCTACACAGCCGTCCGGGGTGGAGTAAACATCAACGAAGGTGAGATCATCGAGGTGAAGTCTCAGGTCCACTATACCACACCAACCACCAGCACACGCGGACGCTGGGAAAAGGTCGTCCTCTCAACTCGTGAGGTGGATCCAGGTCGCGCTCAGACGGTTGCTGCTTCTCAACAAACTTTTGAACAAACCGGTCCCGACCTCGTTCAACCACGCGGTAAAGATGGCGACGGCAAGGTAACCATTTCCGGCGAACTCAAAACCTGGCACAATGTTATGCTCACTCAACGAGGCCCTTGGGTACATGAGCAGGACAACAAACCCAATCCTTTTATCGACTACAGCATGTATGTCACTTTTGCCCATGAGTCGGGCGTGCCGGTCTACACCGTTCCTGGCTACTTCGCTGGCGACGGCATGGCTGCGGAAACCTCCGCTGAGGCCGGTTACCACTGGCGTGCTAACCTCTCCCCTGACAAAGCAGGAACCTGGAGCTACCGCGTATCATTTATTAAGGGTGACAACGCAGCCCTCGATCCATCCGTGGATTCGTACCTGAAACCCTACCATGGTGCCCACGGCTATTTCGACATCGAGAAAACCGACAAAAAAGGCATCGACTTCCGCGCCAAGGGCCGCCTCGAGTATGTGGGCGGACACTACCTGCGCTTTGCCGGGACAGGTGACTTCTACCTCAAGGCTGGCCCCGATGCTCCAGAGACCATTCTCGCCTATACGGATTTCGACGACACTATCGCACTTAAGTCCAAGGTCCCCTTAAAAACCTGGGCACCTCACGCACAGGATTACGAAAGAGGCGACCCCACCTGGCAGAACGGCAAGGGCAAAAACATCATCGGCGCCATGAACTACCTCTCCTCGAAGGGGGTTAATGCGTTCTCCTTTCTCACTTACAATGCAGGTGGAGACGGAGACAACATCTGGCCGTTTGTTGAACGCGACACCAAGTTCCATTACGACGTTTCCAAACTCGATCAGTGGGGTATCGTTTTCTCACACGCACAGGCGAAAGGCATTTATCTTCACTTCAAACTTCAGGAGAACGAACTCGACGACAATCGCCGCGGCTCAAAGAAAGATCCGGTCATCATCCCCGAATCCTTAGACGGCGGTGCGATGGGTCCAGAAAGGAAATTGTACCTGCGTGAACTCATTGCACGTTACAGCCACAACCTGGCTCTTAACTGGAACTTGGGAGAAGAGAATACTCAGAGTTACGAAGAACAAAACGCGATGTCCGAGTATATCCTCAATATGGATCCCTACGACCACAATATCGTCATTCACTCCTTTCCCAGCCAGCAGGAACAAGTCTACCGTAATCTCATCGGACATAAATCCGTTTTGACTGGCACATCCTTGCAAAACTCTTGGCACAAAGTGCACCAACAAACCCTACGCTGGATAGAAGCTTCCAAGGCCGCTGGGAAACCTTGGGTCGTGGCCAACGACGAGCAAAACCCAGCCAATCAAGGAGTCCCACCCGACCCCGGATACAACGGATTTGATGGATGGGGCACCGATGACGGATTCGGAAAATACAACGCACACCATATCCGCAAATACACCCTTTGGGGCAATCTCATGGCGGGCGGCGCCGGAGTAGAATACTACTTTGGATATCAATTGCCACAAAACGATCTACTCGCCGAGGACTTCCGCAGTCGCGACTTGAGTTGGACCTACTGCGGTTACGCCATCAACTTTTTCTACGATAACGACATCCCTTTCTGGCGCATGCGCAACCGTAACGAGCTGGTGGGTAATTCAGCCAACGAGAACACCCGTTTCTGCCTCGGTCGCGAAGATGAAGTCTATGTGGTTTACCTACTCAAAGGCGGCACCACCGATATCGATTTGAGCGAAACCAAAGGCAAGTATTCAGTCAAGTGGTACAACCCACGCGAAGGCGGAAAGCTCATGAATGGATCTGTCAGATCTGTGAATGCCGGCAAAAAGGTATCCCTCGGAAAACCACCGTCGCATGAAGACGAAGACTGGGTCGTATTGATTACAAAGTAGAAACAGAGTAGCACAGGCATCCTGCCTGTGTATTCCCCACAAAGCTCCTTTTACCCAAAGGATGCTCTGCCACCACTGAAGCTGAAGATAGAATGGGGGTTCTCTTTCTCTCTTCCTCGTCCTCCTACTCTTCCTCTTCCTCTTTCTCTTCCTTTCGATGGTGTCACCACCATCGCTACAATAAGAATCTTTCTCCTACTTCACGCACCAAACACAGGCAAGATGCCTGTGCTACTTTACCCACTCCAACCGCATCCCTCACTGTCGTTCGTCAGTTAATAAAAAGTAGTGGCAACCAACTGACATAACTGCCACTGTTGGGTCTCTTCCTCATTTACCCCAATGACTGACACTAACGACGCTCCACCCGTACCCAAAACGTTTTGGCAGTACATCCGCTCCATGGGCCCGGGTATTGTCATTGCTCTGACCTGGTTAGGCGGAGGCGATTTGGTCGATGCTGCAGTCGCTGGCGGCAACTATGGCTACGCCTTGATGTGGGCCATGGCCCTCGCACTGAGCGTGCGCTTTATCTTCGTATCGATACTGGCGAAGTATCAACTTTGCAACCAACACCAGGAATCGGTGATGGCTGGGTTCCAGCGTATTCATCCCATCATGCCGCTATTCATTGCGGCAGTCGCTATTATCCTGGGGCACTTCTATGGCGCTTATTTCGTAAAAGGGATTGGAGAAGCCAGTAACCAGATCTTCGGTGGAGGCCCTCCTTGGGTTTGGGCAACCTTATGGATGTGTGTCGCGGCCCTTCTGATGTTCAAGGGTGCCTTCGATCGCATCGAATTTGTTTTTTATATCATTCTGGCGTTGCTCAGCCTCTCTCTCATGGGCGTCGCACTATGGAGTGGTCCCAATCCTGCAGAAGCTGCCAAAGGTGTATTCCTATTTTCACTACCCGAGGACAAAGGCTCCTTTGGTGTCCTCCTGGTAGTGACATCTCTTATTGGAGCAGTCGGCGGATCCATTACCAACTTGTTTTACCCTTACTTCATTAAGAAGAAAAAGTGGCAAGGCCCCAAGTATCGCAAACTGCAACTCTACGACCTCGCCTTTGGCGTTTGCGCTTTGATCGTACTCGATCTTGCCGTGTGGACCATTGGCGCAGAGATCCTTCACCCGACTGGACAAACCGTGGGATCGATCGAAGACCTGGCTAACCTGTTGAAGACCACCCTCGGTCGCTGGGGAGAAATCATTTTCTACCTCGGCGTATTTGGTGCGCTCTTCTCTTCAGTGCTGGGCGATGCCCTCGGATTTGGCTACCTGGTTGAAGACGCTACTTTCATGCGCAACAAGGCGAAGGGGCTAGCCTCTGAAAATACAAAACCAGAAAAAACCCGCATCTACAAAATCATCGTCCTGTGGACCATCTTTTCGCCTTTAGTGTGGATGCTCCCCGGCACACCGGGCTTCGTCGCCTTAACTATCATCGTCAATGCTGCCGGGGTCATTGTTCTTCCTGTGCTTTCCGGCAGTATCTGGCTGATGACTTCTAAGAAATCGTTTATCGGAGCAGACTTTAAAAACAAATGGTGGGAACACGCCGTCATGGCCTTCCTCTTCTGCCTCTCTATCTGGGCCTCCTATAATTCGATCAAAGCCATCATCGGGTATTTTTAAAAACAACTTCCCAAGCGAGTTGAGATAATTAGAAGAGTAGCACAGACATCCTGCCTGTGTATTGTCCACTCCGGTGCAAAGGCAAGATGCCCGTGCTATTTCAACAGCACTTCCCAATAACGCGTCCGCTTGGAGGTCCCACCCTTTCCGGTAACTTCCAATGTAATCACCGGACGCATTTGGCTTTCTGAAAAGGTGTGAATCGGATGCTGCTCGGTGGACGTGGTTCCATCGCCGAAGTCCCAATTCCAGGAAGTAATCTCTCCGATCGATTCATCCGTAAAGGCAACTACTCGGCGTTCCATATTGACGACCTGATAGTTCCACTCGGCATAGAGCTCAGGTTGGACCGATGGCTCCATAGGCATGAGTTTGAAAGCAGGCAGGTAGTCTGCATGCCTAACCATCATGACATTATGCGCGAGGTTGTAATGTCCATCCCGCTTGTCTCCATCAAAATCAAGAATCGACCAACTCAGACCAATCTGAAGATTCTCCTGCAGATTCGATTCCACGGCTCGTTCGGGGCCTTCGATGGGAGCATGATCGTAAGGGGTTACCCAAAACTCCAAAACCAGCTTTCCGCTCTCTCCGTGTTCAAAATCGTAATCGTAGGCAACATTTGAATACGGGAACTCCGAGATCCAGGGCTGCCCTCCCCAGACAAGCACCCAGGCATTATTCACCGGTGGCGTATAGATGTGGTAATTCTGAGCATGATTTCCCGCATAGCGGGTATAGCTTTCAATATACTCGGGACTCGATTGGTCACGTGTCCGATCAGGAACCAATAACTCATTAAAAATAAACTCACCACCCGACATATCGCCATCGACTACGATCTCAAAAATATCGTTCAAGTAGCCACGCGGATTGAAGCGTCCGAAGTCCCAGTAGTCGTCATGGGCTTCATAGAGAAAGTAGAGTCGATTCAATCCTTTGACCCAGCCGACGGTTACTTTCACATCGAGATCGTTTCGATCGATATCGGTGCCATGACCATCTTCGGTATCATTGAGCAAAGACGTACCGTAGACATACGATTCCGGCACCATTTCCCAATCAGAGGTGTCGCAATCAATCCTTGGCATGGCATCCCGAGGAAACTGGAAAATCTTAAAATCGATGTCCTTTCTTGGAACCTGATATTCAGCATCGGCGGCGGCCAACATATGAGAACTCAGCAAGAGTAGAACAATAGAGATAGGGGCAATAGAAGCAACTTTCATGAAGATCACCACCTTAGCCCTACCACCTCGCAATACAAGATCCGACTAGGGAGTGTTTGTGAATTCTGGAACGAGAGGATGAGATAAGATTTGTAGGAGGTAGCTGTTATTCTGCTCTGCGCTTGTAGATGTGTCCTCACTTCGTTCGTCGGTAGCTGCCGAATCGACGTATCTTAGTCATCCATTCGGCAGCAAGCCACCTTCTGGATTCGACCGAGTCAATTTTCCTAAACGAAAGAGTTGCCCGAATCGGAAAGGATTGCTGAAATCAAAGTGCCGGTGCCCTCGCGCACTCCACCCTAAGTCTAAATTACCATTTTTTATAGTCCCCACCATTAATGAAACCGACCGATCGAAATCTTTCCCGGCGGCGCTTTCTTTCCTCAACCCTCGCAGCTAGCGCCGGAGCTTACTTGCTACCTGGGTGCGCAAAGCGGGAAAGCTCAGTCCGCCCTCACCCACTCGACGGTATTTCCAGGGAAAACATCAAGATCACCGATATTACGATGACTCCGTTGTCCTATATAGATCCCAACAAGGATCTCTGGCGCAGTGATAGTTATACGGTTTGGAAAACAGATGCCGCAATCACCCGGGTGTATAACGACCAAGGAATCATTGGCATTGGAGAAGGCACTCCCTACGCAGGCGGTTATCGACCTCTTTAAAAAGCATACCGAGGAAGTCCTTAAACCCATGCTCGTGGGTCAAAATATTTTTGATATTATCCAGTCACGACCAGAAGGCCTCGAGGAAGAATACGTGCCGACTGCTGCCTGGGCCGGAGTCGACAACTGTCTCTGGGATATCATCGGCAAGGCGAAGAACAAGCCGGTGTATGAGTTAATACCGGTCGATGGTAAACCGCAGACGCGCATCCGCATCTATGCCAGTGGAGGTGACTACCACGAATGGTTTAATCGCGGAGAGCACACCTTGATCAACGAAGCACTTTCCTACAAAGCCATGGGAATTGAAGGGTTCAAATTCCGAGTCGGTTCTACCTGGTCCGAAAGCTGCATGACTTTGGATAAGTACCTTCCGGTTGTTCGCACAGAACGCACCGTGGGACGAGGCAATGCCACCTACTCCAGCTGGAACGAAGAGATCGGCATGAAACAAGCCAAGATCCTTACGGATGCCGGCCTCGTTGATGCGGACACCGTGTTTGAGCGTATTACCTACCTGCTCGATCGTCTCCTCCCCGTGGCCGAGGAATACAACGTCCAACTAGGCAACCATATCGCCGACCCTCCAATACCTGAAGGATTCAAGGGGATCACTCGTTGGAATAGCCCTGACATCATGCACGGCATTAAACGCTTTGCCAATCTATCGGACAGCCCGATGCATGGCTTCAATCTTTGCCTCGGCTCCTGTGCAGAAGGCATGAAAGATCCCAATACAGAAATCTACGAGCTCATACGCTATGCAGGCGACCGAAACCAAATCTTCAATGTGCATATGCGCAACATCAAGGGTGGCTGGGGTAACTTCCAAGAAGTGTACCCGGATAATGGCGACATGGATTTCGTGGATGTCATGCGCTCTCTCCGAGACGTTCAGTACAAATACATGATCATGCCGGACCACATTCCTAAACACCATGATGACCCCGATGGCAGCCAGGGATTTGCCTTTTGTATGGATACCTGGGAGCGCTCATAAGAGCTGTAAACGCAGAGGAAGGAGCTTCCGCGTAGAACCAATCACCTTTCCAATATTTAATATTATGATCCCTAAAAAACTCACACTGCTTTTGATCCCTTTCATTCTCTTCGGCCAGGCAGTATTTGCCATGCCATTAAAAATGACGAAGGAGCACCTCATCGCCTACACTGCCGAGTGGAAAGGCGAGCGCTTCGATGACGGTCGACCCAAAGTGCCGGACGATATCATTGAACGAATGAAGAAAGTAAATATCGAAGAAGCCTGGTCCGTTCTTCGAAACGAAGGATACGAGTATCAGTTCGAACGTGGCTGGAAACACGTGCACCCGGGTGAAGTACTCTGCGGGCGTGCGCTCACGGTCACTTATATGCCGTTAAGAAAAGCGATGGACGATACAACTAATGAGATAGGCAAAAAAGAAGGTCGCATTGGCGGTCAAGTTTCCTGGCCCATCGATATGTTGGTCGACGGTGATGTTTATGTAGCAGACGTTTACAATCGCGAGCATGGGGGTCCCATCATCGGAGGAAATTTAGCCAATGCAATTTATGCCAAATCCGGTAACGGTGTGTTATTCAACGGTGAAATCCGTGACCTGGAACAACTCGAAGCCATCGAAGGTTTCAACGGCTTCGTCCGCAACTGGAATCCCGTTTATTACTGGGCGTCCACGATTGCAGGTATCAATATCCCCACAAACATTGGCAACACCATGGTGATGCCCGGCGATGTCATCCTGGGCAAACGCGAAGGCGTCATTGTCATTCCTCCTCATCTCGCTCAGAGAATTGTAGAGACTGCGGAAATCGTTCAACTCCGAGATGCGTTTGGTTTCGCACGACTCAAAGCAGGCGTCTATACCCCGGGTCAAATCGATACCCGTTGGGTCGAGGAAATCGAAAAGGATTTTGAAGGCTGGTTAAAAACTCAAGATGACCTGCCAATGTCACTGGAGAGAATCGAAGAGCTTTTGAAGGAACGTACTTGGTGAGCTAAAAACAACGTACGGCTCTGGAGAAACGGGTTGCACTAGAGTGTGAAATTTCCTCGAGGCCTAGTAGTCAGAACGGATCATACTCACGCGGGAATGTAGCTTTCCCCAACAAACACAGGCTGGGAAGCCCGTGCTACTCTAATTTAGTATCCGACGACTCACTTCGCCAACGCCTTCTTCAACCGGGCTGCACGATCGGCGATACTCATCTCAAACGAAGGCACCCCTTCATCTCCGGGTTCCACTTTCCATATAAATACGGCTGGGCCGGTTTCGGTAAATACCCAAGGCAGGTGCTCTTCAAATTCTTCTTCGGTTTCAACCGTAACCACATTTTCGATACCCGATCCACGAGCGATGGCCTCAAAATCCATTTTTCCCACTCCAGGAAGTTTCTGATTTCCAGTGACCTCGTAAGTGCCGTTTTCGATAATGATCATCGTGTAGTTTTCGCAGGGACGTTGAGCAAGCGTCACAAAGGTCCCCAAGCACATGAGCATGCTCCCATCACCATTGATCGTTATGATTCGGCGATCTGGTTTGGCGATAGCGAGTCCCAGTGCGAAATCAGCGGCGTGGCCCATGGCACTGTCCACCGAGGCAAAGTCGAGTGCGGTATCGGATAATTTTTCCCACGGCTTGGCCGATCCCATACAGGTAACCACTACCTCCTCTTTACGAAGCGCAGCCAGTTTCTCTAAGCAAGTATACTTGTTCAACATGATCAGCTTGTGGTTTCCGCAATTAATACCGCGGCCGGTTTTGAAGTATTCTCTGCAATTTTAAATGCTCGTTCGATCATTGGGATATCATCATCCCCCAACATTACCTTGTAAGGGATATTCCAAGCTTTGAGCGTGGGCTCGGTAAACTCAGCGACGGAGTCCTTTCGATCTACCTCCGGATCGAGAGAATTAAACCCACGGTAGGCAATCAGCATAACTTGCGGAATCTCCATCCGCCAACTCGTACCACGATACGCATCTCCTGATTCCAAAAGGCCCGTATTCTGAATCAGGACCACGGGTTTCTTACCTCCCAGATAAAGGCCCGAAGCAATCGCATACGCCTCCCCTTCTCTGCTCACATGAACCACCTCCATGGATGCCTCTTCCTGCAACTCCAAAAATAGAACCCGGCACAAATTATCCGCCAACCCAACCACATGAGTCACCCCTTGGTCCTTTAAGGCATCGATAATCTTTGAAGCACTGAGCATAAGAAAAAATTATCTACATCTTCCAACGTGATTCAAGAGTAGAACCGGTCTTCGCGTATTGACCTCAGCCCAAGCATTTAAGACAAACAAATCAATACTCACCCAGTCCACCCGTCCTATATGAAGTCACTCCATCTTTGCCTGACATACCCGAAATCTACTCACTTCGTTCTAACCCTGTCCCTACTGCTATTCGCCTCATGCGTGCGCCAACCAGTAGTAGAGCAAACCCCACCGAGCGGGCCGCCCGTCCTGACATTCGCCGTCATGGGTGACGTGCCCTACGGACTCACGCCAGAAGAGGTAGAGAGTGAGAAGATCATCTTACGAGAGCAAATCAGCCACTTAAATGAGAATTCAGCGATCGAATTTGTTGCCCATGTCGGAGACATAAAAAAAGGCTTACCGCCTTGCGAACCGGAGGTTTACGAATCTGTGGCTGAGATATTAAAAGCCAGCAACCATCCTCTCTTCATCATTCCTGGTGACAATGAGTGGAATGACTGTACGAACCCGACAGAGGCCTGGCAGTTCTGGGAATCCAACTTCATGCGCTTCGAGGAAAACTGGACGCATGACTTGGACGTGGCACATCAACCGGAAAGAGACGAGAACTTCGCATTTATAAGAAACGGAGTTCTCTTCCTCGGAATAAATCTGGTGGGCGGAAAGGTCCACGACTGGGAAGAATGGCAAACCAGGATTGAAGACGACCGCCGTTGGCTGGAGGTTCAATTCAAGAAGCACTCAGAGGAAGCCTTCGCAGCAGTGATTTTTGCACATGCCAATCCAGGATCACTCCTCAATAAAGAATTCGTCTACAAGAAGCAGGCCTTGCGTCCACTCATTGAATACCTGGACCAAACAACCAGTATCGATTTCCCCAAACCCATTCTATTTATTCATGGTGACGGACATAAATGGATTGCAGATCTTCCCTTCCCCAATGCCGGTAATAGAATTGCTCGTATCCAAGTGACTCAAGGTGGGCTGGAAGCCCCGTTACTGGTGGAATTGCGAAACGATCCCACCAATCCATTTTATTGGATAAGGAATCAATAAACTCACAATTGAATAAGCAGACCTAAGTAGTCCGCCAGCGAATACATCCATTCAACCTCACAAAAAAAGCCGACCGGTATGGTCAGCTTTTCTTGAAGAATGGTTAATGAGTTCTAGCCCTGAAAACTATTTTTGCCCGTAGTATGCACCTTCACCATGCTTGCGCAAGTAGTGTTTATCGAGCTGCGCTTGAAGCAGTGAATTAGAATGGGGGTCCAATACCAGGTTCTTCCAAGTCATCTCTGCGATGATCTCCAAGGCATAAGCCGTTTCCACTGCCTTGGCTCCGGATGTCCCCCAAACAAAAGGGGCATGCCCATTCAGTAACACCGCATTGATCTGCTCAGGATTCAAATCCTCAAAGGTCTCCACGATAAGATTGCCTGTCTCCCACTCGTAGTGACGACTGATTTCTTCAGGGGTCATGCGCCGAGTCACTGGAACTTCGCCATAGAAATAATCGGCATGCGTCGTACCCATACACGGGATACCACGTCCTGCTTGCGAAAATGCCGTCGCATTCCTGGAGTGCGTGTGCACGACCGCACGTACGTGAGGAAAGGCTTGAAACAATCGTAAATGGGTCGGCGTATCCGAGCTAGGCCGCAACGATCCGTAGAGCTTAGCCGCATCAAGATCCATTTCGAAGCTCTCATTCGGCTGCGCATTGAAATCCAAAACGCAAATATCATCCGGAGTCAGCGACTCATACGGAACACCACTGGGCTTAATCGCCACAGCACCTTGTTCTGG
>CALJGU010000236.1 GCA_938075565.1 uncultured Opitutales bacterium | reverse complement strand
AGCTCCTGCTCTTTTAGATTCTCTAGAAAACAAGCCTCTCATATCGGTAATAATGCCGGTCTATAATACTCCGGGTAATTACTTAAAACGAGCCATCGATTCAGTCATCGACCAATACTACCCGCATTGGGAACTTTGCATCGCTGACGATGCATCTCCTGACGATTCGGTTTGGGAACTGCTCAAATCATTTTCCGAAAAAGATGAACGAATTAAAATCGTTCGAAGAGAAGAAAACGGACACATTTGCGCAGCTTCGAACTCGGCGCTTGAATTGTCTACCGGCGAGTGGTGTGCCTTTCTCGACCACGACGATGCTTACCCCAAAGATGCACTGCTGCGCTCCGTACAATTTATAAATAAAAATCCGGATGCTGGTTTATTTTACTCGGATGAAGACAAACTAGATGAGGATGATAACCGCCACGATCCTTACTTTAAACCGGAATGGAATCCTGAGTTACTTGAAGGACAAAACTACCTCTGCCACTTGACCGTCACAAAACGCAATCTGGTCGAACAAGTCGGGAAGTTCCAACCAGGATTGGAAGGCAGCCAAGACTGGGATTTATTCCTTAAAGTTACAGAGCTGCTAGCAACCGATCAAGTCGTTCACATCCCATACCTCCTCTACCATTGGCGAGCAATTGAAGGCTCAACTGCACTGGCACTGGAAGAAAAAGGCTATGTACGTGAATCATCTCACAAGACCCTGGAGGGACATTGCGAACGCACTCGTCCGGGCGTAGAGATCATGCCGATCGCTCACGGACATTGGCGTTTGAAATACAACATCCCTCAACCCGTTCCGTTAGTTTCAATTATCATCCCGACCAAAGACCAAGCCCCTATCCTGAGGGCCTGTATTGATGGTATTTCCAACAGCACCATTTACCCCAATTACGAAATCATCGTTGTTGATAACCAGTCTGAAGAAGCCGAGACTCAGGAACTCTTCGAAGAGCTAAAGGGAAGAAACATCCAAGTTCTCGACTACCCAAAAGCGTTTAATTTTTCCGCGATAAATAATTTTGCCGCCGAACATGCCAATGGCGAATTCCTGGCCTTCGTAAATAACGACGTAACCATCATTAACGGAGAGTGGTTGGAAGAAATGATCAGCCATGCATGCAAGGACCACGTTGGAGCCGTTGGTGCAAAACTCTACTTCCCTGAAGATTGCATCCAACATGCGGGGGTCATCCTAGGCATCAATGGTGTGGCTGGACATTGCTTCAAATATGCCGTGCGGGGTGAACCTGGCCAACGCAATAGATTGAACTTGGTGCAGCAGTTTTCCGCCGTTACGGCAGCATGCCTGGTAGTAAGAAAAACCGTTTTCGAAGAAGTAGAAGGTTTCGAGGAGGATAACCTGGGAGTTGCATTTAATGACATCGATCTCTGCCTTCGAATTAAGGAAGCGGGTTACGCAAATATTTGGACACCCCATGCGCAACTCTATCACCATGAATCAGTCTCACGCGGAGATGACAATGATCAGTCGCGCAAAGTAAGGGTCGATTCTGAAATCGAATATATGCGCAAGCGCTGGGGAGACTTGCTACAATTCGATCCCACCTACAACCCAAACTTGACTCTTGAGTTTGAAGATTTCTCTTTGGCTTGGCCTCCCCGATTACCGAAAGAATGAAGACTATTCTGAATGCCCTGAAGAAGTTTAATTGGATAGACATCAGTCTTTCCTTCCTGGCGCTTCTGGCGATTTTTCCGAACCCTTACCATACCGTCCCTGAATTGGATTCAAGTTGGCAGGCGGTTTTGGAGTTTGGGCTCTTTAACAACTGGCAATTCGGGAAAGACATTATCTTCACAGGAGGCCCTCTTAGTTTTCTTTATGCACCGACATCCATAGGTTATATACCTAAGCTTCAGGTACTTCTGGAAGCGAGTCTTCTCTTTGCAGTCATCTTTGTTGTACAACTCGCCGTGAGGAAGGAGCATATTGCCATCCGCATACTCACCTTTGCAGTCCTCGCATGCGGTGCTGCCACCTCTAGGGATGGAATCTACCTGATATCTACAACGGCCATTGCTGTTATCGCTCTCCAAAACTCGATTTCAAAACCAAAGCTCTTAGCCTGTGTTTCGTTGGCTGCTTTATTGGGTCTGATGAAGTTTACCATTGGAATGCTTGGGTTCACCTCACTCCTTATTGTAGTCGGCCTAAGACTCTGGGATAGAAAAACAAGTGAGGCCTTCCAAATCCTGGGCACATATCTAGGCACGGTAATCATCCTATGGATTGTCACAGGACAATCGATTCTGAATTTACCAGCTTTCATCTATCATTCGTTGAGTCTATCCCAAGGGTATGCCTGGGGCATGCACCTCCACGAACCAGGAGAGATCTTCAAATACCTGATGCTAATCCTTCTAAGTTCAAGCATCCCCATTTTCATTTGGACGTTGATTCACAAAGACCGCAAAGCCTGGGCTATTCTACTGGTAGCCGCGCTTGGTATGTTTGTATCCTGGAAGACAGGTATTACGAGGTACGGCACCCATGTGTTCTACTTCATCCAGGTGGCTGTATTAATACCGGTCCTTGTTTTGACTTTTATTGAGAACAAACGAAATGGCTATCTATGGATCGCTTGTTGCTCTATATTGTTCTGTTGGTCAAATTTTTTGCTTCTTCCAACCAATTCGAACAAATTGATAGAACGGGCAGCTGTACAGGGTACATTCGGACTGAAATTTATTTTCTCGGCAGGGAACGAAGTACGGAAATTTTCAGATCTGGTCCCCTACGTGAAGACGAGTCATACGTTGCACCAGATCAAGGAACGTGTTGGGGAGGAAACAGTCGATGTCTTATACTACCATCACGGAATCTTACTCCTGAATAAGTTAAACTATGTTCCTCGCCCGACCATTCAAAACTATGCGGCCTACAACGAACATTTGACGCAATGGAATCTACAGCACTTGAGGGACATCCCTCCTCAGTTCATATTGTGTAAGGATGGTGAGATTGATGCTCGGTACCCTACGACTGCCGACAATCTTTTCCTAAGAGAAGTCTTCGAAAACTACTCGCCTGTGCTAACAGAGGAAGATTGGTTGCTCCTGGAGCGAAATCAAGTGCCAGCCCCTTTCACCGATTTAACTATTATCGATGATAAGAAGATAATCATGGGAGAGGAGGTGGATATCTCTGAACACACAAACAAAGCACTGTGGTTAAAGATTGGGTACAATCCTAGCCTCCTCCACAAAGCAGCCTCATTTCTCTATAAACCAGAAATCCTGATCATCGAAATAACCACTCCCACGAACGAGACAATGCGCTATCGCTTAATAGGAAAAAACCTGAAACACGGATTCCTACTCAATCCTACATTAGATTCGATGAAGTCCATGGAATCATTTCTTAATACTGGTCAATCAGACGAGAGGGTCAGTCAGTTCAGCATCCATTCAGACGCCGGCATGAACCCATTCCCGACAAAAGAGATAAGCATCGAACTAGTGGAATTATCCACTCAACAATAGGCTAAAAAGAATCAGGGCCTGAAAGCTAAGTCTCCCACAACTTCATTTTCTATTAACAGGACCTCCCTCGCACCAAAAGCTAGCAAAAGACACCATGGACTATTCGGCCAGCTACAATAAGTTCTTCAAAAAACTAAAAAGAAATAAGAGCTCCAAAAACAAGGCCTACTCTTATGCCGTCGGCGGTGACTACGAAGAGATGGGGTATATTCAAATGCAACTTCTGAAGATGATTGGTATTCAACCCAATCATCGAATCGTAGACGTGGGTTGTGGATCGGGACGTTTGGCACATCAGCTAGCAAAGAATGGATTCTCTAACTACACCGGCTTCGATGTTGTCCCCGAGCTACTCTCTTTTGCCAAAAGCCAATGCGCTAAGTCCCACTTTAAATTCATGAAGACCGAAGGCACGCACATTCCTCTTCCTGAAAACTCTGCGAACTTAGTCTGCTTTTTTTCAGTTTTTACCCACCTGTTTCACCAGGATTCTTACAAGTACTTACTCAGCGCCAAATCCATTCTAAAGCAAAACGGGAAAGTCGCATTTTCATTTCTAACCTTTGATGAAGATGAACACTGGGTGGAATTCTATCGCTTGGTCGAATTAGAAAAGCCCACTCATCACAACCAGTTCATGACTAACAGTCAGATTGAAATCTGGGCTGATAAATTAGGATTCACCATCGACCGACTTGAGACAGGATCCACGCCCTTCATTCCACTTGAAAAAGAAGTTATCCTAGAGAGTGGAGCTCATTTTCGAGATCTAGGTTCACTCGGCCAAGGAGTCTGCGTACTCTCTAAGGCATAGTAGGAAGCAATTGGAATCACTTTAAAAAAAGCGGGGCAACCCTGTGAAGGATTGCCCCACTTTGCTAAATTAAGTGAAGAACTTCTATTAATTGACTTCGTAGATTTCAATCAGAGGAATGCCCGTTTGGCCACCCGCACCTGAAAGAATTGCCGTATAGGCACCTGGCTCAAGTGTAACTAGGATTGCCGATTCAGAAGCTGCTCCTGGTGCAAGCAATGCTTGAACCTCACCGGAATTCGCTGCTGATTGCCAATCGTCATTGTCGGTCACCTTGGTTCCACCAGAGAATAGTTCGAGGAAGGTATCCGACAGAGCGTTTGCAACTCCGGCAGCTCCAAGACTTTCACCGATACCACGGATCAACACTTGCTTTGGTTTACTACCAGAGACTACAAGTCCACCGATCACACTCTCATCACCTGAACCTGCCAGGGAACGAGTAGAAATGTTGATTAGACGACTGGTAGCTCCTCCGGAGTTTTCATCTTCTACATAGTAAGCTTCTACAAGACCGATTCCTGATCTACCTTGTGAATCACGAACGTGAGCCGTGTAAGATCCAGGGAAAAGATCAGTTACGATAACTGCTTCATTAGGATCAATCGGAGCCAATCCAAACTCAGCAATCAGAGTCGGTGCTGGGCCATTTACCCACTGTTGGTTCGAATCGATGATGCTACCTTCACTATTGACCAGATACACATCGGGATCAGGAACAACAGCTGCAGGACTCAATCCACCTTGAACAAGTGAGTTACCCAAGGCACGAATGACGACCCGTGAAGATTCACCAGGTGTGCCTGTGACAACAAATCCAGCAATCATAGTTTCTTGGTCGATTCCAACAAAACCACGAGTAGATAAATTGACCAACTCGCCTATAGTACCTTCATCATCGTAGATAAGGGCGCTTGCATCTGATAAGTCTCCTATGAGGGTATTCTCACTGGGATCAGCCAAAACGAGTGTCACCTCTTCAGTGGACTCATCAATCTGATCATCCACCAGAATCAAGGTCACTACCCTAACGCCCGTTTCTCCATCGAGCCAATTCAGCTGTTCATTGAGAGGAACAAAATCCAGCCCCACAAAGGCGGTATTATTAGCAGATTGTATGGAAACAGACGCTGCACCAACACCGCTACCGAAGCGCTCGACTTCAATTTGGACCTGCCCGGCACTTTCAGTCCCTGAGTATAGACTTCGTTTAAATTCAAACCACGTTGCCGGTTCGGGCTCATCATCCTTAATGGTGATGGAATGAACACTGTTCGCGCCTGCGACGTTCCCGCCAGCTACATCTGATAAACTGATAGAAAGGGTTTCATTTCCCTCGAAGAAATTATCATTTACTAGAGGAACTAAAACTTCTTTGTCAGCTGAGTCGCCATCCGCCCAAATAAGCGTGCCACTGGACACAAGAAAATCGAGGTTCTCGAGTGCTGTTCCTGCTGCCGTTTCGTAGCTTACCGAAACTTCTCCAACGGAACCTCCAATCCGCTGCACTAATACAGATGCTTGCCCCAAGCTTTCCAAAACTGTTTGAGAGGCAGTGGCAAAAGTAACAGTACCAGGTGTATCGATATCGTTGTCTTCTAAAACCACGGTGAAGGTCGTCTGACTACCTAAGAGGGTCGCTTCTGTTGCGGTTAATGATACATAGAAGATTTCACCAGAATCTGCTCTACCATCATCAATGATTAGAACTTGAATCACTTTGTTAGTCGTGTCTCCAGCGAGCCAAGTTAGATTGCCATCGATACCCATGTAATCGACCCCTTTGGTCGTAGTAGAATCTACAAAAATGTAACCCACAGTAAGTGCCTCACTACTGCCACCCGTTCGTGCAACAGCGATCGACACAGAGCCAATTGGCTCATCCACCCTAACACCTTGATCAACAAAGCTGGCAGTACCTGCGCTAGTGGAGTTATCGTTGTCCTCAATTGAAACGGTAATAGTCGCTGGTTCAATTTAAGATATCGGAAACCGCAGTAAAATCAGCACCAGCTATAGCTGTGCCCGATGAGCTTTGGTAACCAACCGAAAGGGCTCCTTGGGTCCCACCGATTCGTCGAACTTCTAATTGAATTTCGTCATCCCCTTCTGAAACTTGAGCAGAGGCAACACTCCAGCCGATTACACCCGGGGAAGATTCATCATCTTCAATAATAACTCTAACTGGATTCCGAGTTCCAATAGTCCCCGATGATACATTTTTCAATGTAACCTTAAATTCCTCATCGGTTTCGGTAAACACATCATTGGTAATCGTAATCGACACTTGTTGGTCCGAAACATTCGCTGGAAAGTTGATCGTCCCAGTCCCTCCTTGAAAATCGGCTGATGAAATACCAGACCCGAGGTCAAATGACGTCTCATAACTGACAGATACTGCAGAGCTCAATCCACCCGTTCGCACTGCATCCAATAAAACAGTTGAAGCATCTTCCTTCACACGAACAATACTATCGACCCATTCAACCACAACACTTCCTCCACCCGAGGATCCATCATCATCGTTTATGGTTACGGTCAAATCACTTGTACCCCCGATGGTTACGGTAGGATCAAAAGTCGATAATCTGACCAGAAAACTTGCAGAACCTTCTTCGAATGGATCCTGATTGATTGTTATTTGAACCTCAACCTCCTCGACACCATTAGGCAGGATCTTAGTAAGCCCGGTCGCAGCAAAATAATCTAATCCGCTTGTAGCGCTATTCGGCACTTCAACCGTGGAATAGTAAACCGATTTGGAACCGAACATTTCTCCACTACGGACCATGGTCAGACTTATGATCCCCGCTGACTCATCAAAAGACACGGAAGATTCTTTCCATTGGACCTGCGTACTTTGCGCGACAAGGGAAAGGCCGGAGGCCAAAAGGGTTAGGCCAAGCGGGACAAAGAGTCTTAATGCATGGAGGAAATCTTTCAACGGTCCGCAAAGAAAGATGATACATTGGAATGTGCCGATAACTCTCTCAAATCGATAAAATATTTTGACACTTTCGTTACCCCTAAAAAGCAGGGAGCTCACAGATAAAAGGATTGCGCCTGTATCCAAGTCAAAGAGCATACGAAAAATGCCCAATTCTGACTCGCCAGATATTTCCTTCATAGTCCCCGTACACAACCGGCTCGACTGCACGGAAACATTCGTTCCGA
>CALJGU010000235.1 GCA_938075565.1 uncultured Opitutales bacterium | reverse complement strand
TCCTCCAAAAAACTTTCCCTCAATGACATGGTAGGTTTGAATCTTTTTCCCCTCTGTGGAGCGTTGGATAGAAAATTCAGGAGATGCTTTAGATTTAACGGCAACACGGTTTTCCTTGGCCGAAAGCATCGTTGCTCCAGTCAGCAACAGGCAGATAAAAATAGTGAGTGAGCTCTTAAATCGAGTGTTCATGGTATTCTTAAGGAGGTTATTCGTATGCGGATAACGAAATTCTAGACAGGGGGGTTACCACAAGGTGGCAATTAATGTAGGGGTTATGTTGACTGTTTTTTAAAGCGATCGCCAAAGATAGACCATCGCTGGATGCGTTAATAAAGGGGCAAAAACTTGATCCATGCTAGTTGGTGGGGACATCAATAACTTCAACCTCACCAATCTTCACGTCAGAGTTGTCTGTTGATCGCTTCAGGTTGATACCTTTGCGGTTTTGGCCAAAATATTCGCCAGCAACAAAATTCATCTCAGCAATGGACTGCCCAAAGTCCTTACCTTTGGCACTCATACTGTAGCGCGTAGACCAGACCACCTTCTTTTCTCCTTTTCGGTAGAGAGGCAGGTCGAATGCCTGTAGCACTATAAAAAACCGTTCCTGCTCGAGCATTGCGCGCATTTCGTGAACCTGCATGTCCGTAGCTGCAGAAGAAAAGATCTCCTCCATACCCAATAAACGAGCGGTATGACCGAGTTGCTGGGCATTACTTTCATTGACCGTTTGCATATTAAATACATCGGCTTGGAATGCCTCCCGGTAGGACGCTTCAAAGAGCTCGTCATCGTTTTCACTTTCAAAACCAAAGTCATCTATCGAATCGATGCCGAACAGATCCATGTAATCCGCCTGATGGTCCGTTACTCCATAATGAACCATAATGAGCAAATCGCCCTTAGCCTGGTTCGTTTCCGAAAAGAACTTATTCTTTTTCAAGTTATGGGCCAAATCCTGGGCAATATCCATGAATCCCACTTCTTCTATACTAAGCCGGTCAGTATTCCCCGGAAAATACTTACCCTCCATGATGTGGTAGGTCTGCACCTCTTTGCCCTCACCGCGTGCGCGATCCACGGTGTATTCATCCGTGGCAAATGCTTTTACTGCTACCCGGTCTCCAGCGACTGCATCTCCAATCCAAAGGGCGAAGACGATCGAGGATACAACAACTTTGAAATTTCTTAAGGGATTCATCGGTGTCATGACTATTGGTTGTAATTAAATAACGCAGGTTTAGCCTAAACCGGTTACCTTTTTTTGGCAAATCGATAAATTGGCTGCCAGCAATGGTTCAGAGGCGTGGATAAACGTTTTGTTCCTCCAATTGACTCATTCTCTAGGAAGCGCATATTTCCTGAAGATGTTGTCTGTTAGCGGCCGTGATCAGCATTTTGGGAATTAGGAGTTATTTTCGCACGATTTCGGTATTCGGATGGGGTACATCCATATTCTTCCCGAAATATCTTACTGAAATAACTGATAGTAGAAATCCCCACCTCTTCATAGGTCTCGCTCACATTCATATTCCCCGTTGAGAGCAATTGAGCAGCCCGCTTGAGACGCATACTCTTGATAAATTCATGAGGTGTCAGACCGGTGACTGCCTTCATCTTTCGGTATAGAGAGGTGCGACACATGCCGATTTTGACTGCAAATTCTTCGACTCCAAAAGTCTCTCCCCGCATATTATCCTCCATGACGCTTACGGCTTTCTGAAGAAATGCTTCATCAGCTGAGGTCACAGTACCTTCTTGCGGTTTCACAAGAACTTCTCGCGTAAAGCGTTCCTTCAAGCGACGGCGAGATTCGAGAAGGCCATGAATTCGTGCTTTAAGTATGTCTGTATTGACCGGTTTTATAAAGTAGTCATCCGCTCCCTCTTGAATCCCTTTGAGTCTAAATTCATCCGAACCCTTGGCTGTTAACATCAAGACTGGAATATGGCTGATTGCGGTTGTGGACTTCAGCTTAGCACAGAGTTCCAATCCATCCATCTCCGGCATCATCAAGTCGGTTATAACCAGATCAGGCATCAGTTCGGTCGCTTCCTTTAATCCTTCTTTTCCGTTGCTCGCCACATGTATTTGAAAGCTCTTCTTCAATTCTAAAGCCAGGAAAGCACTCACATCCGTATTGTCTTCGACGATGAGCACCGAAGGACGATCACTTTTCTTGATCGCTTCATCCAGCTCTTCAACCGAAGGAAGAGGTTCACCTAAACTTTCAAGTGATTCCAAGGAAACGGTTGGAACCGATTCGTCTTCGACCAATGGTAATCGAATGTGAAACTGCGACCCACAAGTTCGACCAGGAATTAATTCAATAGGACTCACCACGGATATTTCTCCACTCCATAGTGAGATGAGCTCTTTTGTATAAGCTAATCCAATGCCGGTTCCTTTTAATCCCGACTTAACTCCTCCTCGGTAAAAGGGATCAAAAATAGCTTCTTGTTGAGCCGTAGAGATTCCAACACCGGTGTCACATATTTTTAAGGACAACACCGGAGGTAAGTCATCATTTTCCGGAACACAAATCTCAGCATACATTCGAATCATCCCCTTTTCAGGCGTATACTTAACGGCATTGGAAAGTATATTACTGACTATGTGCTGCAACATCTCCGGATCGAAACAGTGATCGCCGTTCATATCAGCCACTTCCAAACTAAACTCCTGGGCTTTCTCCTCCCATAAAACTGCGTGAGAATAGACTAGCTCTCGGATGTAGGCGCTTAAGTTTGCCCGCACAGGTTCATAAGCTAACTTTCCTAATTCGACCTTTCGAAATTCCAATAAAGTATCTACCAGTCCCTGCATACGGCGCGCATTGCGATAAGCCATTTCCAAGGGCTCCTTTTGAGTGGGCAAAGCAGTCTTCAACAAGCTTTGTATCGGCCCAATCACTACAGAAAGGGGCGTCCGCAGCTCATGCGAAACTCGAGTAAAGAAATCGATCTTGAATTCCTCCATTGCCACAATATGTCGAATTCGCATGCGGACAATCATCACGATCAAAGAGACGATCATAATCAGCGTGAGAGCCATTGATGTGAGGAACCAAGGTCGCTTCCATAGGAAGGGTGTAACTGAGAAATGAGCTACCGCAGGAGTAGGATCGATATTCCAATCCGAATCCCTGGAGCGAACTTCTAATCGGTATGCGCCCGCAGCCATGGAAGGGACTACGGTATCGGTACGATGATTGAATACCGACCATTCTCCGTCGTTCAGCCGGTAGGAATACTCAAGTTTTTCCTTACCGGTTAACGACCAGGCATCCAACCCCGACCAACTGAAATGAGCAGTCCCGGATTCGGGATATTCTTCGTCATACGGACGAAGTACCGTATCCGGCGGATTTAAGTCAGGTCTATGTCGGATAGTTCTGAATTTTGTATCTGCATCCTCTAAGGTCGGATCTAAATTATAATTCCATGTGCGACTTGCCAAATTTATCCAAAGAGCACCAGCCGGAGATTCAATCAATCGCGATCCTCGCCGCTTAATGAATAGATCGGGAATAAGCACATTCTGACTCCATGCCTGGCCATCAAATCGATTCAATCCGTCAACGGTAACAACCCATAGACCCGGGAAAGACGAACTGGAAAGCAAATCTACAACACCAAGCTTACCTTTCGATTTCGTATCAAGCATGTGAATCCATTTGTTGCCCTCTTTTTGGTACAATCCTGACCTCCAGTTTCCTGCCCAGAGCGTACCAGCCGAATCCACATTCAAGCTCTCAGGCCATTCATCATCGAAAGTATTGACCACCTCCAACGGCTGATCTTCCCGAAAACGAGATAAGGTCCGTCCGGCAAACCAGAGATCTCCATCCGGTGTTTGTGCGATATCGGTAATTCTCTGAGGAACTTGAGGTGGAGTCAGATAATCGTAGCGAACTTGATCACCTAGGTTTTTGTAGCGGAGTAAACCGGCAGACCGGCCTGCTGAATCCTTTGCCTCCATGTTATTTCCAAAATACACATACCCATCTTTTCCAACCAAAGCAGCAGTATGACTGATCATTCTACTGAAACTGGAATGAATGTCCTTATCCCACTCACCGTCCTTTAACCAGGCCACAGCTGCATCTTCATTGTGGCTGCCAGATACCCAAACTGTACCATCACCACTGGAGATAATGGAGTTCGGGAGATTGATAAGCCCATCCTCTTCGCCATAAGAAACCCAAGACCCAGACGAACTATAATGACGTACGATTCGCCTATCCACCGAGATAAACCAATCCGCACCAGTTACATCCTGGCACTGATAATTGAGGTCCAATAAAGTGGTCCAATGATTGTCGGAAAGGTCTACAATATGAACACTGTCATTGCGCCCTCCCATGATGAGCCGTCCACTACTTAATTGTGTAAGAAACGGGATATCACTCGTGTAATGGCTCGCATCGTGTTTCGACCATTTCCCGTTCCGAAATTTTACTAAATCCTCACCCGCTAAAAGCCAAACCGTCCCATCTGCTTGCTCAATTATCGATTGGACTTTGGTGTCTACAAGGTTCTTCCATCCGGCCCTGATAACCTCAACGTTTTCGCCATCGATTTTTTGGAAGGCTCCAGAACTACAGTTAGCGGCCAACCAGAAGTGTCCCAACTGGCTTTCAGTCATGGTCACAAAAGTGGGGTAGCCTTGTGGTTCCCATTCAACCCGAAACGGATTCCCCGTTGGTAACCCCGTTTCTGTATCCAGCTCATACTTTAACGCTTCTCCGCTTCTGGCGTTAAGAAGCCATAAGTGATTCTGGCTATCCACCAGCAGTCCAGAGAAAGAGGGCATCTCCAATTCAATTTGTGAAACTTCATTTTCGCGGATTCGGTATAAACCTCCAGGAAGCGCCATCCATATACTCCCATCAGCGCTCTCTCCTAACCGGCTGGCGTTGATTCCCGTCCGCACATTTTCCAGTAAAGGAATCCACTTCTTGTCCTTAAATTGAACTACCATGCCACCGGCCAATGCATAAATGGATCCGTTTGAGCTGACTTTGATGTCCGAGACTGCTCCAGCGTCCAATCCCTGATCCTTGAACCAATAGGGAGTAGCCGTGTACCCGTCATATTCGACTATACCTCCAACCACGCCAAACCAAAGCGTCCCATCTTTGGCCTCCTCAACGTCTCTGACGGTGTATGGAACCAACGCTTCCAACTCCGACCAGCGCCATTCTTCATCGAATGCAATCGGACGTTCCGGTACATAGGGCCGCTCGCCAACGGCGCAGGTCGCAATCAGAGAAACAATGATAATGGGTAGAGCTTTCGATAGGCGCATATGAAAACGAAGGCGCATAATCTTAGAAGGCTTCAATGGATTGGCAAGTATGCCTTTAAACCCCCTCTCCATCTTGAATGGCAGCTCAAGCGAAATGCTCAGTGCTCTCATTCCCAGAGGAAGTAGACCCTAGATAAAACAAGCGCACCACCCGGGTAGAGGTGGCGCGCTGTTTAGGGTAGACTCAAAAAACCACTAAGTGGCCTTTAGCACTAAAAGTCGTAAGTGACTGTGAAGCGATACGCACGAGGTGTCGGAAGGTCGAAACGCGCATAGGCAATTCCACGACCTCCAGGAACTTGGTAAGTAAGATTACCATCAATAGCGAGACGACTAGGAATAATGTCCCTGTTATCGAGTGCGTTTTGCACGTTCAACTGGAAGGTCCAGCGACCATCGCCACCGAAGAATCCTTTTCCGCGGGCTGTGCGATAACGAAGACCTAAGTCGAGAATCTCAATTGGCACACCACTGAATTCGACACCGTCTTCTTCACCGATGATATTGGAATCCTGCCAACGGTAACCACTGATAAAGGACCAGCCTTTTAGGAAACCTTCCTTGAAGTCATAGGTTGAGAATAAGTTGACGCGATACGGACGAAGCCCCCAACGTTTTTCAGCGGTTTCGATGTTGTCGTTCACATTGTCGACCATATTAAACAACTGCTCGGCAATGCTTCCTTCAACCTGAGGGGTGTTACTCATCGTTAGGCCCTCTGGCAATTGGCTTTCCAAAGCGATGAATTCAGAAAGGACCTTACCTGATTCAAACGCCCCAGGATTTGTAACGGCAAACGCGTCAATAGTATCACCAGGCACAGCATCCGGATCTGGATCCGGGATTTGTGTCCGAGTAACGCCTTGAACTAGCCTTCCCTCGTCATCTTTGGTCAAACCAAGGAAATCGATACCCTTACTAAATGAATTCGAAACAATCCGGTCGGTTTTTGAAGCATTTAACTGCAGCCGCCAGTTGTCCGTGATGTTGGCTGTAATGCGCATCTCATAACCATTGGAAACGTTGTCACGAAATCGGCCATTTACTTCCGGTCTTAACTCGTTCCTTCGTTGATTCAGTGCATCCTCTGCAGCAGTACCTTCAAACGCTTCCAAATAAGAGAAAAAGATACTTTCCATAGGATTTGACAGTTGGCTACCGCCCACAACTTCCTGAATCGCTTCGGTTTCATAATAGACGAGTCGACCACTGATTCGATTGTCTAAGATAGAAAAATCGATTCCGAAATCCTGACCATCACCGTTAGGTGGTGGGGAGGTGGCACCGTCAGGGAATACAGTCCGGCGAAAATCTGGAACACCTATGTTACTACCAGTGTTCGCAACAAGAGAGAGATTATCAGTGAGATGGAAAACTGCACCGGCCGTGCGCACCGTTCCGGAGAAATCTGTCTGTGGAGCCCCTGGGATCGTGTTTTGATCTGAGGGTGTATCCACGCCAATATCTAGATCGGGAATCCAACCAATCACGGGATCTCTGAAATGTCCTGCACGATCAATGACCACATCATCCTCGCGGTAACCATAAGTGATTACCAAGCGGTCATCCCAGAAGTGACTCTGAATAACAGCCATTTTGGATTTCGTTTCCTGTTCAATCAGATAGTTAATATTACCTGGTTGTGACTCAGCCCAAACAACGGGATAAGTAACATCGCTACCGTCCTCCGAAAAACGATTGGTGGTAACGGTTGCTGGAGCATTCCGCCAACTACCTGCTCTCCAGGTCGAACGGTCATTCCAGTCGACATAGTTTCGCATGGTAATGCGATTGTTAGCAGCCAGATAATTGGAGTTGTCGTAGGTGTTACCTTGAGTATCCAAAAAGGATCCCGCTTGTGCCGGATTCCCACCTAGAGCCAACCAGGTGTTACCCCGGCGCTGGGTTTCATCCACTTTGGATACAGCGACCGCCATGCGGTGGCGTCCTAACCAGTTGCTTCCTGTATCAAGATTGTAGGAAGTCGAAGCACGGATTTCTTCGTAACGAGAGATATTCTTATCCCGGCGATAGTCACCATCGAAGTAGAGGCGACCTGCATAAGGATTTGCGGGTGCATCTGGATCAATCGCACTCTGCACAGAATTGGGGTCAAAACGAAACTCAGGACGGGTACCTTGAATCTGAGGCACATCAATATCAGCTGACTGTTTACCAAACTGCACATTGAAAAACCAATTATCGGTGATTTGGACATCCAGGAAAGCGGAATACATATCAAAATCCGTTTCGCGATAAAAGTCAGGACCACCAGGATTGTAATGATAAGGTAGAACAGATTGGTCGTTGATACGGCTCACTCGAACCGTTGTATCATCATCTTGTAGACCACGGTACCCAGGCGAACCATCCGGATGAAAAACACCCACGCTGTCGTAACCCACGGTGTTAAACACACCGGCAAGGTTGTGGAAGGTCCCGTCGTTTTCAATGAAGGTAAAACGACTGTTTATGCCATTTCGTGGATTTGCGTCTCTAGCACCTACACCCACCGCACGAGTGGCAGCGGTTACACGAGCACCTGCTCCGTTGCCACGGTAGGGGTTGAAGGTTAAGTCTTCGAGCGGAGTACCTGCAATAAGATGATCGTAATAGGGTAATGCACGGTCGGTGAGAGGACTTTGCTGAATAGAAGTCTTATGGTGCATGCCGTCTTCATAATTGGCACGGAAAGTAATCTTTTCAGTGGGTCTCCAAGTCATTCCAACATAAGCCCGTTCCTTGTCATCGCTGATCCAATCACGCCAATGGCCGTTCTCCTGATTCAGTGCAGCCACTACGATAGCCAATTTGTCCTCAACAATTACTTTATTGTATCGGAATTCAGCACGGTTACGGCTGGAAGTACCAAAACTGTAACGGACACGGCCCGAGTCCTGGTAGGTATTTGCGACCAAGGATGTTTGATTGATCAAACCACCGGCATTACTTACACCGAAAAGCACCCCATTGGGACCACGAGAATCATCATAACGGCCTACTTTGTAGGAATCATCGGGAATGATACTTTTGAAGTAATCAATACCACGACTGGACTCAATACCACGAGTCCGGATCCGCTGGGTAACGGCCGTCGCATTGGTGAAAACGTTGAAGTTACCTCCAGCACCATCCTGGTCGTTAGTATCGAGAACGGTATTCAGAGAGTAGTCGATGAGTTCGTCGATGTCCGTCAAACCGGTATCATCGATGAATTCCTGAGTCCACACCGATACGGACGCCGATGTATCACGCAGGCTGGAATTAAAACGAGTACCTGAGAGGGTATTCGTGGCTGAGTAACCTAAGTCAGCAGATTCATCTACTTCGAACGGATTAAGGTCATAAACTTCCTTATCTTCCTCCGAGGTGTCCTGGGCAAATGCCAAAGGAACGATGAAACCGGATAACAATGCGTACAGCAGTATGTGTAGTCGTTTAATCATTGAGTCTAAGCTATGGGTTTAATGTGCAATTACCAAATTGCTGATTGAGTAGTTTGTAGTGCTCCTCCCTAAGGACGGAAATGATGGTGAAATAATAGCATCTTCAGTCGCGAAAACGTTATCAATCTCGTTCCAATCATTGTTCAAAATGTGCATAGAGCACTCACAGGGTCAATTCCAACTTTTCTCATAGACCAAACTTAACGCAAATAGTGAGAATTTAGCCGCATCTGTACAGACCAGTTGCGTGAGAATGATCCAGGACCTAACGCATCCGAAATGATTCGCTGAGGACAATAGCGACCATGAGGTCCGTAAATCCGTATTCTCTTGAGGAATGATCGCTAACCATTTGGCGAATGACTCGCCGATCACCAAAGCTCGGTTCACGACCCGTTCCATAAACCAGTAGTTTCTCAGTCAGGCATTCAGCAAACAAGGCTCCGTTCTTGAGAAGGTAGGCCTTTAGATCCGATACGTTCTCCAGTTCCGTCCCATCTGGCATCACCGCAGTCGTATCAATCTTGATTCCTTTTCGTGTCCCCTTCCCTTGATTGGAGTAATATTCTTCGTCTAACTCAACGGATGCACCAATCGTGTAGACAGGATAAAACTCCCGCCATCGTCCAACGGGATCAAAGCTCTCCATAACAAACCCCAGGGGATCAATCTTTTGGTGACAACGGGCGCATGCCTGATCAGCCAGGTGTGCAACCATCTGTTCGCGCATCGTAGTAGTCCCCGTTGTATCGGGAGCCACCGCCGGAACATCAGGTGGCGGCGGTGGGGTTGCCTGGCCCAGGACATTTTCAAGCAGCCAGACACCACGATGAACGGGATGAGTATCTACACCGTTAGCGGTAGCCATCATAATGGACGCCAAGCCCAACAAACCGCCCTGAGCACTTCCTTTGGGAAAAGTGACCCGTTGCATTTCTCCATCTTCAAGATCGCCACCGTAAATCTTGTTCAGTCTCTCATTTCGATAGCTGAATCCTGGATCAATAAAGGTATCCAATGAATGGTTTTCTGCCAGGATCTCTTCAAAGAACATCTCAGTCTCAGCGATCATGGCATCTCGATCCTGATTGATGAATTTAAGTAAGCGCGGATCGGGCATAATATCCTTGAGAATGCGCGTGCCCAACCATTGTCCGGTGAAGTGGCGAATAAACTCCTTCCTTTCAGGTTTGGCCAACAAGCGATGAACTTCCTTTTCCAAAACCTTAGGATTCGATAGTTCGCCTCGACTTGCGAGGTCAAGCAGCTCCGCGTCAGGCGGCCCGCTACTCAGGAAATAACTTAAACGACTCGCCAGATCCCAATCATCCAGGACTCCAGGCCTTAATCCTCGATAAAGAAAATGGGGTGAAACCAGCGCTCGTCGGATGGCCAGGTGAAGGGCGTCCTCTATACGTTTTTCGGGAAAATCCTGCCGATGACCTCTAACCACAGCGAGGTAGTCATCGAGCTGATCAGCCAACACCGGCCTACGAAATGCCCGGGTTAAAAACCGTTCCAGGAATTGCTTGGCGAATTCCATATCCGACAACTCTGACGATCGCTCACCCAGGAACCGATCGGAGCGAGCCAGGCGTTTGCGGGTCAACGGATCCAGAACCACCCGCGTGGGGCCTTTGACCGAAACATCCAGAATATCCAAAGCCGGACCGAAACGGAGCATTTCCTCAGATCCGTATTTGATGCTCCAAGTGGAAAACCCATTGGAAAATCCTCCTCGATAAACCTCAGGCAGCTTGTCCAATCGCGGATCACTCAAATCGAGATCGTCACTCTTCATCAGGGCTTGAATCGTTTCGTATAACTCAGCTTGCGTTGTTCCCCTTGGACCTCCTTGGAATTCTAAATTGGCGGCGTAGAATTTGCGGCTCTTCAACAATCGCTCATCAATAAACGTGCGATCCAATCCACCGTGAGCACCTGGTGGAGACCTCATTGGACCATCCACCCATCGAAACCCAACAACCTCCCCAAGAAAAAGCTCCGCTTCCAGCTCGAAAGCACTTCCCTGTTTCCCATTCACAGGAACATCGAAAGTTCCTAAATACCTTAGATTCTCAAACGGACCGTGTCTTTCTTCACCATTCTGCCGGGCATAGACTTCCAGCCGGAAGGGAGTTTCCCTCGGTTCGTAGAACATGTCTCCGGTATGAAAGGGTCTCGCCTTAACCTGCACATGATAGATTCCGCTCACCGATACTTCGAAGGGAGCAGTCCAAGTGGCATCGCTGGCTCTATTCCTGGACGAAACGAGCCGATAGACGCCACGCCCTCCCTCAGAGCCACCACCCAGATTCGGACGCACTGCATCCGGGTATTCAACAGGCTCAGCCTTGGGAAGCACGACTGGCGGCGGTAACACTTCGTCGACAATAGCCGTC
>CALJGU010000234.1 GCA_938075565.1 uncultured Opitutales bacterium | reverse complement strand
ATTAGGCATCTCCGATCGAAAAGGATTCTGGATGGGATAGACCTTTAAATGGGGTCGAAAAGAATTTCGCAGGAATGACGCATCGCATCTTAGCATGAGCGTATCGTTTTCTGGTCTACCAGTTCCATTTGATGGCATTTGGTTGCCATTCAGCCGCATACACCCCTAGATTGCTTACTGCTTCTCTAAGCAACCCTATGAAATATCTACCCGCTATCATCACGGTCTTTCTGCTAGCTTCCATCTCTTCATCTGCCGCTTCAGATCGACCCAATATACTCCTCATATTAACGGATAACCAAAGCTACTTCGAGTTGAGTAGCCATAGGCACGAAATCCTGCAAACCCCTCATATTGACCATTTGGCCAGTGAGTCAGTTGATTTTCGGAATTTCCATGCACCTCCCTTTTGTTCACCCAGCCGAGCTGAACTCCTAACGGGCCGCTATGCTCTGAGATCCGGCATACACACAACAGTAGGAGGCGTATCCATCCTCAAATCAGACGAAGCAACCCTGGCCAACTATCTAGGTGGAGCCGGCTACAGAACTGCGATTTTTGGAAAATGGCATTTAGGCTACTCTCACCCCTATCATCCCAATGAACGGGGATTTCAGGAAGCGTTTATCCACGGTGGTGGTGGCATAGGCCAGATGGAGGATTACTATGGCAACACTCATATTGATGCGACCTGGGATCACAACGGGGAGATGGTACCGAGCAAAGGTTACTCCAGCGACGTCTTATTCGACAGAGCCAGCGATTTCATCAAGGCCTCCAAAGACGATCCCTTCTTTTGCTTCATCTCAACTCCTGCAACTCATACGCCGTACCAGGCAGAACCCGTAGCCATGGCGCGTATCAAGGCACGTGGAGTCGAGGCAAGGGACGCAGATCTCAAATTGTTTTCTATGATCGAGAACATCGACGACAATGTAGGGCGGATGATGAAACGATTGGATGATTGGAACCTGAGAGACAACACCCTAGTGATTTTTGCAACGGATCAAGGCGTCACTGATAGAGGTGCGCCCAATCCACGTTTCGACGGTAAACGAGAAATCCACAATGTCGGCTACGATGAGAAGCATGCCGTGTTCTGCATGATGCGTTTCCCTCCTTTGACGAAAGCTCACAATAGCCAAGCTTTGGCTGGCATGGTAGACGTTGCTCCTACAATTCTGGATCTCTGCGAATTACCTCAACCAACCGCAATGGATGGGCGAAGTTTGCGACCTCTACTCACAGGGGCAAAGGAATGGTCCGATGATCGCAAACTCATCATCCAATGCCCAAGGAACCGATACCGGGAGTATGGTAAAAACGCCGCTGTAAAAACACAGAGGTGGCGACTGGTTGGAGGCAACGAGCTTTACGACATCAAGGAAGACTGGGGCCAATTAAACAATGTAGCCGCTGATCACCCAGATGTTGTCGAATCCTTAAACAACCACTATGATCAATTCTGGCACACACTACCACCGGCGAACGACTTACTTAGTCGCCATCTGCTCGGTGCTCCAGAAGCTACCGAAACTCGCTTAGTCTGTATGGACTGGTATTTAGGGGCTAGTCCATGGCACCAGTTTCATCTCGCTCGGAGTAAAGAAAATGGAGTTTGGGCCATCGACGTGGATCAAGATGGCCGCTACCAGTTTGAGTTGCGTTGGTATCCGCAAGAGCAGCCAACTCCTATTGGCGCTGAAGCAGCTTCCATTCGAGTCGGATCCGTATACGACCAAAAAGCCATGAATGTCTCGGATGACAAAGTGGTATTCGAATTAAACTTACAAGAAGGTCAGTTCGACCTCGAAACAGCATTCCAACTCCCACCAGAAGCAGAACAAACGGGAAGCTTTGGAGCCTACTTTGTCTACGTTAAATACCTAGGATCATGACACTCAGAAAACCACAACTCCTTCATTCTTTCTTCAGCCTAATCACACTGACGCTCGTCTTAACTCAATCTCACCTTAAGGCAGAGAATCCACCCAACATTGTCATCATCTTTTGCGATGACTTGGGCTACGGAGACCTAGGAGTCTATGGGCACCCGACCATACAGACCCCCAACTTGGACTGCATGGCCGCTGAGGGGATGAAGTTCACTCAATTCTATTCGGCCAATGCCGTATGCTCTGCATCCAGGGCGAGTCTCTTGACCGGCCGCTATCCACCCAGACACGGCACACTCGGCGTTTACTTTCATCATCACCAAACTGGATTGAATCCAGATGAAATTACTTTGGCGGAAGGATTAAAAGCAGAAGGCTACTCAACCGCTTGCATCGGAAAATGGCATTTGGGCCACAAGGAAGAGTTTCTCCCACTTGCCCAAGGATTCGATTCGTATCTCGGAGTTCCTTACAGCAACGACATGGCTGTAGATCCTGGAATGTCTTTCGCAAAAGATGCGATCTTCAGCGAAGATTGGTCGCTGGAAAAAGTTCGATCCTACGATCTTAAAAAAAATAAACCTCCTCGGAATCTGGTTCCATTACTTCAAGGGAATGAAGTGATAGAATTCCCAACAGACCAATCACTACTTACAAAGAAATATACCGAAGCCGCCCTATCCTTCATAAGTGAAAACAAGGATAGTCCCTTCTTCCTATACCTGGCCCAGACGATGCCACATATACCTCTATTTGCGTCTGAAGATTTCTTAGGAAAAAGCCTTAGAGGAATCTACGGCGATACAATCGAGGAAATTGATTGGAGTGTAGGAGTGATCCTTGATCACCTGAAAAAACTAAAGCTTACCGATAACACCCTCGTCTTCTTCACAAGCGACAATGGTCCCTGGCTATCGGTAAAGCTCAAAGGCGGTTCGCAAGGTCTCCTCCGAGGTGGAAAATTCACCACCTGGGAAGGCGGTCATCGTGTTCCGGCAATTGCCTGGTGGCCCGGCAAGATCGAACCCACAGTCACGTCAGAGATGGCCAGCACTATCGATCTTTTCACAACGGGACTCAGCTTAGCCGGCGCGAATAGTCCATCTGATCGCACCATTGATGGTTTAGATATTAGCCCGTTGCTATTTGGGAAAGGACCCTCGCCGAGAAAGGAATTCTCATTTTATAAAACAAATAATCTTCAAGCCTATCGAAAAGGCGGTTGGAAAATTCACTTTAAGGTCCAAAAGGAAACAGGTGGCCGTCCGGGCGAGCGACTTGAAACACC
This sequence comes from uncultured Opitutales bacterium, assembly GCA_938075565.1. Lineage (GTDB taxonomy): Bacteria > Verrucomicrobiota > Verrucomicrobiia > Opitutales > UBA2995 > UBA2995. The sequence continues at coordinate 4,253 of CALJGU010000234.1, read as the reverse complement.
CCTACTCTTCAATCTTCATGCAGATCCATCTGAACAATACGACCAAGCTTCGGTGCATCCTGAATTGGTTTCAGAATTGTCAAAGTCATTAGACAATTAGATCCCACATAGAATGAAACCTAGTATTCGAGATCGAACTTACCGATCTCCCAAGCTACGGCCATAAATGTAACTAATGCGATCAGGAAGCATTTGACGAATATCCCTAGGGCATAGCAGCCGAGTCCAAAAGAGACAAGTAGCAGCGCGGCCAGCGCTCCCCATATGATCTTCTTCACCAAATGAATGGAGAAAATGATCAAGGCTAGTCCGATGGTAAAGATACCTAATGAACACATCAGAATCTTCAGGTAAGACAGTTGATTCTCAGAATCGACAAGATCCATCAGGTAAGTGGTTCCAAACAAGGACAGTAAAACCACGGAAAGTCCAACCAGTCCAACCGCCGCGCTAATCGCGGTTTTGCGACCATCCAGATGCCGAAAATCTAAGTTGGAAAAATTAAGTTTTCTAAAAGTAACAAACATACAAATACAAATTTTCAAACCGGTGTAGTTGAATTCTATATCACCCGGAATTTCGAAGTAAGATCTCTTTAAGAATTAGCAACCGCTTAACAAATACCCTTAGTTTCAACGACCGGCCACTAGGATGAGCCCCCGTATTGATAACAAAGCGTAAAGAAAGGCACTTGCCCTTCGAATTACAAGTGAAGGGAGCACTGGACTCCTTAGGACTATTAAAGCGCTATTATGGAATCTATCTCAACCAACACACCCGGCTCGCCCTGAAAGGATAATTTGAGTGACAGGATCGATCCTTTCCAATTTGGATTGCCTGTGAGGTCGATACCGTAGCCCTTAAACTTCTTGCTCTTTTTAAGCGTAATGGGGCCTGCAATACGATTCACTTCCCCTGCCTCATTTTCAGCTGATAGCCATGCCAATACAGGAGAAGAAGCTTTTGCTTTAATTTCAAGCTGACCACTATTCTTGCTGGCATCCGCGTGGAGCCCCGCACGAACGATCGCACCCTCTCCATCGGGCAAATCAAAATCTAGATAGCCGAGGTAACCGGCGATGTTTGGCACATTCCCTTCGCCTTTCCAACCTTCCGTCTGCCAGCCACCATTATCGAATAGAAACTGCAACTTACCATCGTTGGGGTCACGTCCAACCGCCTCTTCCCATTCAGTCGATAGCCCGTCACCATCGTGGTCGGTGCGCACTAACTCATACTCGGGATTTACGGCTGCCCACCTGCTCGTCGACTGCTCAAGCAACTCCTGAAGATTCTCTTCACCCTCACCATGATCGCCTTTGGCAATCCAGGAATCGAGTAACTCGCGGTGACGTTGAACTTCGTCCGCAAGCTTAGGGTCGTTTATAAGATTCACCATTTGAGCGGGATCCTTTTCAACGTCATAGAGTTCTTCCGCTGGTCGCTCTCCAAAATAGATTTCAGCATGTCGCTCCGACAATTTTCCCGCCTTATAGAGATTATGAAAATCCTGAGTGTAAGGCTGATTATCCCGGTATTGGGGCTGCAGAAAGATACGATCGGTTTTGTAGTTTCTTGTGTAACGATAACGCTCAGTTCGAATCGTACGAACACGATCAATGGTATGATCCAAACGATCTTTTGCTGAGGCCACGAATTCACGCGCCTTGAACCCCTTGCCAAAAAGATGCTGCCCTTCCCAGTTGCCTGGAATAGGAATACCGGCCCAAGCCAAGGTCGTGGCAGAGAGGTCCAGCATGTTCACTAAATCGTTTCGTATCTTTTCTCTGGGCACGTATTTCTCCGGCCCATACACAGCAAACGGAACGTGTAATCCACCTTCCGTCGGCATTTGCTTGTGTCTCAAAAGTTGATTGGCTCCGTGGTCACCAAAATAAACCACTATCGTATTCTCCCACAGGCCATTCTCTTTGAGGCCTTTTATTACGCCTCCGATAAAGTCATCATCCTTCCGAATGGAATCGTAGTGCTCAGCAACCACCTCGCGCTGCGCGGGTGTATCGGGATAATCAGCAGGAACAACAACAGAGTCGCGATCGGTCTTGCGGTCCGCTGGCCAATTCTTCGTATTCTGTTTTCCTCCAGCCGTTTGAATTTGGCCGTAGAATGGTTGGTTGGCTTTGATTTTATCCCAGGGAATCGGTTCCCGTCTCGTTTCGTTGAAGGTAAAGATCTCATTGGCAGCCAACACGAAGTTGTAGTCTGTCTTTCCCAGATTAAATGTTGAGTAGCCATTCTCATTCATGATCTGAGGCAAGAGCTTCATTCCATCAGGCAGAAACAACGGCGCCTTCCCACGAGAACTCCGGTGCTCATGTGCATTGAACCGAATCTGATTCATGCCCCCCATCAAAGCCGATCTACAGGCCGAACATACAGGAGCAGGCACATAAGCTCGTTTGAACAAGACCCCTTGATTGGCAAGCGAATCAATATGCGGCGTATGGCCTTCATTCACCTCGTGGCCATAACACCCCATCCAAGGGGATGTATCCTCGGCAAATAACCAGAGAATATTGGGTCTATCTTGCGCCTGGAGGCCTGTGATAAAACCGAAAAGAAGAACGAAGAGCTTAGGGTAGAGTGAGAACTTCATACCCCAACGTCGAATTTGGAGTACAAATTGTCGATAACGAATCTCTTATTGCTGAAGCATTGACGCTTACCTGAAGACATATCATTTGTATAAGCTTCATTAATCAGAACATTTACTACCCTATGAACCGAAGAGATTTTATTCGCACATCAGCAATCACCGGACTCGCAGCCTCCACTTCACTCGGCCCACAACTCATGGCCGCTCATCATAAGTCGAATCGCAAGTTCACCATCAACTTTGTCGGAGGCGCCTTGGGTATCAAAGCCGACCAAAAACGATCTATCGAGTTGGCTTCAAAATACGGATTTGAGTCTGTGGAAGCACAGTCCAGTTACCTCGCGGGATTGAGCAAGGGTCAGCTAAACGACCTGAAGGGCGACATGAAGGACAAGAACCTTTCTTGGGGTAGCTCAGGACTGCCAGTTGATTTCCGTAAAGACCGAGCCAAATTTGAAGAGGGATTGAAGGAACTGCCACGGCTCGCAGCTGGATTGAAGCGCGCTGGTGTCACTCGAGTAAACACCTGGCTCATGCCCTCGCATACCAACCTGACCTATAATGAAAATTTCAAACAACATACCCGTCGCTTGTGGGAAGTAGCGAAGATCCTTCAAGATAATGACCTACGCCTCGGTTTCGAATATGTTGGTACGACCACGCTTCTCATCCGCGCTAAGTATCCTTTCATTCACACATTAGCCGAAACCCAGGAACTTTGTGCGGCCATCGGCACAAACAATGTCGGATACGTCTTGGACTCCTGGCATTGGTGGCAAGCAGGCGATAGCGCCGATGCCATCAAGAAGCTCGACCCAGCAAGCATTACGCTCGTCGATCTGAACGATGCCCCCAAGGGTGTAGATAAACAGCAGCAACAGGACGGCCAACGTGAACTCCCCATGGCGACAGGAGTCATCGATCTCAAACCATTTATGGAAGCTCTCATCCACATCGGCTACGAAGGCCCAGCCCGTGCAGAACCTTTCAATCAGCCGCTTCGGGACCTGGATGACGATGCCGCTTCAAAGGCGACGATCAAGGCCTTGAAGAAGACTGTGGCGTTGGTGGAATAGGATTGGAGGTGTCAGTATTCTGGTATCAGGTGTCAGTGGTTCAGACTTAGCCCAGGCGTTTCTGTTTTTGCGAGTCCCGTGAAATTTGGAGGTGTCTTCAAAGTAGCACAGGCATCCTGCCTGTGTATGGTACAAGAGTGACCATAAACACCAATGCTGCTCCCATTTTAAAAGCCAGAAACATCACCGAAAACAAACAGGCGAGACGCCTGTCCTACTTTATTCGATGCTGTCACCAGCATCGCTACCTTTTTCTGACACCTGACACCCGAACACTGAAAACTACTTCCCCAGCGCCTCTCTCACGTAGCGCGCTACTTCTTTGCCCTGGGCAGTGTAGCCGACTTCATTGAAGTGCACATTGCCTGGCTTGGTCCACCACTCTGGCTGGTTAGGTAGAGTAAAGGCATAAAGGTCATTCACTTCAATTTCCGGGTAGTCCCTCAATACTCTTAAGGCTACTCGATTGTAGCGACCAGCATCTATCACATGGCGACCCGGTTCTCCCTTTGGTACAGGAGTCGTAGTTGCAAAAATCAGCTTTGCATTGGGAGCGATCC
>CALJGU010000233.1 GCA_938075565.1 uncultured Opitutales bacterium | reverse complement strand
AGGGTTGCTGATTTTATGAAAGGAATATTCAGTTTCATACGGGATGGTTCGTAGGTGCAAAGAAACGACTTAATAGAGATTTGGGAAATCCTTTTTTAATTTCTTCAACAAATCTTTTTTGGTGCCTTCGAATAAATACATCTTACCGCGGACTGATTTCGACTCACCTGGTTTCAGAGGCCCGACCCGAATTGATAGGTGCATGCACTTCCAGGGATTGTGTCCCTGGGCTGTCAGGAAGTCTTCCCAGACAATTGCCATGGTTTGAGTTCTGTCTTCCGATTCGCGAACGAGTAAGCCCTTGTGAGCATTCCTGGGAGACCTAGGCCACTTATGATACCAGACGAACTGGCCGTCGTCTCTTTGTTTTGGCGAGCTTTCAATGGCTGATTGCAGGGTATCGTTGAAATGGATTTCACGCGGCGCTTCGCCTGCCAGGAGATCCAATCCATCCTCACCGTAGAAATATGTGTGGTCGTGACCATCGTCATAGAAATTCGGGTTGGGGATGGCGTTGGTTTTCTTAGGACCATCATAACCGGGATTGAAACAGGGAATAATGGAAGCGATATCCGGCCAATCGCGATCGGTGGTATTGGTAACTTTGAGGAGCAACTCAGCTCCATCTTCCGCGGCTGTCACGCTCAAGTCGAACCAGTCTCCGCTGGTTTGTGCGTAGCTTTGGGTGGAAACCATTCCCCATTTCCAATCAGACGTCCCTGAGGTGTGTTCTCCTTTGCGAACCGCCTCAAACATATTCCATTCGTAAAACCAGAGATAGGTAAAGAGATCCTTGTCGGCGGGCGAAGTGAGTTTTACACCTCGGTCCCAGATAGATAGTTTTATTGGGTCTGCTGAGGTCATTGTGCATATCAATGCAGCAACCAGGATGAGAATGATTCTTTGGGGTTTAAGTATCATAGTCTCTGTTTCTAAAATGACCTTACCTCAAGGACAACGGATTTCTAGATTCTAGATTGATTAGGTTTATTTTTGAGCCTTAGTATTCATGTATGATCTCCCTAAGAACACTCGTCGTATTCCTGATCTCCTCTTTTTGCTTTAGTCTATTATCGGTCGCTCAGTCCGAACGTCCCAATATCCTTATGATCGTTTCGGATGATCAGGGCTACCATGATCTCGGGCTGCTCAATTCAGATATCATTACGCCTAATCTTGATCGGCTTGCGCGTGAAGGAACCCGACTGTCCAGCTTCTATGTGGCCTGGCCGGCTTGCACACCATCTCGAGGGGCTTTCCTTTCGGGACGTTATCCACAAAGGAATGGCATTTGCGATATGATCCGCAATGAAGCTCCCGACTATGGTCATAAGTATCCCAGTTGGGATGAATACGATGTGACCTGGGAGCGTATAGGTGGTATGGATACGCGAGAAATTTTGCTCCCTGCAGTTTTGAAACCGCAGGGGTATGTTTCTGGTATTTATGGAAAATGGGACTTGGGTATCAGTAAACGCTTCCTGCCCCTGGCTAAAGGGTTTGATGACTTCTATGGCCTGGTAAATACCGGAATCGATTACTATACGCATGAGCGTTATGGTGTTCACAGTATGTATAGGAATAATGAGCGCACTGAGGAGGATCGTGGAATCTATGCTACCTACCTATTCGAACGGGAAGCTCTCAGGTTCTTAGATGAGCACGCGGGTGATGAACCATTCTTTCTTTATGTGCCTTTCAATGCGCCTCATGGATCGTCTGCTCTCGATCCTAAGATTCGTGGTACCGTGCAAGCGCCACCGGAATTCGAAGCCCTGTACCCAGAGGTGGATGAGCTTTATGTTGCTGGTGAACGCTACGGAAAGAAGGCTCAGGTTTCGTCTAAAGCGAAACGTTATCGCGATTACCGGGCAGCAACGACTTGTATGGATGCATCCATCGGCAAGCTGTTGGATGTATTGGACGAGAAAGGATTGGCTGAAAATACCATCGTCATTTTCTTCGCCGACAATGGAGGGAGTGGGGGAGCAAATAATGGTCCTCTAAATGGTCATAAATCAGAAACGTGGGATGGTGGTCTACGTGTGCTTTCGATGGTCCGCTGGCCGGCTGGAGGAATCCCTGCGGGTGCGGTCAATGATGCCTTTTTATCCAGCATGGAAATTTTCCCTAGTCTCGCAGCTGTGACGGGCGCAAGCCTGCCTGAAGGAGTTGTTCTCGATGGTTACGATTGGTGGCCGACTTTGAGGGGAGAAGCGGAAAGTCCACGCACTACAATGTTTTGGAAGCGAAGGAATCGTTTAGGCGCACGGGTAAACAATTGGAAGTGGGTCGATATGGAAGGTAAGAGTGGGGGGCTCTTCGATCTCTCTCAGGACTTGGGCGAAACCCATGATCTTTCCAAAGAACAGCCAGAGGTACTTAAAATGGTTAAGGCGAAGTATGAGGCCTGGTATCAAAAGACTATGATCGATGCCGAACCACGAGGTCCGTTTAAGGACTTTTAATCTTTGCCCGTTTGGGACGGTTTCAGGCCACCGCTAACGCTTTCAGTTTTGAAACTAAATTTGGCTAACTAGTTTGAATGACTCGAAGCCGAACAAAGGTTCCAACTTCGAGATTATCGAGAGATACGCTGACTTCACCGGTGGATTCATCAACGATCAGGCTGGAATCCTCACGTATTGTATTCCATTCGCTTGCTCCTGCTTGTCGGCTGACTGCTGTTTCCCAGGTTTGTAAGTCGATAGAGACTTCCACTCGGATTTCAATATCAGTGGTTATGGGACGTGGAGTAAATCCAATCTTTGTCGATCCCGGAGACACCTGAACGGGAGGTAGGGAATCGAAATTGGGTTCAGCTGGATCCGACTTCATGGCGATCTCAAAAAAGGTGCTTAACCCATCGTGGTCCAAATCCTTTTCGAGGTCTGCTTCTGGAGTAGAGGCCACCTGACCGAGTAAGCGAGTTTTCAAACCATCGGTCGTCAGGTGGTTGATGAGTTCCTCCTGCAAAGCTACAAAGGCATGTTTGGGTTGGTATTCTTTATCGAAGATGAGGGCACTGTCGTATCCAGGTGAATGGGTGGGGATCCAACTGTGTGCATCGGTGAATCCCCACATGGTAAATGTTTTCGCTGCTGGTTGCTCGAGCACTTTACGCACAACGTTTCGATAGACTTCCGCTTGGACCATTGACTTGGCCGTGGTGAATGGGATGGCTTGTTTTACATCGAGCTCAGTGATATGGATTTCAAGACCCAGGTCTGCGAAACGCTGCATGTTTTGGGCGAAACTATCGTAGTCGATTGGCCCATCGATGTGCATTTGAAATCCAATTCCATCGAGGGGAATGCCTCGGTTTACCATGCTCTGTGCCCAAGTATACATGGCATCGGATTTGTCGTTGATGACTGCTACGGAAAAATCGTTTAGAATCAAGGTGGCGTCAGGATCAACCTGCCGTGCTCTTTGAAAAGCCAAGTCAATGAAGTCTCTTTGATTGGTGGAGGAGTTCGCTGCATCTATGACTGAATTCCAAATCGATTCCGTTCGCCAAGTTCCATCGCCTAAAAACGGTTCATTCACCACATCCCAGATATCTACTTTGCCTTTCAGATATCCACCTACCTGATCGATGTGATCATTCAGAATATCGATGAGTTCTTGTCTCGTCCAAGTACCAGACTCCAGCCAATTGGGTGTTTGATTGTGCCAGATAAAAACATGTCCGTGGAACTGCATTTTGTATTTATCGGCCACGGCAAGATGCTTATCGAGGGTACTGAAATCGTAGGTGCCTTGCCCGGTGCTCAGCGGTCCGTATTTGGCCGCATTGCCCGTCGTGAGAATTCCATAATTTTGACCCAGTGTATCTTGGTAAAGCTGAGTTTCCTCAAAGTTAAAAAAGTCGTCACGCGTAATTGAGCCAATGGGCAGGCCCAACGCGTCTCCTAGGTCACGGAGCCGAGGCTCGAGACTTACGTTGGTAGGACCTTGGTATGGAGAAGGCAGTCCCCATTGGCTGATGAGGTAATTTGTAACCGTCTCAAACTCGATGACATCCAAACTGCGTTCAAACAGTAAGATCTCCCCGATGTAGCCTTTGAATTGATTGATGCCCAAGGATTTTGCGTCTGAAGCTATGGCTATGTTTTGCAGCACGCGGTTTGACCCTTCGCTAAAGTACCATTGAGCATCTTCAGCGTGCGGGGTTCCGCTATCGTTGGGTGCCATGAATATAAAGTTGGGCGCGGCCCATTGATTTCCATTGTCTCCAGAATAAGATGAGAAAAATCTAGGCCATGCTGCTCCACCCGATTCGGGACAAGCGACGATGAATAGTTCATAGTCTCCGGCTGAGTCACGAATGCTGGAGCTTAGGGTCATGTAATCGTCTCCATCAAAGTAGGCGGCTCGTCTGCCGTTCAAACCATTGGCGCTTATGCTGGGTTGGAAGTCTCCGTTGGCCTGGATAACTGGATTGGCCGGAATGACTTTATTAGCCCATTGGCCGATGGAATTTGCTGTGTGGGTAAATGCGCTGTTGTCTTGGGCGTCGAGCCATAGACGCATGCCTGGGATGTTGGTGATATCCTGAGCGACT
>CALJGU010000232.1 GCA_938075565.1 uncultured Opitutales bacterium | reverse complement strand
TTTCAAAGAAGCCAAGGTCACACCGGGGATATTTGATACTTCATCCCGGAGCTGCTCACCCAAAGTCTTCAATTCACGTTCACTAAGATCGCCATATACGACAATCGTGATAACTCGTTCGGCAAAAGAAAACTGACTGATCTGAGGCCGCTCGGCTTCAGGAGGAAAGGTGCGAATCGTAGACACTCGATTCGTAACTTCATCGAGCTTTTCGCTCATATTGTAACCGTCCTCAATCTCCAACATGACGGTACCCGAACTAGACCTTGCCGTCGCCGTCATCTCTTTGATGCCTTCAATATCGTATAGGTTTTCCTCGAGCCGGGTCAGTATAGCCTCTTCAACTTCACCAGGTGTAGATCCAGGATAGAGTACGGTCGTGGTGATCATTCGTTGCGGCATTTCCGGATACTGCTGCAAAATAATCTGACTAGTCCCTGACCAAATACCTCCGGCCACGATAGCAACCATCAATAAATTGGCAGCGACTCCATTTCGGGCAAACCACGCTATAATTCCGTGCATATTCTTTAGCTTTTTGTAGAGCTAATCCACAATAGAGAATTCACGTCATTCTCAATAGAAGAATGAATTCCACAATGCTATTCCGATTAAAATCCTTTAATCTTCTGATCGAAGACCGAATGCTCTACTGGTTGCTCAAACAGGAGAAGCAACCTTTCCTTCCTCCTCAACATGAGCTTGAGGGTCTATATTGTAGAATTTGAACAAAGCCTGTTTACAATCATCTGCGATGAGCACCAGAACAGGGACCAGAACCAGAGTAACGGTGGTCGCAAAAATAATGCCCCACCCCAATGATATGGCCATAGGAATCAAGAATGAAGCTGTGGAATGAGATTCAAACATCAATGGTGCCAAGCCAAAGAATGTAGTCAAGGAAGTCAGCAAAATCGGACGAAAGCGTCTTGTCCCTGCTATACGCACCGCCTCACTCAGTGGCATTCCCTCCTTAACTTTAGTATTCATAAAATGCACCATCACCAGGCTATCATTCACCACAACCCCGGATAATGCCATCATGCCAAATATAGAGGATTGGTACAATCTGGGATCCCCACCGTTCCAACCAAAGATCTTGGCCATCACCAAATGGCCCAACACCGCACCCACCATACCAAACGGAATGGCGGACATGACAATCAAGGGTTGAAAATAACTCCTGAACGGGATCGCCAAGAGGGCGTAAATAATCCCCAGAACCAGGTAAATACCCATAATCATTTCGCGATTGTTGTCTCGCGCTTCAGCTGCACGTCCCCGCACATCAAATTCCAATCCCGTGTATTTTGTGGCAGCTAGCTCGGGCAGAAACTGCTCAAGGACCTCTGTCTCCATTCCAGTAATGTCCAACTTTTCTGTATCACCATCAGCGTTTACCTGGATGATTCGCTTCCGGTCAACGCGACGAATGGTCGGCATGCTTTTACCCGGGACAATCTGGGCCACTGTATCAAAAGGAACCTCAGTACCATTGACTGTTCGTATCATCATTCGAGATAGAGAGCCCAAAGACTTTCTGTCTGCTTCCGGGTAGCGAACCATAACGCGAATTTCATCACGTCCTCTTTGAATACGTTGTGCTTCTGCTCCGAAGAATGCCGTTCTGACTTGTTGAGCTAAATTCGAAGCCGTCACGCCCAGGTATTCTGCTTCAGGCTTTAGATCCAACTCGAACTCGTCGTTGGCGCGTTCATATGAATCACTGATATCATACAAACCATCAAACGATTCCAATTTTAGCTGCAAATCAGCGGACGCAGCTTTCAAAATATCAATGTCCGGATGAATAAGCTCAAATGTCATGGCACCACCTCCGCCACCACGTTCAAAGGAAAAGGTAAGTTCTTCTGCCTCCGGAATGGGAGGAACCATTTCGCGAAGCTCAGTAACAAATTCTCGGGTACCATAGGAGATGGACGTGGGACCAGATTCGGCTAATTCAATAATGACTTCGCCGATCTCATCTACACCAGCAGCTGCATCGCCCGTAGTGCCAGGACGTGTGCGACCAAAGGGTTGTCCCCCAGCTGTCGCAAAAATATTTTTAACCACACTGGCATCATATCGATCGTTTACCTGCTGCTTAAGCAGCAATGCTTTTTCTTCGATCATAGTGATTTTTTCCAGGGTCCTTTCAAAGGTAGTCCCGGAAGGCATTCGTAAAGTAATGGTCGTAGTATCAGAAACCGATGAAGGTCGTTCACGATATCCAATTCTCTCCCCTATAATCATGGCCAAAAAGATCGCGAGAAGTCCTATAAAAATAGAAACAGAGGTGTACCGATGAACCAATGCTTTATTAAGCACGGGTTTGTAGATTTTAACGACAAACACCTCAAGTCCCTCGGAGAACAAACGCTGAAACCGCATAAACGGATTCTTGCTTTTTTCTTTTTCTCCCAAGTGCTTACAATGCTTCAAGTGAGCCGGTAAAATTAGTTTTGATTCTACCAGAGAGAAAAACAAAACCGGAATAACCACTAAGGTGATCTGGCCGAAAAAGGCGCCATTCCGTCCAGACATCAGCATCAACGGGTAAAAGGCCACCATGGTTGTAACCACGCCAAAGAATACCGGCACGGCTACTTCTTGTGTCCCAATAATTGAAGCTTTCAACGGCTTATCACCACGCTGCATGTGCTGGTACACATTCTCCCCCGTAACAATCGCATCATCCACCACGATCCCAAGCGTGGTTATATAGGCCAAAATAACGGGTAAATTAATAGTGATGCCAAGGTAAGGTAGGAGCAAAAATGAACCGGCAAAGGAAATGGGAATCCCAAGAGCCACCCAAAACGCCAAAGTGGGTCTGAGAAACAAAGATAGAACAATGACTACCAGGACGAATCCCATAATGGCACTATCCACCAACATCGATAATCGGACTTTGATCCGTTCGGCACTGTCTCCCCAATAAGTGAGGGTAATTCCTTCGGGTAATTGGTCTTGTTTGACTTCAATGTAGCCTTTTACCACGTCACCAATTTCGAGAATGTTCTGCATCCCTGTTCGAAAAACATCCACTGCTACCGCTCGATCACCATTGTAACGGGCAACGATCGGTGTCTCGTCAAAACCATCAATAACCGTCGCTATATCACCCAAAGTAATTTTGGTACCATCTCCACGAGTCAGAATGGTGATAGCTGAATAATCCTCAAACGTGTAAGCCTGTTGATTCGTCCGCAGAAGAATTCGGCCTGTTTCCGTTTTCACTGAACCAGCAGAAAGATCGACCGATGAAGTGCGAATCGCTCGGGTCACCTGGTCGAAAGATAATCCATATTGGCGTAATGTTTCCTCGGATACCTCAATGGCGATCTCATAGGGACGGACCGCTTTAACAGCCGCCATGGTGATCCCCGGGATATTGGAAACTTCATCTCTTATTTGCTCAGCCAGAATCTTCAGCTCTTTTTCGCTGAGGTCACCTGACATGACCATGGTGATCACTTTCTCAGACCGGCTCGCCAAGCTTACTTGCGGTCTTTCCGCTTCGGGAGGAAAGGTACGAATCGTCGAGATTCGATTGGTCACCTCATCGAGCTTTTCGCTCAGACTGTACCCTTCCTCAATTTCAAGACGAAGGGTTCCTGAATTAGCAGAGGCAGTGGCATCCATCTCCTTTACGCCTTCAATGTCGTAAAGCGCTTCTTCCAACCGGGTAATGATAGACTGCTCAATCTCACCGGGAGTAGAACCACGGTACTCTATATTAACCGTAATACCTCTATCGGGCACATCAGGAAAATCTTGCAGGATGATTCGGTTCAATAATGACCAGGCTCCTCCCGCAATGATGGAGATCATCAACAAATTTGCAGCAACCCCGTTTCGGGTGAACCAAGCGATTATTCCATGCATAATAGTGTGTAATCTATCGTGTTTGCTGAGCGCCCTTGATGGAGCTTAAGCAGGATTCAATATTTCGTCATCATCTTCCTCATCATCGAGCGCATGAGGATCAATATCGTAGAGCTTATAAAAGGCTTGTTGTAGATCATTATAGACCAAAACCAAGACCGGTATAAGAACCAGCGTAATAGCCGTTGCAAATACGATTCCCCAAGCCAGCGAAATAGCCATAGGAACAAGTACCGCGGCTTGCGGACTAGTTTCAAACATCAAAGGGGCCAACCCAAAGAACGTAGTCAGAGACGTAAGTAGAATCGGGCGAAATCGTCGAACACCTGCCATACGTACCGCCTCTTCAAGAGGCATGCCTTCTTTGACCCTGGAATTCATAAAGTGAACCATCACTAGACTATCATTCACCACGACTCCGGATAAGGCCATCATACCAAAAATGGATTGTTGAGTAATAATGGGCGACCCATTATTGAACCCAAATATCTTTGCCATGAAGTAGTGTCCGAGAATCGCACCTACCACGCCGAATGGAATGGCTGACATAACAATAAGTGGTTGGAAGTAACTTCTAAATGGAATCGCGAGGAGTGCGTAAATCACACACAGAATAAAGTAGATGCCTATACGCATCTGACGCTGATTCTCTCGCTCCTCTGCTGCTCTTCCACTCACCTCAAACCCTAAGCCTGGAAACTTCGTAGCCGCCAGTTCAGGCAAATAAAAATCAAGGATTTCGGATTCGATCGCTTCAATATCCAGCTCGGCAGTATCGCCATCGGCCTGGACCTGAATGATACGTTTTCGATCGATTCTTTGAATGGAGGGTAAACTTCTTCCAGGTATAATATCCGCGACCGTTTCAAACGGTACCTCCGTACCGTTGGCCGTTCGTATCATCATGCTTTGCAAGGATCCGAGAGAACGTCGTTCATTCTCCGGATAACGAACCATGACACGGATTTCATCACGCCCACGTTGAATCCGCTGAGCTTCTGAACCAAAGAATGCAGTACGTACTTGTTGTGCCAGATTACTGGCGGTTACTCCCAGGTATTCAGCTTCAGGCTTTAGATCCAGTTCAAACTCATCATTGGCCCGCTCGTAAGAATCGGAGATATCGTAGAGTCCTTCGAACGAAGCCAGCTTTCTCTGGAGTTCGGCCGAAGCTTCTTTAAGCATTTCCACATCGGGATGAATAATCTGGAAAGTCATAGCGGCGCGACCACCTCCCCGCTCAAACGAAAAGCTTAAGGTTTCCGCTTCGGGCATGGGAGGTACAAGGTTACGCAATTCGGATACCAACTCTCGTCCACCATATTGCACACTCCGTGTTTCAGAGGGTGTAAGCTCAATCAGAATTTCTCCCATTTCAGCCACACCGGCAGAAGGTCCACCACCCCGACGACGACCATCACCAAACGGTTGCCCACCTGCGGTAGCAAACACGTTTTGAATAACAATGGTATCAAAGCGCTCATTGACATCCTTTTTTAATTTCAAAGCTGCCGCTTCAATAATATCCACCTTTTCCTGAGTAACCTCGAAATTGGTACCGGCTGGCATCAACAAGGTGATCGTTGTCGTATCCTGTGGAGTACTGGTTCGTCTGCGATACCCAATACGATCGCCAAAAACCAAGGCCAAGAATACCAGCAACAAGCCGACAAAAATGGACAACGATACATACCGATTAATTAACGCCCAATTCAACGAAGGACGGTAATACTTCAAGATGCCCTTTTCCAGGCCGTCCGCAAAGAAGCGTTGAAACTTGGTGAAAATATTTTGTTTTATTGTTTTATCGCCCAGGTGAGTGCAATGCTTCAGGTGAGCTGGTAGAATGAGCTTCGACTCAATCAATGAGAAAAACAGTACCGGGACTACCACCATCGGAATATTTTTATAAATACTCCCACTGGTCCCTCCTTGCATGATGAGAGGCAGAAAAGCCACCATGGTAGTAATAACGCCAAAGATGACCGGAGTCGCTACTTCGTTGGTTCCTTTGATAGATGCTTCCAGCGGAGATTCGCCCCGTTGCATATGTTGAAAAACGTTCTCCCCCGTAACAATGGCATCATCCACCACAATCCCCAGAGTCATAATAAATGCCATCAAAGTGATGACGTTTAATGAAAGCCCCAGATAGGGTAACAGCAGGAAGGTTCCGGAAAATGCGATCGGGATTCCCCAAGCTACCCAGAAAGCTAACGTTGGTCTCAGAAAAAGGGACAGAATAAGAACCACCAGAGCGAATCCGAAAATCGCACTATCTTGCAAGGTGGCCAAACGAACTTTGATACGCTCAGAATCATCCGACCAATAACTGAGCACAATGCCATCTGGCAGCTGTTGTTGTTTAACGGCAATGAAGTCTTTTACGTCTTCACCAATTTCAATAATGTTTTGCATCCCTGTTCGGAACACATCAATCGCGATAGCGCGTTCACCATTATAGCGAGCGACAATAGGAGTCTCATCAAACCCATCAATCACGGTGGCGATATCACTGACCTTGATTTTTGTACCGTCAGATCGAGTAAGAATGGTGATTTCTGAGTAGTCTTCGTAGTTGTATGCTTGCTGATTGGTGCGTAGCAAGATGCGTCCTGTCTCCGTTTTCACACTACCTGCTGATAGATCTACCGAAGAAGAGCGAATCGCTCTGGTAACTTGATCAAAAGTTATGCCGTATTGCTTTAAGGTAGACTCGGAAATTTCAATGGCGATTTCGTAGGGCCGGACAGCCTTTAATGAAGCCAGGGTAATACCAGGAACGTTCGATACTTCGTCACGAATTTGCTCTCCAAGACGAGTAAGGTCTTTCTCACTCAACTCACCAGAAAGTACCATGGTGATAACGCGTTCGGATCGAGACCTCAACTCAATTTGCGCCCGTTCCGCTTCCGGGGGAAAGGTTCGGATGGTTGAAACCCGGTTGGTCACTTCATCCAATTTCTCACTTAGGTTGTAACCGTCCTCAATCAGGAGCGTAACGGAACCAGAGCTCGAACTGGCACGGCCTTCCATTTCCTCAATGCCTTCAATATCGTAAAGCGCCTCTTCCAATCGCGTCAGAATGGCCTGCTCAATCTCTCCAGGCGTAGACCCTCGATAGGACACTGAAACTTGAATTTCACGGCTGGGAAATTCGGGATACTCCTGCAATATGATTTTATTGTATATGGACCATCCGCCACCTCCCACGATGGCAATCATTAGTAAATTTGCCGCAACTCCGTTACGGGCAAACCAAGCGATCATTGAATGCATTTTTCTTGGGGTATTAGGGTTATTTCCGAGCTGAAGCAGTTATGAATGTTAACTAAAACAGACATGTAGACAATGGTATAAAGGATGATGTCCCAGACTGAGGCAGCTCCATTTATATTCGACATTGTTTACAGTGGATCAGGCAGGATTTAGCGCTTTCTCTTCCTCCTCATCGTGAGGCTGAGGATCAATATCGTAAATTTTATAGAAGCCTTGTTGAAGGTCGTTATAAACCAGAACTAATACCGGCACGAGTACCAGCGTAATAGCCGTGGCAAAAGCAATTCCCCAGCCCAATGAAATGGCCATCGGCACCAAAAAGGCCGCCTGAGGGCTATCCTCAAACATCAATGGAAGTAGACCAAAAAAGGTAGTCATGGAGGTTAGCAGGATGGGCCTGAATCGACGCACACCTGCTAGTCGCACAGCTTCCGCCAATGGCATGCCCTCCTTCACTTTAGAATTCATGAAGTGAACCATCACCAGACTATCGTTCACAACAACCCCCGAAAGAGCCATCATTCCGAAAATAGAGGTTTGGGTCACAATAGCATCTCCGTTATTCCACCCAAAAATAGACGCCATAATCCAGTGCCCAACAATCGCACCCACGACACCAAATGGAATCGCCGACATAACGATGATCGGTTGGAAATAACTTCTGAAAGGAATCGCTAGCAGCGCGTAAATGACAGCCAGAATGAAATAGATACCAATGATCATTTCCCTTTGGTTATCCCTGGCTTCGGCACCAAATCCACGTATACCAAACTCCATACCAGAATACTTTTCAGAGACCAATTGCGGTAAAAATTCCTCAAGAATTTCGGTCTCCATGGTTTCAATATCCAAGGTCTCGGCATCTCCATCTGCACTTACCTGAATGATACGTTTCCTATCTACACGCTGGATGGAAGGAAGACTTCTTCCCGGAATGATTTTTGCCACCGTTTCAAAAGGCACCTCAGTACCATTAGCGGTTCGAATCATCATGTTTTGGAGCGACCCCAATGACTGGCGCTCATTTTCCGGATAACGAACCATGACGCGAACTTCATCGCGCCCGCGTTGGATGCGTTGCGCTTCAGATCCAAAAAATGCAGTCCTTGCTTGTTGTGCCAAGTTCGATGCTGTGACTCCCAAGTATTCTGCCTCGGGCTTCAGATCTAATTCAAATTCATCATTCGCGCGCTCGTAAGAATCGGTAATATCATAGAGTCCGTCCATCGATGCCAGTTTTACCTGCAAGTCATTAGAGGCTGCTTTCAAGGTATCGATATCAGGATGGATAAGCTCAAAGGTCATTGCTGCCCGTGCCCCTCCTCTTCCAAAGGAAAAACTAAGGATTTCTGCTTCAGGTATTGGAGGAACCAAGTTCCGCATTTCTAAAACTAGATCACGCGTACCGTAGTTGACTTCGCGCGTCTCAGAGGGGGTTAACTCAATTACAATTTCACCGAGCTCAGGCACACCAGCCGCGGTGCCACCACCACGGGGGCCAAAGGAGCTTCCAAAAGGTTGTCCTCCTGCCGTCGCAAAAACGTTTTGCACAACCGTCGTATCAAAACGCTTATTGATATCGTCTTTCAATTTCAATGCCACGGCTTCGATGATATCCACCTTTTCTTTGGTAACCTCAAAATTGGTGCCGGCAGGCATTTGCAAGGTGATGGTAGACGTATCAGCTGGTGTATTAGTACGACCGCGATACCCAATGCGATCCCCCAAAACAAGCGCAACAAATACCATTAAGAAACCAATAAACAACGCCGTAGATAAATAACGATGATTCAATGCTGTGTTTAAAAAGGGGCGATAATACTTGAGGATCATCGTTTGTAATCCATCAGCAAAGAAGCGTTGAAACTTGGTGAACACATTCTGCTTTTCCTTTTTGCTTCCGAAACTCTTACAGTGCTTTAAGTGAGCAGGAAGAATAAGCTTGGATTCAATCAGCGAGAATAACAGAACCGGAATCACCACCATCGGAATGCTCTTAAAAATGCTTCCTCGAGTTCCTGATTGAAGCATGAGCGGATAAAATGCCGCCATGGTTGTAATCACACCGAAAATGACCGGAATAGCTACTTCCTGAGTTCCCTTGATCGCTGCATCAACTGGCTTTGCCCCTGCCTGCATGTGCTGAAATACATTTTCCCCAGTAACAATGGCATCATCCACCACGATTCCTAAGGTCGTAATAAACGCCATGAGCGTCAGCAGGTTGAGCGACAATCCCATGAAAGGAAGAACCAAAAACGTTCCGGCAAACGCTATCGGAATTCCCCACGCCACCCAAAATGCCAAGGTAGGCCTGAGAAATAAGGAAAGAATAATGACCACCAGTATAAATCCCAAAATGGCACTATCCTTGAGCGTATCCAAACGGACTTTGATTCGCTCTGAATCATCAGACCAGTAGCTGAGATAGATTCCATCGGGCAACTGCTGCTGTTTAATGGCGATAAAATCTTTAACATCATCACCAATCTCGATGATGTTCTGCATCCCTGTTCTGAATACATCAATGGCGATCGCCCGCTTGCCATTATATTTTGCGATGATGGGTGTTTCGTCAAAACCGTCATTCACAGTAGCGACGTCTCCCAAAGTAATTTTCGTACCATCGGAGCGTGTCAGTAAAGTGATCTTCGAATAGTCTTCAAAATTGTAAGCCTGCTGATTCGTTCTCAGCAATATACGACCTGTCTCCGTTTTAACACTACCTGCAGACAGATCAACAGAGGAAGAGCGAATGGCCCGAGTCACTTGATCAAAAGTCAACCCGTATTGTCGTAGTGTGGACTCTGATATCTCGATAGATATTTCATAAGGCCGCACCGCTTTGAGAGTTGCCAAGGTGATCCCCGGAATATTCGAAACTTCATCCCGAACTTGTTCTCCCAGAGTCTTGAGATCCTTCTCACTCATGTCACCGGACAAAACCATAGTAATGACCCGTTCAGACCTCGTTCGAAGACTTATCTGTGGACGTTCAGCCTCTGGAGGAAAGGTTCGAATAGTCGCGACACGATTCGTCACTTCATCAAGCTTTTCGCTCAAGTCATAACCTTCTTCTATGTCCAGTATGACAGAGCCGGTACTCGCGCTGGCTCGCGCATCCATTTCCTTAACACCTTCGATATCATAAAGGTTTTCTTCCAATCGAGTAACAATGGACTGTTCGATTTCGCCAGGAGTTGATCCACGGTAGGATACAGAAACACTAATAATCCGACTAGGAAACTCGGGATACTCCTGTAAAATAATTTTGCTATACCCTGCCCAAATACCACCTCCGATGATAGCGAACATAAGTAGATTGGCCGCAACGCCATTGCGGGTAAACCATGCGATCATTCCGTGCATATTTCTTAGAGAGAATTATTAA
>CALJGU010000231.1 GCA_938075565.1 uncultured Opitutales bacterium | reverse complement strand
AAATTTCCAATATCTTTTCCCCGTCTCAGGGTGGAGGCATTCAATTGTCTCTTTGCCGTTCAGCTCGTGGATCATGATCAAATACTCTCCAGACACTGCAACGGGGGCGTGGCCGTTTCCTTTTTCGACTTCCCATACTTTTTGCGGACCTGTGGGTGGAAACGACTTTAAAAGCTTTGTTTCTTTTGAGTGTAAATCGTGATTCGGTCCTAGGAATCGTGGCCAAGCGTCAGTTGTGGCCTCAGCGGAAATTGCTTTTGGAAGAGCGAAGAAGGTGAGTCGCTCGAAAGATTCAGGCGTAGCTGCGGCTATATTGAAAAAGATGACTAGTAGAAGACCGGTTGTCGCTTTGAAGGATGTTAACTGCGCCATGAATCAGGAAATGATTTCAGGATGAGCCTGTAGCTTACGTTGGAATATACGCAATCCCTCAGGAGTACCCATTGTGTGCATAGCTGAGGCTGGTATTTCATAAGATGTAATGGGATCGTTCTGAGCGATCAACTCATTGTACACCGGACTTACGTAGAATTCTCCGTTGGCCCGATGGTCATTTCTTATCATTTGTTTGGCCGCTTTCACATAGTATCTGCCCTTATCAAAGTAATAGATACCAACGGTTGTTTGTGGGCCGATGATCTTTTTCTCAGCAACCTCGGTGATGAGTCCGTCCTTATTAATTATTGCCGAGGACCCTTCCAGCTCATTCCCCAGGTAGGTCATGACCGTGCCTTTTGAATCGTGCTCTGAAGCAAATGCTAAAAATGCATCGATATCGATGTCTACGTAATCGTCAGAGCATGCGGTCATCATCGGCTCCTCATTATTAATCCATTCCTTTGCCAAGAGTACCGAAGCGGCAGGACCTTCAGTCACTTCATCGACGAGGATTTTTTCGTATCGATTCGAAATTCTCCCAAATAAATCATCCAACTGATAGGCCTCGTAGTGATCGCGTTGGCAAATGAAAATAAAGCGATGGTCTGTGCTTGGAGTTAGGCAGTCCACTGCCAATTGTATCATCGGCTTTCCTTCAACTACTTCTATGAGTGGTTTCGGTTCTTTATGGTCAGTATCTTGGAACCGATTTCCATGACCGGCCATAGGTATAACGATATTTATCATTTCCAGAATACGGTGTAAAAATGCTCCTGTTTTTGATCCTCGGGCGGGGGAGTCATGTAGTCTCCGTATAGATCAGTAAGGTGTTTATTCCAATCTGAAGGAGCCGGATGTTGTTCCCCTTCGAACTCTACTAGCTCACTGTCTTCCAAAAGGGTCCTTCTTATGCGTTTTGAGAGTCGGTCATCAGATGTAACACAGGAGACAAATGTGCTTTTATCGTAGTCGTTGGCCATGCCGAATGCCTCCAGTCTGGTAATAAAAAAATGAGATCCAATAATCCGAAATGGAATAGAGATGAGGGATTTTAGTATTCCCTTTATCGGATGACCGCTTTTTGCCGTAAATTTGCGTATGGCTAATTTGTAAGCCTTCGCCCATCGATTTGTTTTGGCGTATAATTTCTTCGCTTCCTGCTCATCTTCTGGAAGTCCATCCATAGGAAAGATATCAATATAGACGCCGATATCAACCTTCTCGATTTGTCCGTATTCTTGATACATTATCGTACGCGTATCGATGATCTTGCCAAAGGTGGCGAAGTAATCGGGGTTGTTCTGAATGGATACGACTTCCAAGGATCCCTGGCTCGTTTGACTAAACAGCTCTATGAACTTTAAGTAATCGGGCCTCGGCATCATTAAATCGATATCATCGTCCCAGGGGATATAACCTTTGTGCCTGATTGCCCCTAATAAAGTACCATAAGCTAAGTAATAGCGCAATTGATGCTTGCTGCAAAAATCACGGAAATGCCGAAGGATCGACAGTTGAATTGTCTGCATTTCCTCTGCGCTAACAGGTTCAGGCATATATTAATACAGGTAGGTAACGTTGGGATAAAGTAAGGATAAGTGTGGCTGCGTTTGGTATTCGCAGACTAGAAGGTTCATGCACCAAGCATAGTTTGGTCAAGATATAAGCCCAGTGTACTCAACATAACTGACGGATCAGTTTCCCTATAACTTGATAAAAGCAACCGCGTTATTGCTATTCATTGGAATTACGAGTTGATGCTGTATCGAATCGTAGCACATCGACGCAGCGCTTGGGATTCCGGTTGCAATGACCTCTGCCTCATGGCCCGGGCGAATGCGTGAGACACTTCCAAATTTTACACTGCTCACGTATTTCGTACCGTCTTTCAAAACGACGATTCCATCGCTTCCACTTTCAGAGGATTGTTCGACGCGAACTATGTCTCCTTTAGGATTATAGGTTATAACTGCATCGCTGCCTACATTTACGACCACGATGTTCTCATCCATGTCCATGGCTACTCCGTTTGGTATGGTCAGCGGACCACCTTCGGCAAATACAGAGGAGGTTCCGTCTGTGTTTACTTTGTAAATCAATTCTGGATTTCGGGTATTCGATGCATAAACCGTTCCGTCTTTGGCGACTGCGACGCCATTCAAAAAAGTGGCACCAGGAACGTGGACTGACTTGATAGGGGTTCCGGACTTTAAATCGAAGGAACGAACATGGTCCACATCGACCGTGTAGAGGACTCCATCTCTAATGGCACTGCCAAGCGGATTATTAAGAACCAAACCATTCCTGGATGTGCCTATCCACTTGGTAGTGTGAACGCTACCATCTGGATTGAGGAGTGAGACATAGCCATCATTTTGTGCAGGATCGCTTCGATCACCTGAATTCATTGCCAAGATCAAATTCCTTGCTGGGTCGAAGGTGGTGCTCTCGCAAAATTGAAAGCTGCCGAAGACTTTGACATTGTCCGACATGGGACCGCGCATGCCCGCTTCGTTGACGGTGCCAATGGGCTTCCCTGTCGAGAATTCCTGGGCGTGTCCTTGTGTGAACGCGCCAACCAAAATCATCAATGGTAAGAAAGTTGCCGTGAGCCTGTGGATGCTTGGTTTACTAGAAGAGTAGTTTAAGGACATGGATACGAGTGAGTTGGATCGATTTGGGGAATAAGTAAGTAGTGTCGAAAGGAAAATCAGTAATCTATTGAGCCCTATTTGATCAACTAGAAATCTTCCTCTCAGCATTCTGCTTCGCCTTATTTCCGACTGCGGGAACATTGTTCACTCGTCATTTCACAACCCCGATTCGATTCATCCACATGAGTCCAGGCGTATTTTAGTGAAAGTTGGAAGAACGTTTTGGATGATTGTTATAACTTCTAATTTAATGAAACTTTTATTATCCCCTATAGTGCTCGTTTCGAGCTTACTTGCCTTCTTCTTTTCCGTCCCTGCGATGTCTGCAGCGAACAGTGATTGGCCCTCTTGGAGAGGACCTTTTGGAAATGGGACGGCCGAATCCGTACAGACACTGCCCACTGAATTCTCGGCTACCAAGCAGGTTGTTTGGAAAGCACCGGTGCCGGGCCGTGGGCACTCTTCTCCTGTAGTCGTGGGTGATCGAATATTTCTTACCACCGCCAGAGAAGATGAAGGGAGCCAATCGGTGCTTTGTTATTCTTTTTCCAGTGGTGAACTATTATGGGAGAAAATACTTATTGAAGGAAAGTTGCCTCAAAAGATTCACGGTAAAAATACGCATGCCTCACCCAGTGTCGCGAGCGATGGGGAGCGCATTTTTGTCCTCTTCTTTGTGAAGGGCGATCGCTTGCATCTCTTCTCTTTAGATTGGGACGGGAATGAGCTGTGGCGCAAAGATGTGGGTCGGTTTTATCCGGAGCGTGCCTTTGGATATGGGACTTCTCCTTTGGTGGCGGGTGACAATGTTGTAGTGGCTGCCGAGAGTCAGGGGGATGGTGATATTGCGGCCTTTAACCGATCTACAGGAAAAGAGGCCTGGCGAACCAAACGCAGAGCGGAACGGCCTTCCTACGGTACTCATTTGTTGGCCAAGATAAATGGCACAGATCAGATTCTCTTGAATGGGGCCGATCGAGTAGCCAGCTACGATCCCGAAAGTGGGCAGGAGCTATGGTCGGTTGACGGAGGCGATCCACTCATTGCCAACACCGTGGTCTGGAAAGACGGAGTCGTCTTTGCTTCTGGAGGTTATCCTGGCAAAAAGACTTGGGCAATAGATGCTGGTTCCCAAGAAATTCTTTGGAGTCATCCTGTTAAGTGCTATTAGCAATCAATGGTAGTGGTAGGTGATTCTCTGTATGGAGTTGCCGAAGGTGGTATCGTCCATTGCTGGGATGTTGTCGACGGTACTCTGAGGTGGCGTGAGCGTTTGACGAAAGGCCCTGAAAGCACGTCTCCCATTTATGATGGTGGTTTTATTTACCACGCCAATGAGGATGGGAAAGTCTTTGTTATCAAACCCGATCCCGACAAATTTGAGCTGATTGCAGAAAACCAACTAGGGGATGAGATCTTTGCTTCGCCTACCATACTTCGGGATCGTATATTGATTCGTTCCGCCCACTATGAGGGGGAGAAACGTGTTCGGCGTGAGATTCTATACTCAATCGGTTTATAGGAGGGGTTACTTCTTCCTTTGAGACAAAGTTGGCCGATGGATTTTGGCTCCAGTGAATGCATGGAGTAGTGATTTCAAATGGAAACGCAGTTTAATGCTTTTAGGCCTTTACACTGGGGCAGCTTTCCCAAGAAATATCTTTGCTCTCAATCTGAATGAAACTCAGATTAAATTTTAAAACAAAGGCAGATACCTTGTTCATTTATAACATCAATTAAGGAATTACCATGGCAGATCTAGACGACATTAGAGACGGCGATAACTTCGGACTAAACACCCCGGCTGACACCAGCTCTTTCTACCTTAAGGGCATCAATAGCACCGATTGGGGAATTAAGAATCGTATGTCCCGCATTTTTAATCGCAAGTCCGGGCGGACTGTAATGCTGGCTTTCGATCATGGTTTCCTCATGGGCCCCACTTCCGGACTAGAGCGCATTGATCTCTCCATCGCTCCTCTTGCTGAGCATGCTGACTGCCTTATGGCAACGCGCGGAATGATTCGCTCTTGTATCCCTGCCGACAACACGAAGCCCATTTGTCTTCGTACCGATACGGGAACAACCATTCTTACCGAGATGAATCACAACATTCTGATCGATGAAGCTGAAGCCATCAGTATGAATGCATCGGCGATGGCTGCTATGATTGCTGTGGGTGATCCTGCAACCGAAGCCAGCACGATCGCAAACATCAGCCGCTTGGTCGACATCGGACAGAAGTACAGCATCCCTGTGATGGGTGTAACGGCTGTTGGTAAAGACATGGCTCGTGATTCTCGATACTTTGGAATGGCTGCCCGCGTGTGTGCTGAAAATGGTGCCAGCATAGTGAAGACCTACTATACTGAAGGTTTTGAAAACGTAGTGGCCTGCACACCGGTTCCTGTCGTGATTGCTGGTGGAAAGAAACTACCGGAAATCGAAGCACTCGAACTTGCCTACAACGCAATCCAATGTGGAGCCGCGGGAGTAGATATGGGACGTAACGTATTTCAATCCGAAGCTCCTCTCGCCATGATCAAAGCTGTTGGTGGGGTTGTGCACGATGACCTTAAGCCCGCAGAAGCACTTGAGCTTTTCAATGATTTGAAGAACGCCTAGTCAGAGCGATACATCTAACGCTTTCAAAGGTCGCATCTTTAGGATCCGGCCTTTTTTGTTTCAAGTCTAGCCTGACCTAAAACAGGGCCTCCTACCCGAGATGGGTGAAGCTGTGTCGCGACGCCTCAGAAAATCATCTAATCAGGTTCCTGCCTTTTCGGTAGACCGTCTCACGTAAGAAATTTCCGAAGTAAGGATAATCATTTGCTTCGACAAGACCCCAAGTGGCACTGTCTTCACTCGAGCTTGTTTGAGCCATTTTTATCATCTGTTCGATTTGAGTTTTGCGCAAGGGATTCATTGCTGCGGTAAAATGTAGGGCACATGGCAAAGGTTCTTTTAAGGGTTTCCAGTCAAGATCCGGAACTAATAATTGAGTGGGGACTACGAATTTGGTTTTTTTACCGTAGGCATGCATGGACTGTAGGCTTTGCTCTATCCATATTTTAGATTCGAATAGATGGCCTTCAAACTCATTTATAAGCTCTTCTATGAGCGCATAGTCGTAGCGTTCAGGGTTGGTGCATATGATTCCACTATTCAGTCGATCATGGAGTTTTCGTCTCTTGCTGAGTCTTGAAAAGAATAAAGTTGTTTAAGACATGAAATATGCATGTCGAATACAATCCTGCATGAAGATGGATGTATCTGTTTCTTCCCATAAAATATTCAAATTGCTTGGCCGAAGGATAAGGACGTCTACATCGAAAAATACAAGCCGTTCCTCAGGGCTGTTGATTGGAATCTGGAACAATTTCTTAATTTGGGGATAGTGCCTCAGTAGTTTTATGCAGTTCGGGTAATCAGACAAACGATCTAGAGTGTTCTGCTCAACCTGAGCGTTGTCTGTGAACTCAATGTTGCTGGAGATGGTCTCGAGAGCAGAACGATCAGAATCGCTTAGACTTCCATCGCTGAAAATCCTGATTCCATCGATCTCCGTTTGTGAGTGTTTTACAAATTGTCTGAGAAACAATTCCGTGAGTTCAACATACCCCTGACTGGTTAAAAGTGTGAGTATCTTGTTCAAGATAATGTGCCGGAAAAATCGGTTAAATATATGGAAATGCTCATGTTCTAAGAAACGGCAACGACATTGCAGGTTTCATCATCAGGATTAAAGATGATCTTGGCCGTGCCTTGTTTCAACTGAAGCTGTACCTCGGAAATCTTTTCTTCAAGCGTGTACACCCTGTCACCATAATCGGTTCCTTCTCGAGTTACGTATTCAGCTATGACAGCACGCAGTGTTTCGGGGGGAAGTTTTTGATACGGAATATCCAATGGATGAGTCTCTTCGTAGATAGTCTAAAATTGTTTTCCTTACCCTCGTCCGATGTATGGCATTTGCGTAGCCATGACGGTCATGAATTGGACGTTAGCATCCAGGGGAAGGCTAGCCATATAAACTACTGCACGTACTACTTCTTTGGGATCTATTGTAGGTTCGGGGACCGTTTCACCGTTTGGCTGGAGCTTACCCTCCTGCATAGTCGTGGTCCTTTCCACAAGCGCATTACCGATATCTATCTGCCCGCAGGCGATATCGTATTTCCGCCCATCCAGGGAACTAGATCGAGTGAGTCCTGTGATCGCATGCTTGGTTGCTGTGTAGGGAGCCGAGTTCGTTCTGGGGACATGGGCTGAGACAGAACCGTTGTTGATGATTCTTCCCCCGCGAGGTTCCTGATCCTTCATGACCTTGAAAGCTTCCTGTGTGCAGAGAAAGGAGCCGGTCAGATTGATATCAACGACTGCTTGCCATTGGTCATAGCTAAGCTCTTCCAGCAGACCAGATGGAGCACCGATACCTGCATTGTTAAATAACAAGCCCAACCGCCCGTAGGTTGCCAGGGTCATCGCGAACAGGGCTTTCACTGAATCCGGTTGGCTCACATCGTTGGATACTGCAAATGCGGTTCCTCCCTGTTCATTTACCTCAGAAACCGTTTCTTCCAAAGGCTCGAGACGTCGTCCTGCGACAACGACTGCGAATCCTTCCTGGGACAATGCCAGGGCTGTCGTTCTACCAATGCCGCTCCCTGCACCGGTAACAATGGCCACTTTCTTGAAATCACTCATTCTTTTTGGATTTGATGAATGTCTTTAGCTGATGGCGAGAGCGTTCTTGGTTCTTCACCTTTTTAGTCGAACTTCTAATCCTTCAACTACGGTGTTTTTCCAATGAGGCTGCCCGAGCATTGAGTAGGTTGAAGTATTGCTCCCGAAATTCCAAAAAGTCCGCGGTATCGCATTGGGTGTGAAGCGTCATGCGCTTGCGATAAGGAACGTAGTTTCCAATATGCCAACCGATGTTGCGATAAATGCAGAAGTCTCCTGGATTTAAAACCAGTTGGACAGCACCGGGCATGGCTTGGCAGTAGTTGAGGCAGAAGAGTTCCAAGGCTTCATCCGACTGTTCGTTTGTTTCGTCCCGTAGAATCTCCTGAGTGGTGGAACCGTAGAGCTCGCTCTCTTGCATTGTGTTTTCCACTCGTTGAAAACTATCCGGTACATACCAAGTCGAATTATCTTCGTAGAGCGGGCAATTCACTTGATTCCAGAAGTTAAAATTGTTCGCTGTTTTTCCCCACTTATCAGCCAGGTGCTCCTCCCAAGGTGCCTCTTCAATGTGATCCCGGAAATCACGGTGCCATTCGGTGGACCAAGGACGATCACGAGGTCCAAAGAGAATTGTGGAGTCGGCGGTGGGCTGCAAAAAGTGTTCGGGGGTGAGCAGATCCTAGATGGCTTCATTCAGCCCTTCGATTTCATCAAAATCTCGGAATACCTTCATGTCCAATTCATCACGGTAAGTATGAAGAACCGATAGGCGTTGGGATCGTGGGCCATCGATCCGACGGGCGATCTCCTGGGCTTTAGCTGCTTCACGGCGCAGGTCCTTAAGAAGAGGAGCCGGGATAATCTTAGGGATTACATGATAGCCATTTTCACGGTACTGTTTACAGTCTTCTTCGGTTATGGGGGCGATCATTGGGGCTGAGTTTTGGAGGTTGTTGCATTCTAAATGAGTCGCGCTCCTTCCCTATTTCAAATCCTAAACTGTTTTACCGTCTAATCTCGGGCTTCAACTAGATGACTACGCATGGAGATCTTTGAAAACACTTGTACTGTTTGGCTATTACTGCTCTTTATCTCGAACCTTCATGGCCTGTTTCCAATCGAGAAGTTCAGCCAGGAGGCTATCGCGTAATTCAGCTTTGCGCAGGACCAGGTTTTGAGTTTCTCCAGGATCCGTTTTGAGGTTGTAGAGTTCGAGACGATCTTCGTTGAAAAATTGGAGAAGTTTGTAGGGGCCTCGACGGATCGCTGCAGCATTGAGGTCGCCCGTGCTGTCACGTCGGCCAGCATCAGAATACCAGAAGAAGGCACGCTTGCTGTTGAAATTCTGTTTTCCTTTGAGCCCTGGCACAAAGCTAACCCCATCGATATGGTCATCGGGGCGCAATGGCAGCTCTAACATTTCAAGGATTGTTGGGTAGTAATCCATCCCGGTAATGGGAAAGTCGGTACGCGATCCACTTTTTGTAACACCTGGCCAATGAACTATGACCGGCACCCGAAGGCCTCCTTGATAAATGTGTCCCTTACCAGCTCTAAGGGGGAGGTTCGAAGTAGCCAGTTCCCGTTTGCTTTCCGGTCCTGAGTTGGAAAGACCTCCATGGTCAGAGGTCAGGATGACGATGGTCTTATCGTCGATCTTCAGACGCTTCAGTGTATCGAGGATTCGTCCGAGGCTTTCGTCCACACTTTCGACCATCGCTGCGTAACGAGGATTATTCTGATGCCGTAGTTCTCGACCATCCGCTCCGATGTTATATTCCGAACCTTCATAGTCTATCGAGTGAATCTTCTTTTCGTAACGGGCAGTTTTGTTCGCTTTCCCTTGAATAGGTGTATGCACGGCGTAATGGGACAAGTAGACAAAAAAGGGATCCTCGCGCTTGGCCTCTATAAACTGCACGGTCTCCGTTGTGAGCCTGTCTGTCAGATATTCGCCCTCTGGCGCCTGCAGCGTTTCCGGACCGGTCAACTTCTTGCTGTTGTCGTAGGGTGGAAAATACGAGCCCGGAGCTCCGGCACTACCTCCGGCGATGTTGATGTCAAAACCCTGGCCTTGCGGGTGGCGGGCCGCTTCTTTTCCCAGGTGCCACTTCCCGGCAAAGAAGGTCGCATAGCCCTGTTCCTTTAGCGCCTCGGCGATGGTGACTCGGTCGGGTGACATATTACCTGGGCTTTCACCCACGCTGGCAGCCCGACTTGGGTGCACGCCGGAAATCATGGCAAAGCGGGAAGGCACACAACGCGGGTAGGCACTATGGGCCTGAGTGAGAAGCACTCCGGACTCAGCCAGCTCATCGATTCGAGGAGTTTCATAGAGCGGCGATCCAGTTGCGGAAATATCATGATATCCAAAATCATCTACCAGGAAAAACACCACGTTCATCTTCGATGCTGCCTTAATCAGGGTGGGGGGGAGCGAGCTCAGTAATGCGAGCAGAACAATTGAAAATCGATTCATAGTATCGGAGGTTGCAGAATTCCTAAATCCTTCGGGAACTCATCTGCCTTGGCGATTCTATATCTTGGAGATATTGAGAGTAATCTACTCTCTTGATTTAAGATATTCAGACTTTTGCCAATTTCCAATCGCCGCGGAATTTACGTTGTTTCAGAAGGTCATTGGCTCCCTTGTCATTCCTGAAGTGTTCCTTCTTGGAATCCCATTTCAGTTTTCTACCTGTTTTGACTGCAATATGGGCAATTTGGCAGAGGATGTCGGACTGGATTGCTGTATCGATATCGCAGATAGCCCGGTTGCCGTTCTTAATAGCTTCAATGAAGTTCCCTTCATGGTGAGTGCTCACAGGCAATTTTATCGGCATCGTGCCTACCTTATTTTGAGGATCTCTTTGTAGGTCCAAATCTGCTTCCAGGCTTCCGCGCGTGACAAACAGAGAATCGTCTTCTCCAATAAACCGAAGACCGTGTTTCTTATCAGGTGGGGGGCCGACAAATTTGATAGGCGGAGCATTGTCGTATTTGAATTCAACATCCCAATTTAAGATGGCGTCACAGCTTCCAGAGCTGGGAAGGTTTCCGGATCCTTCAACCTGGGTTGGGCCATTGGAGTACTGACTGGCAAGCCATTGCGCGATGTCCAAATGATGGATACCCCAACAGGAAATCATGCCAAGTGAGAAGTTCTTCATGTTCTCATGATAGTGGCGCCTTAGCTTGGTCTCATTGAAGTCAGTGATTGGAGCCGGGCCAATCCAACGTTCATAGTCCACATAGCCTGGAACAGGTTGAGTTGGTAGATCCTCTGCCACAAAACCTCCCGGTACAGCCACCTGAATTTCTTTCAATTTTCCCAATCGACCATTCAAGGCCAGCTCGCAGGCCCAGCGGAATTTGAGTTCTGAACGTTGTTGAGTTCCAAACTGGAAAACGACTCCCTTTTTCTTAACCGCCTTTTGCACCCGTTTGGCTTCCTCATGGGACATAGCCATCGGTTTTTCATGGAATATGTGCTTTCCATTCAGGATGGCATCCAAAGAAGGAATGCTGTGCCAGTGCACCGGCAAGGCCATCAATACGGCATCGATCGATGGGTCTGCATTGAACTCCTTAAAATCTGAAAAGATTTTCACGTCTGCTTTGCCATAGGCATCGGCGATACGCGTTTTTGCCTTTGCGATGTTACGTTGATTGACGTCGCACAGGGTGGTCACGCGGACATCGTCCAGTCCAAGAAAGTTGACCAAATCTGCAGTGCCCCGCGCACCAGCACCCAGAACTCCCAATGTGATTTTATTGGAGGGTGAAATCTTGCTGTTCAATCCCAGCACATGGCTCGGGATAATTTGTGGAGCGATACCTGCGACAAGAGTGGCTTTTAAGAAAGCTCTCCTACTTGCAGAGTTTGAAGAGTATTCTTTCATGGCGATCGTAGTTATGGATTATACGCCAGTGATGGAATTTACGCTGCGACGAATGTTTTCAAGATTGGATATCTGTTCTTTCCAATCCTCTTTGAGTAAATATTTTTGAGCTTCTTTTACAGCCTTGATGGCTCCGTCTGAAAAGGGGAATCCAGCTTCGCCAAACACAATAGCTGTTTCAACTCTGAGGTGACCCAACACAAAATCTCGCGCTGCAGCTTCAGGGATTCCCATAGCGATACCTTGATCCATGGCTTCCTTGCAAGCGTACAGCAGGCTTGCCGTGGTCGTTTCGACAATGGCTGGTTCCAATATGGCCATTTGTTCGACTGTGATCCGATGCATTCGCAAGATGGGTTGAAACATGGCCGCCGCGATGACTTCCCCGAGTTCATAGGCTTTCTCTTCGCCATGGTGGAGGGCACACACAACACTTTGTTTGGCGCCACTCCTCCAAAAAAATCCATTTGGGCTTCTCGTGTTTCTTCCACTTCAAATAAGGGAGGGTGGCAGGGATGACAGACGAAGTAGGCGAGCTCTTCTCGAATGGGAATGACACCCGCATAGGCGGCGGCGGGATCCAGTGAGATGACCAGCGCACCGGGTTTTAGTTGAGGGGCTAATGTTTCAGAGACTTGTCCAATCAAGCAATCTGGTAGCGCCAGCACCACCGCGTCGGCGTCTCCAACGGCGTCGGATTCTGGAACGGGCGAAACACCCATGGTCTTCAGATTATGGATACCCGGTTCTCCGACTTCCACGCAAGCAACCTCATAGTTGGGATCCTCTTTTAAGTTGTTGAGTATGCGGCAACCCATTTTACCACCGGCTCCCATGAGTGCAATTTTTGTAGCCATAATACAAATAACTCGAAAGCATAGGTATAAGGCAACGCTTCTATCTCTGTAATTTATGAAATTAGGCCTAAGCACATACGCTCTTACCTGGTCGTTCGGTATTCACAGCTACCTGCCGAAATCACAAATCACTTTGCCCGAGTTTCTTGGCCGAGCGGTAGAGCTTGGTTACCAGGGCGTACAGATTGCCGATAATGCTCACTTGCTCGAACTCTCTTCGGAAGGGCGTCATGAACTATGGCATAAGGCTGAGGACCTTGGTTTATTTGTGGAGATCGGTGCGCGTGGACTGACGCCTGAGAATTTAAAAACGCATATAGAAATAGCGATTGAAGCGAAAAGCCCTTTTCTCCGTTTTGTGGTCGATGGTCCTGGGTTTGAACCTCCCTTGGTCGAACTACCAGAACTTCTCGCATCGGCCGCTGATGAATGCGAGAACAACGGCATTATTTTGGCCATCGAAAATCACGATCGATTTGAGTCTCCACAAATTGCTTCCTGGTTGGATGCGATCAACAGCGAGTTTCTAGGCATCTGCCTCGATACAGCCAATTCCTATGGAAGCGGGGAGGGTTTTCGTGAAACGATCGATACACTACTACCTTACACGGTGAACTTTCATCTAAAAGATTTCGTAGTCAACCGACAGCCGCATATGCTTGGGCTTTTGATCGAAGGCACGGCAGTTGGTCAGGGTTTATTGCCTATCCAAGAGATTCTTGAAAAACTGAAATCACATAAGCGATGTCAGAGTGTGACGGTTGAGCATTGGACAGGTCTGCAAGACTCTGTTGCAGAAACCATCAGCTTGTAAAGGCAGTGGTGTGAGGATAGTATGGTAAGTCTTCGACGCTACTTTTTCGAAGTAGGGTAAAGTCTAACGGTTGAATTCCTCAACTAAACCAGCCATTGCATCCATTTGTTCCTCAATAGAGGCTACCAGCTTAAGCTGTGTGCGGCAGCGATCTAGGTTGTGTCCTTCCCGGTGAATTTTAAAGTATACGTCACCTTCAAGATAGTCGGTGAGAAACCGGATACCTATCTCCAAGGTGATTAGTTTTCCTGAAAAGGGTAGTAGCTCCAATTCTCGGGTAGTCAGGAAGCTTCGAGCTGCTTTGAGATACCCTTGAGCCAGTGCTTGAAACATATCCGGTTGCATAACGACTTTCGAGAGATCCTGTTCATCTTCCAGAGCTGGACTGGTTGATGTTCTTACCAAGTCGCCAAAATCATAAAGTGCAGAGCCGGGCATCACGGTATCCAAGTCGATCACGCAGATTCCTTCCAGAGTTTTTTCATCGATCATGATATTATTGAGTTTCGTATCATTGTGGGTGATACGCTCAGGAATGCTGCCATCGTTGATGCCGTCTATGATGGCACTCGTATCAGATTCGCGCTGTGTGATGAAATCGATTTCTGCCTG
>CALJGU010000230.1 GCA_938075565.1 uncultured Opitutales bacterium | reverse complement strand
TCTCATATTGGATAACATGGGGGATTTTGGTTTTTCCTCTCACGCCAATTCTACACGTCGTTTTTTATCAGGTCACCATGAGAATAAGGATAGTGCCTCAGTAGACCAAATGATCGCTGACAAAGTCAGTGAAGGCAGCGCTCATAGATCTCTCGAGTTGACAACGGAGGGGCTGTTTACCGGGCAAATTGGCTGCAGCTATATTTCATATGACAAGGACGGCGGCGCCATACCTCGAGAAAGCGATCCTCAACTCGTATTTGATCGGCTCTTCCGCAATCCCTTGAGCGATCCTAATCAACGTCAGCGAATGGGTAGCCTGCTGGATCGTGTTCAAGACGATACCAAAGCACTGATTCGCGACGCCGGTTCTGAGGACAAACAAACATTGGACGAGTATCTCACTGTAGTTCGAGATACCGAACGGAGAATCGAAAACATAGAGAAATCAAAGCCAGCTTATCAAATAGATCTTACCGATCTTCAACGTCCACCCGTGGGCGGAAACCTCAATGAGCAGGTCGACACCATGATTGATCTGATTGCATTGGCGCTATGGACGGATTCGACCAGGTGCATCACCTACATGCTGGGCAACAGCAACAGTCGTATGATCTTTGACTTCTTAGGGGTAAAAGAACAACACCACTACCTATCTCACTTCTTTAGAAACTTCAGCCGAGAAAACCTAGATGCTCTGCTGAAAATAAGCCTGTGGCACATGGAGAAATTTGATCTTCTCCTTACTAAGCTGAAAAGCTACAAGGATCAGAATGGCACACTGCTTGACAATAGCATCGTGCTCTTTGGTTCAGGCATGGGACACAGCGACAATCATACCGCCCAACGCATTCCGATCATTCTGGCCGGCAATGGTCAAGGGCGCCTGAAAACAGGCAGGTATATTCGTTATGCGAAAAACCAAGAAGTGAGCAGCCTTCACCTATCACTTCTAAAGACTTTTGGAGTTGATGCCGAAAACTACTCCTCTTCCAGCTCTCCACTACCTGGCTTAGACGGAGGACACTTCAAAGAATTCAAGGAGCAACCGTTCAACAGTTGGGTAAAGCATTCAACGGGGACCATCACGGCTCAAGGTCGCTTGCGCATGTCTGACAATCTAGATGAAGCAAAGATTTTCTACATCGATGTTGAAGGCCAGGAATCCGTGAAGATCGAAATTTCATTTCGTGATTTCCATGACTTCAATTTGGCATATCACGTAGGAACTCCTATCACCCTAACAGGAAGCGGCTCCGCTATTGGCACCCAATTACTAATTACCAAGGTAACGGAATTAAAGAGCTTATTCGGTAACAGCAAACCGGGTACTCAAAATGGTTAGGTCCAAGACTTAGAAGTGATTGCCTCTCCCCTTGTCTTGAAGAAATGAAAACCTGGCTCAGGTTACTTCTCGTTACCATGACCGTGGGCGGCGGATTTACCGGAGTAATATTGTCTTCCCAATTAATTTTTTCTCCACAGGCGCAAAATGCAGGCTACCTGATAATCATGCTTATCTTTATCCTGCTATACTTATTCATCTTAGTATCAGGCTTGATATTCGTTCAGAACCCAAACAGGACGGGTCTACTTTTCGTATCACTCGGCATTCAAATCCCCGTGATACATTCGCCAATCATATCCTACCAGCTTACCAGTGGCTTTAGTTTCATCCCCGGAGTAGGAAGTAACGGACTTAGCTTTGATCTTCGATTCGGCAATACTTTTTACCTCTACTTCTTCAAAGGGCCACCTTGGGGAGTTCGGCTCAATTTCGTGGCTTTAATTTTGCTCTTATTCCTAGTCCATCATGTAAAGCAGCAATCAATTGGTGAAAGCAACTAAACGGATCACTCATCTGACTATTTGTAATCGGTAAACCTTTGGACCTAGCTTAAGCGAAGAGCAAATAAGCTGACTAAAGCTCCCGGTAAGGACGAAGCTTAGCCCAATCAAATTGAACCCCGATTCCTGGATCATCCGGGGCAACCGCAAGTCCATCCTCTAAAACCAGAGGACGTATAGTATATTCATCGATGGGGAAACTATGATGCTCCAACCATCCGGAGTTAGGTTGTGAAGCGAGCAAGCTGACATGTAGTTCATGCATCCCATGTGAGCAAATAGACACGCCGTAGAAACGAGCCATCTCAGCAACCTTCAACCAACCTGTAATACCAAGGCAATTAGAGGCGTCCGGTTGAATAAACGACAGTTTCGACTGATCAAATGCATAACTGAACTCAAGCATGGTATGCAGATTCTCCCCCATAGCCAATGGAGTCTTTGTAGCGTCGGCAATCTTGCCAAAGCCGGCAAAGTCATCGGGCAAGGTTGGTTCTTCGAACCAAAAAATATCGTAAGGCTCCATTGCCTTGGAGGATTCAATGGCATTTGTAACCGTCATTGAATAGTTTGCATCCACCATAAAGGGCACCTCATCACCAATTTCCTTTCGGACAGCAGCAATGCGCTCCAAATCTTCAGCAAAGTCGTCTTTGCCGATTTTAATTTTTACCGCATTAAAACCATTATCCAAAGCTGTTCGAACACTCTGAGTAAGTTGCGACAAGGTATAATCTAAATCAATGCCACCATGATAAGCCTTACAGGTTGGGGCCTCGCCGCGCAAATATTGCCAGAGTGGCTTTTCAGCCTGTTTGCAGCGAATATCCCAAAGAGCGATGTCCAGCGCCGATATGGCAAATGAAGCAATCCCGCCACGGCCGACGTAGTGAATGTACCATTCGCAAAATTCGTTAATCGCTTCAACATTGGCGCCATCTTGACCTTTCAGAGCAGGAGCCAAGTCCTGATCAATCATGGCTTGAAC
Organism: uncultured Opitutales bacterium; assembly: GCA_938075565.1. GTDB lineage: Bacteria > Verrucomicrobiota > Verrucomicrobiia > Opitutales > UBA2995 > UBA2995. The sequence goes on along the minus strand of CALJGU010000230.1, from coordinate 4,106 downwards.
AGCGGTGCCGCCTCTTCCTCCAGTATAGGTATATCCGGTGCCAGAGCTTCCGTCCTTCAGGTAGATAGAAACTACTATCAATTCAAAGTGCGTATGAAGTCCGTGCTGCGCATCATAAAGCGCTTCCTTTAGCGGAACATTATAAAGCTTGGATTCGATTCTGGTTATTTCAGCCATGCAACAAGTAGGTCTTATGGACTAGCGTCCCATCCATCCTCCATCTACGAGCAGAGTGGTGCCATGAACATAGCTCGCCGCATCGGATGCTAGAAATACGACAGGACCCTTAAAATCCTCAGGCTGCCCCCAGCGTCCAGCAGGTATACGTCCTAGTATCTGCTCACTTCGAACAGGATCATCTTGAAGCGCCTGCGTGTTATCAGTTGCGATGTAACCTGGGGCTATAGCGTTTACATTTACACCTTTACCGGCCCATTCATTCGCCAAAGCCATGGTTAGTTGACCAATGCCTCCCTTACTTGCGGCATAGCCGGGTACCGTAATGCCACCTTGGTAAGTTAGGAGTGACGCTGTAAAAATGATCTTACCGCTTCCACGTTCGACCATCTCTTTTCCAAACTCACGTGAAAGAACAAACTGGGCGTTTAAATTCACCTCCATGACCTTATCCCAATACTCATCAGGATGCTCGGCCGCGGGCTTCCTCAGGATAGTGCCCGCATTGTTAATTAGAATGTCTATTCGAGGATGTTTTGATTTCACGTCCTCAATAAACGAATACAAAGCTTTGCGATCCGAAAAGTCGCAGCTATAACCTGAAAATGATCGACCGAGCGCTTGAACTTCCTGCTCAACAGCACTGCCCGATGATTCCATATGTGCAGCCACACCTACAATATCTGCTCCGGCTTCGGCGAGAGCCACAGCCATCCCTTTTCCAATACCGCGACTACAGCCCGATACCAGGGCAACTTTTCCGTTTAAATTAAATTGTTCCATATTACTTACATCAATCCATTAAGCGGAAGTACGATAGATCCGATAATGCTAAAAATTAAACCCACTGTCGCCATGATCGTAGCCATGACCGAGAAATTCATTAAGGTCTCACCTTCGGTCATCCCACTCATTTTACTGATTACCCAGAATCCACTATCGTTCATCCAAGGCACAGGCTTAGAACCGAAGCCAATGACCATGGCCAAATAGATGGGATGAAAGGTTAATTCCCCTGCCATAGGACCAAGAATCCCCACTGAAGTAATCATCGCCACGGTAGCCGATCCCTGCACCGTCCGAATCATGGCCGTCAGAATAAAGGCCATTGGTAAAAACCAAAATCCGTTTCCTACGCCGAGTGATGCAACCACTTCGCGGATACCAGATTGTTGAAGCATTCCACCGAAAGCACCACCAGCACAAGTGATCATCAAAACGATACCACCACTGGCAAGGGCTGCTTGCATGGCTTCTTTCACGGCATCATTGCCACCCTTCATTTTAAAGAGCGTAAAGAGACCAATACAGGCACCTAAAGTAAGCGCTACGTTCTTGTCGCCTAGCAATCCGACCAAGTTGGCAAACCATCCAGGGAGCTCTAATCCAGCTGCACCTGCAACTCCGGTTAATATCGTTTTACCCGACAAAAGAATTAAAGGTAGAACGATAGGCGCCATGGACAACCAAAGGTTGGGCAAATCAGAATCATTCACATCATCCCAACTTTGCATCTCGGTATCGCCACCTTCTTCCAAGTCACGGAACGGAATAGGTTTTTTCTTATTAATCCACTTGGCGTAAAGCATACCACTAAACGCAGCGATTCCACCTACGATGATTCCAGAGATCATCATCATGCCAATATCTATGCCGAGTTGTTCGGCTACAAATAAGGGACCCGGTGTAGGCGGTATTTGCGAATGCGCGATAGAACCTCCCGCGATGATGGCCAAAATGTATAGACCATAATTTCGCTTGGTAGAGGCAGCCAGGGCCTTGGCCAACGGCACCATCAAGTAAAAGACCGTATCAAAGAAAACTGGAATACCTAGAAAGAAGCCACTGGCTCCCATAGCTGCAGGAGCCCGTTTTTCTCCAAGCGCTTTCAAAATGGCTCGGACAATTCTCAGAGCAGCACCACTATCCAAAAGCGTCTTCCCGATAATCGATGCCATACAGATAACGATTCCGATCTTTCCACATGTCACCCCAAACGCGGTTGCGACTCGGAGTCCAAAGGGTGCGTTTGCCAGACTGGTTGCCTCAGCCACCGACTTCCCTTCACCTTGCCAAAAGGCTGATATCAGCTCGGGACTGGAAAAGGCGGCAACCGCCATGGCTGCGAGAGTCAGCGTAAAGAACGCATGCAGTTTAAATACCAGGATGCCGATAAAGACAATAGCAACCCCAATGAGAAGAACGAAGAGTGGATCCATAGAGTGTAGGATTAGTTAGGAGACAAGTGTTATTTATGCATAAATCCCAGGGGTTATCCAAACAAATAAATCTCCCGCACCGATCTATTTAAACTTACTGACTATTCTCTTAATAATAATCAGTCAGCCCCTCGCGCAGGTGGTTTGACATTTCTAAGCGGCAACATGGACGCAAGGTACCGTTTCACAAAGTCAAACTCACCATTGCCGGCTAAATTGGTAAACTCCTGAGGGTCATTCCGGTGATCGTATAGCTCCTCAGATCCATCGGCATACCGAATGTATCTCCAATGAGCAGACCGCACGGCATGGTTTTTCAATCCTTGCGTCGTAATGACTCCACGGTTAGTTTCCAGCTCCGGGTTTCGTAATAGCGGCAGAAGACTTTTACCTTCAAGGTGCTCCGGGGCCTCCAAGCCACAAAGATCAGCTATGGTCGGATAAAGATCCAACAGACTAACAGGCTGAGAAATGCGCGTACCAGCTTTCCCATTACGTGGATCTACAATAATAAATGGCACATTCGTAGTCTGCTCCCATAGAGCGAACTTTTCCCAATGATGTTTTTGCCCAATGTGGTAACCATGATCTGACCACAGAACGATAATGGTATTATCGGCAAGGGGACCATTTTCTAATGCTCGCAACAAACGCCCGACCATCACGTCCGCGAATGTCATTGAAGCAATGTAGCCCTGCATCGCATGGCTGCGCAGGTTCTTATCCAGAATCCAATCATCCCATTTACTTCGAACCATTTTTCGCCCGGCTTCCGGCAAATCATCCAAGTCATCCACAGGTTCCGGCAAAAACTCAATTCCATCAAGTGGATGTTGGTCAAAATAAGATTGGGGCGTCCACCATGGCCAATGCGGACGATAAATACCGACTCCAAGAAATAAGGGTTTCTCATGCGTCTTGGACAATTCTGCTTCAGCCCAGGAGACGACCTTCGCATCCCCCATTTCGGCATCTTCAATATCTAAGGGCGACCAATCCCAACGACCTTGATAGAACATCCTTGAAGTGTTCACTGGCCAGGATTCCGGCTCGACCTCGGGTGGCAACTGGAGATTCCGTGAAGGAAAATAACCATCCCAGGGTTCAGGGTCCAGATGTCCTTCGTAAGCTGACTCACGAAGTGTATGCGCATGGTAGAGCTTACCACCACGTGCCGTCTTGTAACCTCCGGCTTGCAAAGTGTCCGGCAGAGTTTCCACATCCTTAGTAGTATCCATTTTGCGCCAATCATGCCCGTTGGCGTAAATCCCCGTACTGGACGGTCTCAGCCCGGTAAACAAACTTGATCGCGATGCATTACAACCAGGGGCTGAACAGTAAGCGTTGGTAAACACCATGCCCTGCTTCGCCAGTTGATCCATATGCGGGGTTTTGACCCCAGGGTGATTATCCAGAAAGCCTACCCAGTTATTAAGGTCATCCACCGCTATAAAAAGCACGTTAGGACGCTCACTCTGTGCAGCTAAGGAAAGTGAAGCAAATAACAGAATCAAACAGCCTGCCTTATTAAAAGATATCATGGAGTTCGTTTGGGTTCGGGAAGGTTCTTCACTAAACCTGCGTCCATGCGATCAAGTTCGCCAAGCATTCTGGATCTCAATTCAGTTAAAGTCGATCGATAGGCCGGGTCCAAAGCCAAATTGGTTAATTCGTGTGGATCATTTTCAATATCGTACAACTCTTCGATTT
>CALJGU010000229.1 GCA_938075565.1 uncultured Opitutales bacterium | reverse complement strand
ATCTGAAGACTCTGCGGTTCTGTAGATTCAATTTTAAGAGTACCGACTCTGCGCGCTTCGAAGGTTTGAAAGCTCTTTGTGTCTTTGACTTTGAACCTGATGGTTTCTTCACCGACCCTTACTTCTGCTGAACTGCCGTCCTGATCTTTTCCACAGGCTTGGTGGATTACGACACGATATTTCCCTGGTTTTGCTACCTGGAACAACCACTCGGGATAATCCTCAGGGTTGGTCCAATAGCCTAGGGTGTTCTTATTTGGTTGAGGCTCATAGCGAAGCCGTTCCCCAACGGTGATGGCTTGGTAGGCATGAAGACTCACCGTGCCTGTGTCGTCTGGCATTGCAATAAACCCTTTACCGGCACGTATGGGTTTACCCTGTGTTTCAATGATCACAGTGCTGCCAACAAGGTTTCGATGTTTTTCCAGATCAATCTCCCAGTGACTTGGGTAGGGCTTTATAGCTAAAACGGTTTCTTTTTCTTACTGCTTCAGGATGACACTTTTAATCGGGTTTCTAAAACGGGCCAATTTCAGCGTATGGTCCTGGGGGCTCTTGTGAATGGTAATTTCGATGCCTGCTTCCAGGATTTTAAGAGAGGTAGCAAGGTCTTGCGCATAGGCCTGGCAGGTGAGTGCAAATGATAGAAAACTAAGGGTGAGGGAGGTATGAAGACCTTTAGACATTGTGAGGTACCATAGATGCCAAAGGTTCCTCGACAAGCATCGAGCGCCGCTTTCTTGCTTATGGAGTTGAATATCCAAAAATCCCTTCTAGTCTCGGAATTCTTATTTATAGCATGAATACCCTGAAGACAATTACCCTAATCGCAGCTTTATTGGCCGTTTCGTCCTTTTCTGCCTTCGCCGCAACTCCTAAGGACCTTCCAGCCGGATTCACCACGTTGAATATCGGAGATCAGGCACCTGACTTTTCTTTGCCTGGCACAGACGGCCGACAGTACACTCTGGCCAACTTTGGCGGATCTGATATCCTAGTCGTTTATTTTACCGGCACGCACTGTCCCACTTCGCATGGAGTGATGGGGCGCATGCTCAAATTCGTCGACGATTACAAAGATGAGAGTTTCAGTTTTGTGGCTATTAATCCCAATCACAACTCGGGCCTGCGGCCGGATGAGTTCGGCCATACCGACTACGATGAATCTTTCGAGGACTCCAAACGCTATGCCGAGGACTATGGTTGGACCTTTCCCTTTCTTTATGACGGGGAAACTCAAAATGTTGCCAAGGCTTACGGATGTTTGGCCACACCTCACGTTTTGATTTTCGATAAAGACCGAAAGCTGCGTTACAACGGCCGTTTCGATGATTCTCGATTTCCAGATCCGGCAACTGTTAAACATCCCGACGCGCGTAACGCGATTGATGCGCTCCTAGCTGGCAATCCAGTGCCTGTTGAAACCACCCGAGCACACGGATGCTCCACTAAATGGAAAGAGCGCAATGCTCATGTCGTCGAGGAGGAACAGCAGTGGCAGTCTTTCAAAGCGACCATGGAGGATATCGATGCTGAAGGGATTGCTGCTCTCCGGAAGAACGGCACGGAGAAACTTCGACTTATAAATGTATGGGCCACTTGGTGTGCACCCTGTGTGGAAGAATTTCCTGATCTGACTGCTATTGCGCGGAAATTCAGTCGCCGTGAATTTGAACTGATTACTATCAGCCTCGATCAACCTAATATGAAGGGAAGAGCAGAAGCGTTCCTGGGGAAGCATCGTGCAGTGATGAGTGACAAGTTGCGCAAGACGGTCGAGGCTGAGGGGCGTACAACCAATAACTATCGCTACATTGGTTCTAGCGTCGATGACCTCGCTGAGGCGTTGGACCCTGAGTGGCCTGGGCCAGTTCCGTATTCGATCCTCGTCAATCAGGAGGGAGAGGTCCTATACCGCAAGTTGGGGAAGATTGATCCAGAGCGTGTTCGTAATGTGATCCTTGATACGCTCACTCGTCACTACATTCCTGCGGAAGGCTGAATTCAATTTTGGTAACTAGAAATTTATGTATTCTTATCGCTTCTTTTTGTGTCTGTTTTTGTTCTGCTTAACTCTCTCGAGTAAGCTGTTAGTTGCCGCCGCAGCTCCCAACATCGTTCTCATTTTAACGGACGATCAAGGCTGGGGAGCGACTTCCGTCCTTATGGATGAGAATGTTCTTGAGTCGAGGAGTGATTACGTAAGGACACCTCATCTAGAGAAATTGGCCGACCGCGGTGTGGTTTTCTCTTCAGCTTATGCACCACACCCCAATTGTTCACCCACTCGTTATTCGATCCTCACGGGGAAGAGTCCTGCGAAGTTGCAGATGAGTGATATTGTTGACCGCCACCGAGGTGCATTTTTTGAAGGCAATAGAGTTATCCCTCCACCGCATGTGAATGATATTGCGGACGAAGAGATCACGATCGCTGAGTGGATCAAGCAGCATCGTTCAGGCTATGCGACGGCTCACTTTGGTAAGTGGCATATTAATGGAGGTGGTCCAGAGCGGCACGGATTTGATGCAAGCACAGGAGCGACTGGCAACCTCGAAGGACGTAGCGAAGACCCTAACCCCAAGCGCATTTTTTCTATCACAGAACGTGGCAATGAATGGATGGAGGAGCAGGTTAAAGCCGATCGACCCTTTTTTATGCAATTGTCTCACTATGCGACTCACTTGGCTATATACTCTTTGGATTCTACTCTAGAGGTGGTTGAGAGCAGACAGCCCGGCGAGCGTCATGCCCTGGCAGGACATGCTGCCATGTCGGAGGATTTGGATTCCGGAGTTGGTATGACTATAGACAAGATCAAAGAACTCGGCATCGAAGATAATACCTATGTAATCTACATCGCAGACAATGGCAGTTACCCATTGAACAATCCGGGCAATACGAATGGTCCTTTGCACGGCTGGAAAGCCACAACCTGGGAAGGTGGTATACGTGTTCCTCTGATTATTGCGGGTCCTGGAATTGATCACAGTCGAAGCCGTGAGCGAGTAATCGGATGGGATTTATTTCCGACCATCTGCGATTGGCTCGGGATTGATTCTCTGCCAAATGGACTTGAAGGAGGCAGCCTGAATGGTGTGCTAGTCGGGGAAGGTAATGCATCTGTGGAACGGGAACATCCGTTTCTGGTTGTTCATTTCCCACATTATCAGTTGCAAAAAGCGGGACAGCCATCGACGGCGATGTACCAGGGAAGCTACAAGCTTATCAAGTTTTGGGAAACCGGCGAATATTATCTTTATAACTTGGATGAGGACCTTGAGGAGACTAATGACCTGGCCGGAGAGGACACCAATCGAGTGGTTCATATGAGTCTTCAGTTGGATAACTATTTAAAGTCGATCAATGCTGGTATCCCTACCGTCAATACACAATTTGATCCAGCCACAGATCCAGGACGGGAATACTTAGATCTTAAAGCCCGCCTGTTGAACGAACCTTATTTCTTACTACCCTAAATCTAGAACTTATGAAACTACTCAAGCTACACCTGGCGATTTTCGCCTTACTCTGTCTGGCAGGTAATCTGTTTGCCCAAAACCAGCCGAACATCCTTTTCATCTTTACGGATGATCACTGTGAGCAGGCACTGAGTGCTTACGATCCTTCCCGTATGTCGACCCCTCACATGGATCGACTAGCCAATGAGGGTATGAAGTTTACCCGTTGTTTTGTAACCAACGCGATTTGTGGCCCCAGTCGAGCGGTAATTCAAACCGGATTGTACAGCCACCTGAACGGCTTCTTTCGTAACGGGATTACATTCAATGGGGACCAACAGACGTTTCCAAAGCTACTTCAGAAAGCAGGTTATCAAACTGCTGTAGTTGGTAAATGGCACCTGGGTTCCACTCCACAGGGTTACGATCATTACGATGTGTTGGTCGGGCAGGGCCCTTACTACAATCCTCCTATGATTACTCAGGATGGAAACGGCGAACCCGTAACCCAACAAAATACCGGCTACACCACCGATGTGATCACGGACAAGACACTCGCCTGGTTGGACAACGATCGCAAAGACGACAAGCCATTCATGCTCATGTATCAGCACAAGGCTCCCCACCGTGACTGGAAGCCTGGCCCAAAGTACCTGAACTGGTTGGATGACGTGACTATTCCCGAACCAGAAACGCTTTTTGACGATTACTCCGGTCGCACTCAATCGGCTGCTCGTCAGGCGATGGAGATTAAGACTCACATGAATGCGCGCGATCTCAAGCTTGAGCCTCGCGGCAATCTCAATGACGAACAGTGGGAAATTTGGAACCGAGCTTACAAGGAAAAGAATGAAGCCTACCTGGCCGCACTTCCCAATATGACGGAGAAGCAAATCATCCAGTGGAAATACCAGCGCTACGTGAAGGACTACCTCCGTTGTGTGAAGTCCGTCGATGATGGCATTGGTCGTGTGCTTGATTACCTCGACGAGAATGGCTTAGCCGATAACACCATTGTAATCTATTCGTCCGATCAAGGTTGGTATCTCGGTGAACACGGTTGGTTCGACAAACGTTGGATGTACGAAGAGTCGCTGAAGACCCCACTCATGGTTCGTTGGCCCGGTGTTATTAAAGCAGGTACGGTTCGCGACGAGATTGTCTCGAATCTAGATTTTGCCGAAACCTTTCTGTCCCTCGCCAATGTGAAGATCCCCGAGAATATGCAGGGACGAAGCCTGGAGCCACTCTTCCGGGGACGTGAAGTTGATAACTGGCGCCAAGCGTTTTATTATCATTACTACGAAAATCCAGGTGGGCACAATGTGGCTCGTCACTACGGTGTTACGGATGGTCGATACAAGTTGATTCACTATTACCAGTTGGAGAATGAAGAGATCGACGACTGGGAACTCTTCGATTTGGAACAGGATCCTGAAGAAATGAATTCCGTGTATGGAAGTGCTGAATACGCTCAAATACAAAAACAAAAGTTGACACAACTGGGCCGTCTTCGCGAACGATATCAGGTTCCTGAAGAGGATCCAGCCTTTCAACGTGGTCGTCGATAGAAGGTCTTTATGAAACGCTTTTTATCATTTACGGCATTCTTGTGCCTGGCCACTGCCTATCTTCAGGCGAATCGACCCAATGTGCTGATCATTTTCACCGATGATCAAGGATACTTCGATGTATCCTACTATAACAAAAAGGACATTGAGACGCCAGCAATCGATGCCTTGGCCGATGCGGGAATGCGCTTCGACAACTTCTATGCAAACTGCCCAGTCTGTTCTCCTTCTCGGGCCGCGCTGCTAACGGGGCGGCAACAGGATCTGGTGGGAGTTCAAGGCGTCATTCGTGACCTTGAGTTAAACACCTGGGGTTATTGGGATCCGAATTCAACTTCCATTGCTACGGTGATGAAGCGCAACGGTTATCATACTGCCTTGGTCGGAAAATGGCACCTGGGTTTGGAATCGCCGAATTTGCCTAGCGATCGTGGGTTTACCCACTTCAAAGGTTTTATCGGCGACATGATGGATGACTATTATCATCACCGTCGTCACGGTCACAACTTCATGCGGCTAAATTATGGTGAGATCGATCCCGAGGGGCATGCCACAGATCTATTTTCCCAATGGGCTGTAGATTATATTGGCGATGCATCCGAACGGGAAGAACCCTTCTTCCTCTACCTTGCATACAATGCGCCGCACAGTCCGATCCAACCACCGGAAGAGTGGGTGGAGAAAGTGATGAAACGTGAGCCAGGTATTACCGAGAAACGCGCCAAGCTTGTAGCGCTGACCGAACACATGGACTATGGAATCGGGCAAGTCATTCAATCGCTCAAGGACAATGACGTATATGAAAACACCCTGATCATTTTCACCAGCGACAATGGTGGCTCCCTGCGTTTTGGCTCCGACAATGGACCTTTACGTGATCAAAAGGGAACGGTCTACGAAGGTGGTCTTCGCGTCCCAGCGGTCGTTGTTTGGGATGGTAAAGTGAAAGCGGGTTCTAAGAATTCGCACACAGCGATGACGATGGATGTCTTTCCAACGATCATGGAAGCCTGTGGCATTGATTGGGACGGTCCCATTGATGGCGTTAGTTTTGCACCTGTGCTCGAAGGGAAACGCGTTGATGTCTCCGATCGTGCCATGATCTTTTCTCGTCGCGAAGGAGGCATTGCTTACAATGGAAAGACTATCGAAGCGGTCCGCATTGGTGATTACAAACTCTTGCACAATTCCCCTTACGAATCATTCGAGATGTACAACATCGAAAAAGATCCTTACGAGAAGAACAACCTGCTCGAGGGGAAGACGATCAACGAGTATCCCAGGGTGCCACATTTCACCGAGCTGCGTTCCAGGTTAGCCCTTCACTACCAGCAACGAGGTAGCATTCCCTGGCAGCCTCCAGTAAAGTAGCACAGGCATCTTGCCTGTGTGTTGAAACGACAATTTTGGATTAGCTTTTGAAGCCCATCCATTCCTGAAGAATCAAGACTCTCAGATTAAACTCCGTGCTCTGATCTTACACAGGCAAGATGCCTGTGCAACTTTACTTCACATGCCGTTCTTCAAATTACCAAGTAACACGCCGCCCAGAGTTGCGATGGAAACACCGATGAGTGTCCACTTTGCTGCTTTGGTTCCGGGGGCGGGTTCTCGAAAGTAGAACACCCCGATTAAGACCGCGACAGCAACGCAGAGTTGGGCAATGGTGAAGCCTTTACCCATACCAATCTCCTGGACCATCAAGAGCATTCCAAAATTTCCGATCGACCAGAGGATACCGGTGATCATAACCCGACTGAAATCTGCCCGGCTCTTACAAGTTGGCCATTTGCGCCCCAGCACGAGGAGTATGCAACTTCCTATGAATATACCAACCGCTAGAGGGAATGCAGTTATCCATTCGTTCACTTCAGGGTTTTTCCGAGCCAGATAGCTGGTGGGAATAAAATAGCTTCCCCAGAGAATACCTGTGGCTATGGCACTCGCGAATCCAGCCTTGATGTGTTTCGCTGCTGTGGGTGAGTCTTTGGCTTGGCCGGAGAAAATGATGAGGAGAATGCCCGTGATGATCATCACGATTGAAGCCGCCGAAAAAACAAGATTAAGAGGACCTGTCTTTAGAAACTCTCCAAAAAGAATCATTCCCCAGGCGATACCTGCAATAATGTTCAAGGGGGCCCAGGTGCCGATGGCCTTGGCCATGCCAATGGTAGACGTGGCATAAAAGGCACACATGCCAGCGATTGCCCAAATGAGTCCGCCCAGAAAGGGAAGAAGGAATAGTTCCAGGCTCAGTTTTTCCACTCCAACCATAAAGAGAGCGAAGGTCGCCAGGATCAAATTGCCCAAAGCAACATAGAAACTCCGCGTTTGCGGATTTGGCAAAGAGACTTTCTCAGATGGGGTCAGCCACACTCCCCAGGCAATCACCGTGATGATTGCGTAAAGGAGTCCAAGAGAAGTCATTTTGGAAATGTGGGCTGGGAGACATCTCTGCGCAAACCAATCTTTGGTAGAGTAGCACAGGCATCCTGCCTGTGTTTTGAAACAGTGATGTAAAATGGAGGAGATAGGCCCTAGATCCTTTGAGCAAATGATCTCTCAGATTTAACTCCGTTCTCTGACCATACACAGGCAAGATGCCTGTGCTACTTTACTTACTCCGCAATCTCCTTCTCGAACAGCTTCCTTTGTCCCACTTGCGTCCGTTCTTTCTGCACAATAGTTGGTGCATCTTCACCAGCCTTGCCCATTTCGCGTAGCAGTTTGTCTCTCAAGTGATCACAAACCGGACCATGCGATTGGAACTCTATGAGATTCTGAAGTTCGTATGGATCCGTACTTAAGTCGTAGAGATAGTCTTCGTCGTAGCTGTCTGAGCAAGACTCGGTTTCTCCATCTTTATCGTGAGCAACGACTCCATACTTCCAGCGCTTGGTGCGAATGGCTCGGCCCACCTGAGATTCGCTGATTTGGATCAATGCGGCATTATCCCAATCGTCAGTGCTCCCGCGAAGGCGAGGCATCAAAGAACGACCAGACATTACTTCAGGGGGTTCAATGCCTGATGCGTCTAGCAGGGTTGGAACTAAATCGATCAGGCTAACGACTTCCTTTCGGCGTCCGCCCATCTCGAAGCCCGGACCGGAAAATGCGGTAGGCACGCGAACGGAAGCTTCATGACCTGAGCGTTTATATTCGTCGTTCCTGGTTTTAAAATGACAGCCATGATCCGAAGTATAGAGTATGATGGTATCTTCGGTGAGATCCAAGCTCTTGATTGCATCGCGCGTGCGGCCGAGGGCTTCATCCAATCGCTTGATCATACCCAGATACCCACCCAGGTGTTGGCCCGTCGTGCCTCCTAATTGTTGAAGGTCAGGTGGCGTCCACTTACCGGTGTACGGTTCACGGTAGCCGTCTGGGGGGGGATAATCATCTACATGATTCTGGTGATGAGGTTCCAAATAAGATACAAATAGGAAAAAGGGTTTTTCGTTATCCTTGTTGTCATCGATATAACGAATGACCGCGTCAGTTTGCGCATCTACGCGATATCCTGGAAGCTTCACCTTTTCGTCATTCTCATCGAAGAAAACGCAATCGTAAGCATCGGATACAAACTCGAGAACGTTCGCTCCAAGCCAATACTCATAGCCGCCGCGCTCATGCTTAAGTACGGCGCCCTCAGTTGTTCCCAGATGCCACTTGCCGATGTAGCCGGTGGTGTATCCGGCTTCTTTGTAATATTGAGGCAGAGTCTTGAGATCCGGATTGAGAGGAATCCCATTGCGCCAACTGCCGGTCTGCGTGGCGTAAAGCCCGGTTTGCAAACAAGAGCGAGCAGGTCCGCACACTGGTTGACAAGTGATGCTGGCATCAATGTGAGTACCGTGGTCTGCCATTCGATCAAAATTGGGAGTCAGGTTCAATGGGTTTCCATGGGCACCCGTTGTATCCCAGCGTTGCTGATCGGTGAAGAAGACGATGACGTTTGGTTGCTTACTCATGTAGGTGTCTCAAAGAGGTAAGTAATTTAATAAATGGATAAAGGGAGATTAGTAAGTGCCGAGAGGATGGAGTATCATGCCCAACTTACAACCTTATCAGTTCTTTTTTTATTTTACCGCTACAGGCGAATCAGGCTTATTGTTTGCGGACAGATTCTCCTTCAATCCAAGAAGATCCAACCAGTGTTGAAAGTGGGAATTGGGGGATGCCTCGTTCGTTATTGTGAATTTGATTGATGACCATATCTACAACCGCTTCACCGGTTAGGTTGCTGTGTTGGTCCATGCCCGCGATGTTCGGCCGAGACTCACGCCATTCCAGTTGGGCAACTCCGACATCTTCCGGTATACGAATTCCCATTTCCTCCAGCCAATGGAGGACGGTGTTGTAGAGAATGAACAGAATATCGGGATTGTTTTTCTCAAACCAAGCTTGGAAGGCTTTTTTGTCTTTCTCCAAAGAGCCCCAGTTCATGAATGGTTCGATGCGTTGATCTTCCGGCAGTGTTTGTTGACCACTCAAGAAACCTGAGGTGAAACGCTTCTCCACCAATTGATCAATGACGTCATCCAACACCAACGCTGGTCGTTTATATCCAAGGCCGATGCCTCGGTTGACCGCACGACGAGCCAGGTCGTAATGGTCGACACAACAGAAACTCAAGGTTGGGTTGCGGGTTTGCACACCAGTGATTGCCACCGGGAATTCCTTCCAGACCTTAGTAAAGGCTTTAGGTAGACGATTAGTCGACATGAGGCCTACAATGACTAGTCCCTGAATGTTTCGAGTCTTGAGGATGCGAATGAATCCGTCTGGCGTAAGCTTAGGATCATGAAGCCAGAAACGATCAAAACTATAGCCACGTTGCTTGGCCCGCCCCTCGCAGCCCTTTACATAATTTGGAATCGTCGGGTGAGAACGGAGTGCATCTTGATCCTGGTGTGCGTTGATCAAGGCCAGTTTTGCTTGAAAACGAGGAGTTTGGCTGGCCCTCAATTGAGCCATCAAGTGCGAGACAACCGCATTCGATTGATAGCCCATTTCTTCCGCAGTCTTTTTGATTTTATTGCGGGTTTTTTCCGGAATCTGCGGGTTATTGCGCAGGGCCAGAGAAATCGTGTTTTTAGAGTAGCCTAACCGTTCGGCGATGGCTTTAAGTGTAACTCGCGCCATGGTTTTGAGTATCTGTTTCAAGACATTACTGTCAAGTAATCTGGAGCTTTAGTCAGAGTCAGCTCAGCCCTACTTTTAAAATCAGTAAATTACACTTTATGGCCTACACAATTGGAATCGATTACGGCACCAACTCGGTGCGAAGCATTGTTGTTCGCTGCTCAGATGGAGCAGAGTTAGGAACATCTGTATTTAATTACCCGAGTGGTGAGCTTGGCATCCTTCTGGATTCCTCCGATCACAATCTTGCTCGACAACACCCAGGAGATTACGTGGCTGGTGTAGAGGCTAGTATCGTTGAGGCTCTAGCTGAAGCGAAGGAGGCCGATGCGGATTTCTCTGCTGACAAAGTCATTGGTCTCGGCGTCGATTCCACTGGATCCAGCCCGATCCCAGTTGATGAAAACAATCAGGCCCTTGCCGTCCAGGAACCTTGGAAAGGAAACCTCAATGCGGAATGCTGGCTTTGGAAAGACCACACCAGCGTAAAGGAAGCGGCCACAATTACTGAGCTGGCTCGTGAGCACCGTCCACAGTACGTGGCCAGGTGTGGAAATACTTATTCTTCGGAGTGGTTCTGGTCCAAACTATGGCATTGTTTGAATGTGGATTCTTATCTGTTCGATGCGGCTTACAGCTGGGTAGAATTGTGTGACTGGGTCCCTGCGATCCTGGGTGGTGTTACTGATCCCAAAGCGGTCAAACGTGGTGTGTGTGCTGCGGGTCACAAAGCCTTTTACGCCGAGGATTGGGGCGGGCTTCCGGACAAGGAATTTTTATCGATGCTCGACCCGAAGTTGGCCGACTTGAAAGACCGTCTTTATGAGAAGGCGCATGATGCATCTGAGATTGCAGGCCATCTCTGTGATGAGTGGGCAGCTAAGCTCGGTCTTCCAGCGGGTATCCCGATTGCCATGGGTGAGTTCGACGTCCACTACGGTGCCATCGGCGCTGGAGTAGATGAAGGCACCTTAGTAAAGGTGATTGGAACTTCCACTTGCGATTGTGGAGTGGTTCGTGCCGACAAGGAGATCGCGGACGTCCCGGGAATCTGTGGAATCGTAAAAGGAGCCATTCTTCCTGGTTACTTTGGCGTCGAAGCTGGTCAATCGGCCGTAGGCGACATTTTCGCCTGGTACGTAGAACGAGTATTAAAAGGTGGCGGTGAAACGCACGCTCGACTGACCGAAGAAGCGTCTGAATTGAAGCCGGGTGAGAGTGGTCTCTTAGCTCTCGATTGGAATAATGGTAACCGCACCATCCTGGTAGATCCGCTTTTATCGGGACTTCTCCTGGGGCAAACCCTTCACACCTCCCAGGCTGAAATCTATCGTGCCTTGATTGAGGCAACTGCATTTGGTGCTCGAGCCATTCTTGAGCGGCTCGACGAATACGGCGTGCCGGTTAATCGAGTGGTTTGTGCCGGTGGTATCGCAGAAAAGAATCCCATGTTGATGCAGATCTACGCCGATATAACCGGTCGCGAGATGCTCATCTCCAGTTCTTCGCAAACCTGCGCTTTGGGATCCGCTGTAGGTGCTGCGGTAGTTGCTGGTTCTGAAAAGGGCGGGTACGATGATTTCCAATCTGCTCAAGCAGCGATGACGAGTCTGAAGGATGAATCTTACAAGCCCAACCCTGAGGCACAGGCCGTTTACAATGACCTATTCGGTGAGTATAAAAAACTGCATGACGCCTTCGGCGGTGTGGGTGGTTCTGATCTGGGTAGAGTTATGAAGCGTCTTCTCGAAATCAAAGAAACGGCTCGGAAGGGGTAGTTGTTAACTCGATACGATTATGAGTTTATTCGATTTTAGTCATCAGGAGATCTGGTTTGTAACTGGAAGTCAGCACCTGTACGGTCCGGAAGCCTTGAAGCAGGTTGGCATGAACTCCCAGGAAGTGGCTGAAACACTCAATGCTGCATCGTCCATTCCAGTTGCCATCACTTACAAGACGATAGGGGAGACACCAGCTGAGATTCGCGGGATCATAAACGATGCCAATCACGATACGAACTGTATCGGCCTCATCTTTTGGTGTCATACCTTTTCTCCGGCTAAGATGTGGATCTTGGGATTAAAAAATCTCAACAAACCTTTTCTGCATCTTCATACTCAGTTCAATCGAGATCTCCCCTGGGGTGAAATCGATATGGACTACATGAATCTGCATCAGGCAGCCCATGGGGACCGAGAATTTGGATTTATCAATGCCCGCATGCGAAACCGCCGCAAGGTGGTGGTGGGGCATTGGCAGGATCCGGCGGTTCAGGAAGAGATCGGTGTTTGGTCACGTGCTGCACGTGGTTGGGCCGATTGGCAAGGGGCTCGCTTTGCCCGGTTCGGTGACAATATGCGTTATGTGTCTGTCACCGATGGTGATAAGGTGTCGGCGGAAGCGCGCTTTGGGTATGAAGTCAATGGGTACGGTGTGGGTGACTTAGTTGAGAAAGTAAATGCTGCTTCGGATGCGGATATCGATGCACTGTGTGCTATTTACGAAGACCAGTACCATGTTGTGGAATCCCTTCGCAAAGGGGGTGATCGCCATGACTCCCTGCGAGAAGGTGCCCGTATCGAAGTCGGCCTTAGGACATTTTTGGAAGAAGGCGACTATAAGGGATTTACCACGACCTTTGAGGATTTGCATGGTTTGAAACAACTTCCGGGACTTGCAGTTCAACGTCTCATGGCCGATGGCTATGGATTTGGAGCTGAAGGGGATTGGAAGGCATGTGCATTGCTTCGGTTGATGAAGGTGATGGGGCATGGTAAGGATGGTGGCACTTCCTTTATGGAGGATTACACTTATCATTTGGATCCTGCAGGAAATAAGGTGCTCGGTTCACATATGCTTGAGATCTGCGAATCGATCGCTGATGGCAAACCGTCGTTGGAAATTCATCCGCTTGGTATTGGTGGTAAGGAAGATCCTGTGCGATTAGTTTTCAATACACCTGCTGGGCCTGCAGTGAATGCGAGCATCGTGGATCTTGGAAACCGCTTCCGATTGGTAGCGAATGAGGTCGATGTCGTTGCCCCGGACGAAGACCTTCCAAAGCTTCCGGTTGCCCGAACAGTCTGGGAGCCCAAACCAAATTTCAAAACCTCCGCCACTGCATGGATTCTTGCCGGTGGATCTCATCATCCCATCTTCAGTCAAGCCATGGGTTCAGAAGAACTGGAAGACCTTGCCGAAATGGCGGGTATCGAGTACCTGTTGATTGATGGAGACTCTTCTATTCGCGGTATCAAAAAAGAACTTCGTATGAACGAAGTTTATTATTATGCGGTCTCTGGTTTTAATCATGCAGGATAATTAGAGAATTCGTACCGGCCTCCATTAAATAATGTAGGAGCAAATTTATTCGCGACTTCTTTGATGTTCGGGTCGCGAATAAATTTGCTCCTACAGATGATTATC
>CALJGU010000228.1 GCA_938075565.1 uncultured Opitutales bacterium | reverse complement strand
ATGGCTACAGGATCAGAAAAGCGGAAAAACTTTACCATTCCAAAGGCCAATGCTGGCATAATCAGATATTGTGACAGGAAGCCCACAATTGCAGCTTTTGGGTGGCGAATCGCTTCTCTGAAATCTCGGATGGAGAGGGTGCAGCCCAGGCCAAACATAATGACGAAAGTCATCAGTATGAGCAGATTTGTTTCAGTGGGGGTGAGCATTGGGCAAAAAGAAGGAAAATTGAAAGATGAGGCCAGTCAAATGAAACCCTGCTATTGCCCTCTGGACTCCTAGGGTTTTCGCACGGACTTAACTCCGATTGCTATTGTGTCGATTAAGGGATCGAATGCGTTTACGTACATTTATTGGGATTTTTTTGGCATTCCAGGCCTTGGGGCATGGACGCCCACCTATATTTGTGCCGTCTGAAGAGCTGATTTCGGAACATCGGGCGGAGGTTTTTCGCATCGCTCGGGACTACATCATAGAGACATTTCGCGTTAAACCGATTGAGGAAGGGCAGTTCAACCAGGTCAGGTTCAATTCTACGGGAGTATGGGGGGATTTCAGGTGCAGGCTCAAAGAACTGGGCGACGATCGCTTTGAAATTCGGGGCTGGGTTCTGGCCCACGGATATGAAGGCTCGGAGGCGGTTTGGTCGGTCGTTCTTCGGTACGAGCTTGTTGATCCAGAAGGATGGATGTACCGTCGCTTGGATGAGGATTATGAGAATAAACCGGAGGTTACGTCGTGGCGATTTGGCCCTTATCGCAGTGTTCCTTATGAGGCGCAGTACTCAGCCGACTTCCTTTCTAAAAACTAGCCATGTTGAGGGCTTGAGTTGACTAATTGACCATTCTTTTGAGCTGACTTGTCGGAAAGAATTTTCCGGGGCAAAGCGTGTGATTGGGATGCATTAATGTATGGGTGGTGACAGCTTTGCCAGGGATTCCTGCCTTTTCCTGAAGATAATTGATTAGCGCTTCCAACTGCTCCATCTGTTTCGCCTTTGGGCGAGATTTTTCAAAATTGCCGATCAGGCAGATACCGATGGCGATCTGGTTGTGGGCCCATAGCTTCATATGTCCTCCGTGGAGTTGCTTCTTCCAGCGTTCGCTAATGTATATGTCTCCATTCTCGGTTCCGCGAGTCCCGTTCTCGATGACGAAGTGGTAGGCGATGCCGTTTTCCATATTGCGTTCTTCTCGGTGGAATCGATCGATGTTTTTCGCTCTGTCGGCGACGGTGCCGCTATGATGAATGACGATGGTCTTCCATTGGCTCTGTTTAACCGGAATTTTTGCCAGAGCGTTTCTAACACTCCAAGGAAGGCTGGAGTACTTTTTAGCGGCTCCTCCTGTTGTCGAAGGAATCTTTATTACTTGGCCAGCTCTAATCTTGTTGAAGTCCCGTATGCCGTTGAATGCCGCGATCTCCTTGGCCTTTACTCCGTGTCTCGCAGCGATACTGGATAGGCTCTCTCCATTCCTTATCTTGTAATCGACAAAACGGGGAGCTGACCCCGGAATTTCAAGTTTTTGCCCAATGCTAATGTTGTTAGCATTTTCGATATTGTTGACCTTCTTTAATTCAGCAACGGATACGTTGTACGCTTTAGAAATAATGGTTAGGTTTTCACCCTTTTTGACGACGTGAACAATCCCTTCCAGCGATGCAGTAGTCGCGAAAATCAATACCAAGAGAAAAATCCGGAGCGGGTGCATACTCGGTGTTTAGCTCCGGATTTTCTCGCGTTGCTTGAGTATCTTGCGGAGTTTCTTTCGGTCTTCTTCACGAGCAATGTATCCGATGCAGTTCGGTTCACCGCATCGACACGGGTGTTCTTCCCAGTGTTCCAAATCGTATCCGTAATTGAATGTCATTTCCTCGCCTTTTTTGATATCCCTCAAAGCGATAAACCAGATTTCGCCTTTCAAATCATGCGATTCACAATTTGGCCGGCAGGAATGATTGGCTAGGCGAGCAATGTTCCAATCGAAACCTCCATCGAGATCGTATTTGTCGTCCAAATCGAATATATAAACCGAACCTTCCTCTGAATTCACAGAGGATTCGAATTGCGTTATGCCTCGATTCTTCGACTCCTTCTTTCGGATAATTTCTCCGATGTACTGAATGAAGTACTTGTTCTTTGGGACTTTCTTTGCCGCGAAAAGACCATGGCCATGTATGGAAGAGTATTGCACCTTGACGTATGGGAAAACGGGTGGGTTACCATTCTTGTCGAGGCCGACAAATTTTCGCCGCCTTGACTGCTTGTAGCCTTTGAGATCTTTAGCCATGTTTTGGCTCCGCTTGTTAACCGAGACGATTTAGTAAAGCCGTACGATCAACCCCTTCGAATGCAATCCATTTCTGCCCACTCGTAATCCCGTTTTGAGTAAGGACGTTTTTTTCAGGATTTTTAGCGCGGAACGGCAAGGGGTGGATCTCGGTCTTGATTGGGCACCTGATCCCAAGAACCCTTGGAATGTAATCTTTCTAACCGTTATTCATGGAGTCTTACCAGGTTTCAAACGTTGTCACGTTAGTTTGAGGAGATGATCCGAGGCTTGCGAAATCCAGGAAGGAATGCTCTAATCTCGCAAATGATCAGGGAAAAGGGGTCCCACATTTGGCGGTAAATCTAAAGCACGATGAAGTTTCAACCAAGAAAACCAGGGGTTGTAGAGAGCAAGCGGGAGATTTGGAGAAGCAAAATCGACAAGCCTATGGGTCCAGGTATGCTATTAACGCTCATTCCGACTCTGATTATGTGCGTCTTTCTGGTGATGGCAGCTCCGTATTTGAAGAGTATCACCTTGAAATTTTTCGAAATGGACAGGGAGGAAGTACTTCTTCCTGTCGAATTAGCGGAGGATTCAGAGCCGGAACTACCCGCAGCCCCTCCACCGAATCCCGACATCGCAATTGCCGAGCTTTACCAGAAGCGGTTCGACGAACAGGGTTTTGATTGGAGAACCCCGCCAAAAATTGAGCTGCCGAAGGAGGAAAAGGAGGAGATAATCAAGGAAATCAAAATGGTGGAGGTGGATTTGCCTCTCTTGATTAATACTCCTGACATTGACTTCGATCAGTCTGGCCTGGAATAGGGGTGTCTGCTAGGAAAGTCCCATCGCTTGCTGTCTTTGGCCCCCAATGTACTGCTAAAGGATTTCTAGGCCAGATTGTAGTCCCCATGAAGCATCGCCTCCGCACGTTGCAGGCAGTCGCTGACATCGGTGACTAAATTCCATAGGGTTTGCTCTCCTTCACCGAGGAGGTTTAGCACTAGAAGATCCGGTCCCTTTTCTTGATCGGGAAGTTCATTGGTTTCGCGTATTGCCCCGGTGATCCATTTAGAAAGGTTTAGCAGGCAGGCCATCTTGCCGGTCGTGATGCAATCTAAGGGAGAAAACTGAAAGCGAATAGGATCCGTAAAGCTGTCGGGAAATCCCCAGGATCGGAAGAGCGTATAGTTCAAACCGGCACTTCCAAAGCTCTTCAAGCGGGAATTCAAGCGTCCGAAGGGGTCGGTCAATTGTCGGTCAAGTTCTTCTTCATGAGCCTCGCTTATAGCGTTAGCCAGCGAGTGTAGGAGCCCAATTGTATACGCCTCATGTGGATCCAGTTTGTGTTTGGCTGCGAGGCTTTCCATACAGACCGCGCAAGTTATGGCGCGTTTCCATGATTCAGGGCTGTAAGTAGAGGCGGTTTCGAACTCGTCGCAATACTGATAGGCATATATGCCCATCAGATCATAC